>DFBR01000047.1 GCA_002367375.1 Erythrobacter sp. UBA3075 | reverse complement strand
AGGCTCCACGAACGCAGGATAAATTCCTGGATGCTCGCCTTGATCCACCACATGGCATAGGTCGCGAGACGAAAACCGCGATCGGGCTCAAACTTCTTCACGCCCTGCATCAGGCCGACATTGCCTTCGGAAATGAGGTCGGACACCGGCAGGCCATAACCGCGATAACCCATCGCGATCTTTGCCACGAGGCGCAGATGGCTTGTCACCAGCTGCGCAGCCGCGTCCTGATCTTCATGTTCCGCATAGGCCTTGGCGAGCATATATTCCTGCTCTGCCGTCAGAATCGGAAATTTCTTGATTTCGCCGAGATAGCGATTGAGGCTCTGCTCCCCGCTAAGTGCCGGCACACTTGGTCTTTTGTTACTCACTTGGTCCCAAACCTTTCTATCGTCGACCGCAATTTTCAGGCCCCTGCTGGGCACCCGACCTTGGCGGCCACATTCGGTGCGTTAGTTTTATACTTATACACGCACTGGCGGTGATATAGTGCGCATTTCATCGATTGGAATGACCCATTTGGTCGATTAGTTCCCGCATATCGGCAGGTATTTCGCTCGAAAACCGGCACTGGTTACCCGTGACGGGGTGAATGAAGCCGAGAATCGCTGCGTGAAGCGCCTGACGCTGGAATTCGAGCGATTTGAGAAGCGGTCGAAGCGGCGTTGGTGTGCGTCCATATACTGGGTCTCCCAATAGCGCATGGCCGATTGATGCAAGGTGAACCCGCACCTGGTGGGTTCTCCCGGTTTCCAAACGACATTCGACCAATGCAGCATGATCGAGCCGCTCCAGCGTCTTGTAATGCGTGACCGCAGTTTTCCCGCGCGAGGAATCCTTGGGCAGCACCGCCATTTTCTTTCTGTTCGCGTCGGAACGCCCGATCCTCTCATCCACGGTCCCCTGCGCCGGGCGCGGATGGCCCCCGCACACGGCCAGATAAGCGCGTTCAAGAGAATGATCGGCAAATTGCTTGGCCAAGCCTTCATGCGCAGCGTCGGACTTGGCGACCACCAGCAGGCCGGATGTGTCCTTGTCGATCCGGTGGACAATGCCTGGCCGCGCCACGCCGCCAATACCAGAGAGCGATCCCTTGCAGTGATGCAGCAGCGCGTTGACCAGCGTGCCGTCGGCATTGCCCGCTGCCGGATGCACAACCATGCCCGCAGCCTTGTCGACCACGATCAGATGCTCGTCTTCATACACCACGGTGATGGGGATATCCTGTGGAAGAGCCTGTGGATTGTCTGGGGGCGGAATGTGGATAGAAAAGCTCAATCCAGCTTTAACTTTGGTGGAAGGGCTGGTGGCGGTTTGGCCGTCCACTTCAACATTACCCTCGGCAATCAGCGCCTTGACCCGTTCACGCGACAAATCGGTGGCATCGGCCAGCGCCTTGTCGAGGCGGGTGGCAGAGGTGGTGGTGCCGGACAGGGTTTCGGAATCGCTCATCCACCTTTCCTTACCGCTCATCCTGAGCTTGTCGAAGGATCGTTCTTACTTTTCGCGTGATGGTCGTATTACGGCAATTATCGGGTGCAATGATGCCGTGACGTTCTGACGAGACGACGAAACCAGCTTCGCAGCGCTTCCCTAGGCGGTCACGTCCGGCTAAAGCAGCAAGGCAAATCGGGCGAGTGAGCTGTTTTCCGCCGCGTTCCGCGCAAAATGTCACCCTGACATTTTCGGGAACAAAGCATTGAAAACGTAATGCTCTCTGACCCAAATGACTGGGCGACAATGTGTCACCTTTGTCACCCATGATGTTAATTTTGAATGGCGAAAAACTGAATGACTTCGCAAACCGATCTTGCCGCTCTGCTGTGTTCCCGGCTGTGCCATGACCTATTGAGCCCGGTGGGCGCGTTGAACAACGGTCTGGAATTGCTCGCCGATGAAAAAGACCCGGCGATGCGCCAGCGCTGCGTTGACCTGCTGGAACAGAGCGCGCGCACCTCGGCCAGCAAGCTCAAATTCTTCCGTCTTGCTTACGGCGCTGCGGGCGGTTTTGGGGACCGGGTTCCGGCAGAAGAGCCGCATGAATTGCTGACCGCACTCACGGCAGAAGATGAACGGCTCAACCTTGAATGGTCGGTTGCAGAATCCACTCTCGCCAAGCCTGCGGTCAAGATCCTGCTCAACCTCGCTGCCATGGGGCTGGACGCTCTGGTGCGCGGCGGAACGCTGGAAGTCGGCGCAGAAAGCCGTGATGGCGCGACCGAGATCGCCATCCGCGCCAGCGGGCCCAAGGTCGCTTTCGACGCGACGATCGGCAAAGCACTGGCAGGCGAGCTGGCCGACAGCGAATTGTCGGGCCGTACTGCGCCCGCGCATATGATCCATCAGCTGGCAGGCGAGCAAGGCGGACAGGTGCAATTCGCGCATACGCCAGAGGCACTGGTGCTCGGCGCGATGCTGCCCGATGGCGATGGGATGATCGGCTGATGCGGGCGCTTTGGCAGGCCCGTGATGGACGAGGCACTGCATGAGTGACGAGCTGGTCCACCGCGAGCAGCTCTCGCCCAATTTCAATGATCGCGCGCTGCCGATCTCCATGGTCGTGTTGCATTATACCGAGATGAAACCGGTCGACACGGCGATTGCTCGCATGTGCGACCCTGAAGCGCAGGTCTCGGCCCATTACTGCATTACGG
This sequence comes from Erythrobacter sp. UBA3075, assembly GCA_002367375.1. Lineage (GTDB taxonomy): Bacteria > Pseudomonadota > Alphaproteobacteria > Sphingomonadales > Sphingomonadaceae > Alteraurantiacibacter. The sequence goes on along the minus strand of DFBR01000047.1, from coordinate 6,495 downwards.
AGGAAGGCGAAGTCATCCGTCTGGTTCCGGACAACAAGCGCGCGTGGCACGCCGGGGCAAGCTATTGGCGCGGCCACAAGGACGTGAATTCGGCCAGCATCGGGATCGAAATGGATCATCCCGGCCATGAGCTGGGCTATCGTGAATTCAACGATGCGCAAGTGGATGCGCTGGTGCCGTTGCTGCATCGTATCGTGAAAGACCACGATATCCCCCGCGCCAATGTGGTCGGCCATTCGGATGTTGCACCCGCCCGCAAGATCGATCCGGGTGAGCTATTTCCTTGGGATCGCCTCGCCGAATATGGCCTGTGCCTGCCACGTCCGGAAAAGCTGGAGCATGGCGATCCGTTCGACAATGATGCAAGCTTCTATTTGGCGCTCGAACGCTTTGGCTATGACATCACCGATGGTCACAAGGTGGTCGAAGCGTTCCAGCGACGCTGGCGCCCAGGGCGTATCGATGGCCAGATCGACGGCGAAGTGCGCGCTATTCTGTTCCAGCTGCTGCTTGATCGTGACCGGGGGCTGGCGCGGTAACAGGAATTTTCATTCCAGATTGATCCATCTCAATGCCAACCCGAAGCTTCGAGCGCGATGGTAACGAGGTCATCAATTCAGAAGAGAAAACATTCAATGAGCGCTAAGCAATTTAAGGACTGGCCAGGCATGGCTGTCAGCCTCCTCCCGGCCATCAAGAATCTGCACAAAGGTCAGCCAGATGTCATGAAGGCCTTCCGCGAAATGGGCGCAGCTGCGCACGGAAGCGGGGCGTTGGACAGCAAGACAAAGGAGCTGCTGGCAGTGGCGATATCGGTCGCGGTCCGGTGCGACCCTTGCATCACCTACCACGTCGAAGGCGCGCGCAAGCACGGCGCGACGCGAGAGGAAATCGCCGAGACACTAGGCTTGGCCGTCTATATGGGCGCAGGGCCGAGCGCGATGTATGCCGCGCAAGCGCTCGAAGCGTATGACCAGCACAGCGAAGCGGCTGAGGGATGAGCGGTTTTTGAAGAACCAGTGACTGCATAAACAGTCCGTCAGTTCTGGCAGTGTCGATGGGCGGCGATGGGTGGCGATGGCCCCGCCCCCAAAGCAATCCCGCCGAATTGAGCCGGTTAATCTTACCAAAACGCAGTCGAATTTGGACTCCAATACACGCGTCAAGCGGCCGATATTTTCCAAGATGCGGGGCAATTTAGAGCCGGAGCCAGACAGGATTTTACACAACCCGATTCGCGTCTTCGTCACCTCCGCGCTAGCCTGAGAGAGTCTCAATCAAAGGAGAGGGACCATCATGATACGCAAATTTGCAGCCGAGTTCTTCGGCACTTTCTGGCTCGTTTTTGGCGGTTGCGGCGCAGCCGTTCTCGCGGCGGGCTATCCGGACCTCGGCATCGGCTTCGTCGGCGTTTCGCTGGCATTTGGCCTCACTGTGCTGACCATGGCCTATGCCGTGGGCGGTATTTCGGGTGGACATTTCAACCCTGCCGTTTCGCTTGGCCTCGCACTTGGCGGACGCTTTTCGTGGAGCGAGTTACCACTCTATTGGATCGCGCAGGTCATCGGCGCGTTTTGCGCTGCGGGAATGCTGTTCCTGATCGCTTCGGGTCAGGATGGATGGACCGCCGGAGGGTTCGCTTCCAACGGATTTGGTGAACTTTCGCCGGGCGGTTATTCGATGACGGCAGCCCTGCTGATTGAAATTGTGCTGACGGCGGGCTTCCTGATCGTCATTCTCGGTTCGACATCGAACAAGGTGCCGGGCGGATTTGCTCCGATCAGCATTGGTCTCGCGTTGACGCTGATCCACCTCATTTCCATTCCCGTGACCAACACTTCGGTCAATCCGGCGCGCTCTACCGGCGTGGCGTTCTATGCCGAAACAGCGGCGGTCCCGCAGCTTTGGCTGTTCTGGGCCGCTCCGCTAATCGGTGCCGCAATAGGTGCGGTGATCTGGCGCTATCTGCTGTCACCTGATGAAGCGCTGGAAGGCATCGGCGGCGACGCAGACTAGCATTCGCGCGACAATTGAACCGGGCGCCGCTTTGCAAAAAGCGGTGCCCGTTCTATATCCAATAGCGCCGGGGGGCTGGGCAGCCGCGATTTCGCAAGAATTCGAGGAAAGTCCGGGCTCCATGAAACAAGGGTGGCGGGTAACGCCCGCCGGGTGAAGGCTTTCGGGCCAAAGCTCAGGGAAAGTGCCACAGAGAGTATACCGCCGATGGAGGGAAACCTCACAGGCAAGGGTGAAAGGGTGCGGCAAGAGCGCACCGGGGGGCTGGCAACAGTCTCCGTCATGGCAAACCCCACCCGGAGCAAGACCGCATAGGGGTCTCGCGCCTATTCATAGGCAGGAGTGTTTCGCTCCGAGAGACCCGGGTTGGTCGCTGGAGCGCGGGAGCAATCCCCCGCCTAGATGAATGGCTGCCCCCGCAGCGCTGATGTGTTTGCATATCGGTTGCGGGACAGAACCCGGCTTACAGGCCCCCCGGCATTTCGGGCCTTTGGCTGATTTTGCAGCGCGCTCAGGCCTTCAGCTTGGCGCCTTCAACGGTGACCTTGCCCTTTTTGCCCTCGGCAGCCACCAGATAGCGCCGCTTCTTGCCTTCGAGAACAAGCGCGGTCAGCCGTCCGCTCGAATAGGCGCCGGTATCGATCCCGATCCGATTTCCGGCATCGACCACTTCATCGGTGATCGTGTGGCCATGAACCACCACCAGCCCATGGGACTTTTCATGACTGAGGAAGGGTTCGCGAATCCACCGCAGGGAGCGCTGCTTTTGCTCTTCTAGCGGAACGCCCGGTTCAATCCCGGCGTGGACGAACAGGTAGTCGCCCAGCTGCACCATGTCCTCGAACTCACCGATGAATTTGCGGTGCTTCTTCGGCACCACGTCTTCCAGCATCTCCTGAATCTCGGACAGGCTGGCCTTGGTGAAGACCTTGCGCTCCATCCCATAGCTTATCAGCGTTTCACGCCCGCCATGCCGCAGGAAATGGCGCAAAATATCCTTATCTTCAAAACTGTTGAGGAACATTTCCTCGTGATTGCCGCACAGGATGTGGACTTCGCGCATTTTCTTCCACTTGCGCGCCAGTTCGATCACATTGGCGCTGTCTGGACCGCGATCGACCAGATCGCCCAGCAGCACCACTTCGCACTTTAGTCCTTCGGCCTCGGCTGCGTGGACGTCTGCCTCAATCGCTTCGATCAACGAGATGAACAGGTCGCTGCGGCCATGCACATCGCCCACAGCATACACCCGCCGCCCCTCGGGGATGCGCGGCAGTTCTTTCTTCGTCTTGGCTTTCGACGGAGTGAACATGGAAGTGAAATACTGCATCATGACGCAAATTCTAACCGTCCACATAGATATTACGCACAGCTGCGCAATCAGAGTGCCCTGCAAAGCGCCTGTGTGCCGGTTTTTCATGACCAGCCCCTGAATGTGATGCAAATTAGACACAGGGTTACGCGCCACGAGCATTTGCCGCAATTAATCTTGTGCAGTGCAGCATCCATGTGCATGATCATTGCGCATTCGCGAGAAATCGGCACGCCACGATGCCAAATTCGCGAGACGCAGGTGGGACGAAGCATAGTTCACCATAGCAATCGAGGAATTGTCCATGCTTACGTCCGTCCGCAGCCTTTTGGCTGTATCAGTTCTGTCCACCTCCGCCCTTCTGGCGGCTCCTGCCATGGCGCAGGATGATGATGATTCCGGAATCGGTGTCGAAGTTTCCGCAAATGTCGCCATCGTCAGCGACTACAAGTTTCGCGGCGTTAGCCTGTCCGATGGCGAGATCGCCATTCAGGGCGGCATCGACGTTGGCCTTCCCAGCGGTTTTTATGTCGGCACATGGGCATCTTCCCTTGACGAAACCACGGTCGGCTTCGGTTCGACCGAGCTGGATATCTACGGCGGCTGGGCCGGAGAATTCGGCAATGTCTCCACTGATATTGGCGTAATCGCCTACATCTATCCGGACGCAGGCCCGGGTGATTTCGATTATCTGGAAGCCTATGGCTCGGTTGGCGTCGGAATTGGCCCGGCAGAAGCGACGCTCGGCATCGCCTATGCACCGGAGCAGGATTCGCTCGGCGGGACTGACAATTTCTACATCTATAGCGATCTTGGCGTCGGCATTCCGGGAACGCCTGTCACCGTAACGGGACACCTGGGATACACTGATGGCTTTCTGACCTTCACACCCGATAGCACCGCTTGGGATTATTCCATCGGAGCTGAAGCAGCCGTGCCCGGCACGCCGCTGTCTGTCGGCGTCGCCTTCGTCGGCGTTGAAGGTGACGGCCTGATTGATCCGGGTGGCACTTTCACCGATGATTCGGTGGTTTTTAGCCTGTCTGCGAGCTTCTGAGCACGCACAGCCTTCGCGTCACGCGAGGAACGGGAGGGTCCGCACCAAGGGGGAATTGGTGCGGGCCCTTTCTTATGCAAGCACGGGGCTGCTAGGGCATGACGCAGGATGCCAAGGAACCCCAAATGACCCATTATCTCCACACTATGATCCGTGTCACCGATCCGCAGGCGACGGTCGATTTCTTCAAGCTGATCGGTCTGGAGGAAGTACGCCGCCATGACAGCGAAAAGGGACGGTTCACGCTCATTTTCCTTGCCGCACCGGGGCAGGAAGGCGTCGCCGAGGTCGAACTGACCTACAATTGGCCGCCCGAAGACGGCAGCGCGCCGGAAAGCTATGATGGCGGGCGCAATTTCGGTCATCTCGCCTACCAGGTCGAGAATATCTACGAGACGTGCCAGGCGCTGATTGATGCTGGCGTCACCATCAATCGCCCGCCGCGCGATGGGCACATGGCTTTCGTTCGATCACCCGATGGTATCAGCATAGAATTACTGCAGGACGGCAATCTCGACCCGCAGGAACCGTGGGCCAGCATGGAAAATACCGGCAGCTGGTAAGGCGGCCATCGTACCTTCGCCCTTGCCTTTCGTGCCGCCGAGCGCCACCTGCGCGGCATGAAAGCCCCCAAAGCCCTTCCTCAGGTCGTCATTATCGGTCGGCCCAATGTCGGCAAGTCCACACTGTTCAACCGTCTGGTTGGCAAACGTCTGGCGCTGGTTGACGACCAGCCGGGCGTTACGCGCGACCGCCGTAAGGGCGTAGCCGGGCTTGCAGGGCTGGAATTTGAAGCGGTTGATACTGCCGGCTGGGAGAATGAGGACGACGCCAGCCTTCCCGGCCGAATGCGCGCGCAGACGCAGGTTTCGCTCAAGGATGCTGATGCCGCATTATTCGTTATCGACAGCCGCGCCGGCCTCACTCCGCTCGACGAAGAAATCGGCCAATGGCTGCGCGAGCAGGAAGTGCCGGTCGTTCTTATCGCCAACAAAGCCGAGGGTCGCGGGGGCGAGAGCGGTATTCTCGAAGCCTACTCGCTCGGCCTTGGTGAACCGATCCCGGTCAGCGCCGAACATGGCGAAGGCGTAGCAGACCTTTACTCTGCGCTGTTTCCGCTGATTGGAGACAAGGCCGAACGCCTCGAAATCGAAGCCGAAGCCGAAGCGGCCATTGCTGCCGACAAGGCCCGCGCTGCGGCAGAAGCAGGGGAGGAGCTGGAAGAACTGGACCCGACTGCGCCGCTTAGCATCGCGATCGTCGGACGCCCCAATGCGGGCAAGTCCACACTGATCAATCGGCTGGTGGACGAAGATCGCCTGCTGACCGGCCCCGAAGCAGGCATCACGCGCGACTCTATCGCAGTCGACTGGACTTGGACCGATCCGCAATCAGGCGAGGACCGAATCATCAAGCTGATCGACACTGCCGGAATGCGTAAGCGCGCCAAGGTGGTCGACAAGCTGGAGAAGCTATCCGTTGCCGATGGTCTGAATGCCGTCGATTATGCCGAGGTTGTCGTGCTGCTGCTTGATGCGACGCGCGGGCTTGAAGTGCAAGATCTGAAGATCGCCAGCCGAGTGATCGAAGAAGGCCGCGCGCTGATGATTGCGATCAACAAATGGGACATTGCGGAAGACCCCAGCAGCCTGTTTAACGGCGTCAAGGATGCCTTGCAGGAAGGTCTGGCGCAATTGCGCGGCGTGCCGCTGTTCGCCGTCTCCGCCATGACCGGCAAGGGGCTCGACACGATGCTGAGCGCCGCGTTTAAGCTGCGCGAAGACTGGAGCCGCCGCGTGCCGACTGCCGCGCTCAACCGCTGGTTTGACGATGCTTTGTCCGCCAATCCGCCGCCCGCGCCCGGCGGCCGGCGCATCAAGCTGCGCTACATCACGCAGGTCGGCACCCGCCCACCCCGATTCGTGATCTTTGGCAGCCGCTTGTTCGACCTGCCGACCAGCTATGAACGCTATTTGCTCAACGGCATTCGCAAGTCCTTGGGATTTGGCGCAGTGCCGGTGCGGCTATCGCTGAAAAGCCCGAAGAACCCGTATGACGCCAATCGCGGCGGCGGTGGCAAATTCAGTGGCGGACAAGGACGCGATTGAGC
>DFBR01000016.1:8212-14352 GCA_002367375.1 Erythrobacter sp. UBA3075 | reverse complement strand
TCCGCCAATGCCGGGATCAGAGGCCGCCATAGCGCAGACCAGCGCGCGGCTAACGGGATATTGGCATAGGCACCGCTAACCGGCGCAGGCTCGACCGCGACCTGCCGCCAATCCGCCCCCAGTTCCATCGCCACGATCTGCGGGAGCAGCGTGGTGATGCCCTGACCCATTTCGAGTTGCGGGACAGCCACCGTCACCACGCCATCATCGGCAATTTTCAGCCAGGCATCAAATGCCACCTCGCCGGGGCCGGGTTCCAGCGGATTGTCGAAAGTGCGCGGGATTAAGCCCCAGGCGACGAGCAATCCGCCCCCTACTGCCGCCCCTACGAGCACTCCGCGCCGCGAGATGTTCATCCGGCCTGTTCCAGCCATGCTTGCAATTGCGCTGCGATCCCGGTGAAGGGCTTGCCAAATTCGCTGTCGCCAGCAGCGGGCGGCTTGCCACCGTCGCTCGCGGTGCGGATTTCCATCGCCAATGGCACGCGGCCGATGAAGGGCACGCCCAGCTCACCCGCAGCAGCTTCTGCCCCGCCTTGGCCAAACGGTTCGCTGACTTCGCCGCAATGCGGGCAGAGATAGCCCGCCATATTCTCGACAATCCCGACCATCGGGATTTTGGCCTGTTGGAACAGGTCAATTGCGCGGGCCGCATCGATCAGAGCGAGGTCTTGCGGCGTGGAGACAACCAGCGCGCCGGTCGGCTTGAATTTCTGCATCATGGTCAGCTGCACATCGCCCGTGCCCGGCGGCAAATCGACCAGCAGCAGCTCGGTCTCGCCCCAGTCGGCTTCCATCAGCTGCCCCAGCGCGCTGCCGACCATCGGGCCGCGCCATGCTATCGCTTTACCCGGTTCGACGAGCTGCCCCATTGAAACGAATTTCACGCCATAATCGCTGTCATGCGGGATCAGCGTCTGACCCTCGGCGCGCAATTTGGTGTCGGCCCCATCGAGCAACGTCGCTTGGGAAGGACCATAGATGTCGGCATCGACCACGCCGACCTTCATGCCCATCTTTGCCAGCGCCACGGCAAGATTGGCGGTGAGCGTCGATTTGCCGACCCCGCCCTTGCCCGATCCCACTGTGATGATCTTGCGCGCGACCTTGTCCGCCATCAGCGCGACGCGCACTTCGGACACACTTTCCACGGCACCGACCGCCTCTTCCAGCTCGCGCTGCAATTGCGCTGCGGCAGAGCGGCCCAGCCCGCTGGCGTCGGCGACAATCGTTGCCACACCCTCGCGCAGAGAGACAGATTGCACCATTCCCGAAAGCTCGGCTGGGATGGCTGCCCGAATGACTGTATCAGAGTTCATGGCAAGGCGTGCTAGCGGCTCTCACACGCGCGGTCAGCAATTTTGCGCCGCATAACCCCTGTTTTTTGTCGAACGGCTACCTATAGAAGAGTGCATGGAACGATTGGGCGGTTTTTTCGAAAGATTTGGTCTGGCTATGGCTGATAAGCGCAACCCGTGGGGTAAACCCTCTGGCAGTGGCGGTAATGGCGGCGGCAATGATGGCGGCGGCGGAGATGGCTCCGGTGGCGGATCGGATGGCGGTTCTGAAGGCGGGGGCGGCCCGCGCAATCCGTGGCTGCCCGGCGGTGGCGGCGGCGATGGCGAACGCCCGCGCCGTTCGGCCAATATAGAAGACATCTTCCGCAGTCGCGGCCCCGAGGGCCCGCGCCGCGGTGGCAGCGGCGGAGGCTCGGGTTTCCGCCTGCCGGATAGGCCCGGCGGCAAAAGCTGGTTCCCGATCGCACTGGTTGCGATTCTCGCCGTGTGGGTACTCACAACCTCCATTCACTTCGTGCAGCCGCGCGAACAGGGGGTCGTTACCTGGCTGGGCGGCAAATATTCTCACACGATGAGCCCGGGCACAAACTGGACTCTGCCTTGGCCCGCGCAGACGGTAACGGTTACAAATGTCAGCGAATTCAGGTTGCTTTCGATCGATAGCGAAGGCGGCAATCTTATCCTTACTGGCGACCAGAATCTGGTCGATCTGTCCTACATCGTGCGCTGGAACATCAACGATCTGGTGAACTACCAATTCCAGCTGGCTGATCCTGACGACACGGTGCGCGAGGTCGCTGAATCGGCGATGCGCGAATCCATTGCAGAAACCAATCTTGATACGGTGCTGTCAGGTGCCGGGCGTGAGCAGGTGCAGGATCGTGTCCGTGAGCGCATGCAGTCCATTCTCGATTTCTATGGTGCTGGCATAGCCGTTCAGGGTGTTGAGATCGACCGAACGGAGGCGCCCGAACAGGTGATTGATGCGTTCAACGACGTGCTTGCCGCACGTCAAAACCGTGAGCAATTGCTCAACCAGGCGCGCCGTTACGAGCAGCAAGTGCTGGCGCAGGCGCAGGGCGGCGCAGCGGAATTCAATGAAATTTATGAGCAGTACCGTCTCGCGCCCGAAGTGACGCGGCAACGTCTCTATTATGAGACAATGGAGCAGGTGCTACGCGGCACCGACAAGACGATTGTCGAGGGCCAAGGAGTGACGACGTATTTGCCGCTGCCCGAAGTGCGGCGCCGCTCGCAGAACACTAATACGCTGACGGTTACTCCGCAGGAGGGCCAGTAAAATGGATATTTTCTTGCAGAATCACAAAGCGTCGCTGACCGCTGTGGCAGTGCTTCTTGTCGCGCTGCTCAGCACTGTGGTCATCGTTCCGGAAACCCAGCAAGCGGTGAAAATTCGTACAGGTGAACCGGTTAACACCGCCAACCAGTATTTCCCTGATCAGGAATTTGGCGAGACCGGTGCCGGGATTATCTGGCGCATCCCAATCGTCGAGCGCATTCAATTTGTTGATCGGCGGATCATGGATCTCGATATGGAGCGTGAGACGGTGCTGTCGAACGATCAGCAGCGGTTGGAAGTTGACGCCTATGCCCGCTACCGCATCTACGATCCGGTTCTGTTTGTGCAAAGCGTCGGCAGTGAGGAGCAGCTGGAAGGCCAGCTGAACCAGATCCTCACTTCGGTCTTGCGGCAAGAGCTGGGCCGACGGACCTTCGCCAGCCTGCTCACGCCTGAACGCGGCAATGCCATGAACAATATTCGCGATTCGCTCGATACGCAGGCACGCCAATATGGCGCGCAGGTGCTCGACGTGCGTATTAAGCGTGCTGACCTTCCGCAGGGAACACCTCTGGATGCTGCATTCAATCGGATGCGGTCAGAACGGCAGGAAGAGGCAGAGACCATCCGTGCCGGTGGCCGCCGCGATGCGCAGATCATTCGCGCAGAAGCCGCTGCAAATGCAGCCGAAATCTATGCTGAGGCCTATAATCAGGACGCCAATTTTTACGATTTTTACCGCGCCATGGAGAGCTATCGCGCCACATTCGGCCCGCCGCGTGAAGGTGAAACGAATGTCGGTGAAAGCTCAGTCATTCTGAGCCCGGACAATGATTATCTGCGCCAATTCCAGGGCGGCAGGTAATCACGATTACAGCCGTCGTTAAAGAGCGGTTCAGCCGCTTTGCGCTGCAATTGCCCACGGGACCAAACAGTATTGAATAAAGAGGATAACAAGGACGTGAAGCCAGTGCGCTATTCCTACGGTATCACCTCCGCCCTGCTTGTCGGCGGGGCGGCCATCTCGCTGATCACGGGCAATCCCACCTGGGCGCAGGTCGCGCAAAACGACCGCACGGAAATGACCAATGTGGTCCCGCGCGCCGGTGCTCCGGCCAGCTTTGCCGATCTGACCGAGCAATTGCAGCCCGCCGTTGTGAACATTTCGACCCGCCAAACGGTTACCGTCGAGGAGCAGGCCAATCCATTTCAGGGTACGCCGTTCGGACAATTCTTCCAACGCCGCCAGCGAGGACCAAGCACTCCGCAAACGCGTGAAGCGACCTCGCTTGGCTCAGGCTTCCTCGTGTCAGCCGATGGCTACCTCGTCACCAACAACCACGTTGTATCGCCCGATGCGCGCGCGACTTTGGAAGAGGTGACGGTGACCTTGGCCGATGGCACCGAATACGAAGCCGAACTTGTCGGCACCGACGCGCAGAGCGACCTTGCCGTGCTCAAAATTTCGCGCGGCGAGCCGTTCCCTTTTGTACGGTTTGGTGATTCCAGCGAGGCCCGCGTGGGTGACTGGGTGATCGCGATCGGCAACCCCTTCGGCCTTGGCGGCACGGTGACGAGCGGCATAGTTTCGTCGGTGCTGCGCAATGTCGGTTCGGGCGCCTATAGCCGCTTCATCCAGACCGACGCAGCGATCAATCGCGGCAATTCAGGCGGCCCGCTGTTCGACATGCAGGGCAACGTCATCGGCATCAACAATCAAATTCTTTCGACCTCAGGCGGCAGCGTGGGCATTGGCCTAGCCATTCCCGCCGAAGTGGCCGAGCCAATTGTCGACCAGCTGATAGCGGGCGAAGAAATCCAGCGCGGCTATCTTGGCGTGCAAATCCAGCCAGTGAATGACGACATTGCCGAAGCCCTCGGCATTGCCGAAAATCGCGGCGAACTGGTGCAGATGGTCCAGCCGGGCGAACCGGCCGAAGACGCCGGCCTGCGCGCAGGCGACGTTGTGTTGTCGGTCAATGGCGAAGATATTTCGCCCGACCAGACGCTGTCCTTCATCGTCGCCAATATCGCGCCTGGCACGACTGTTCCGCTGACCTATATCCGCGATGGTGAACGCCGCCGGTTGAATATCACCGTGGGCCGCCGTCCGAGTGAGGACGAGCTGCGGCAGCAGCAGATGTTCCAGAACGAAGACGAGCCGGAAACTGGCATGGCGCCGAGCGATTCGAGCAGCCTTGTCGAAGATTCGCTCGGCATTCAGGCGGTCCCGATTGATCCGGCGATTGCACGCCAACTTGGCGTTGCAGCCGATACGAAGGGCCTCGCCATTACCGGCGTCGATCCCAACTCCGACGCGGCCCGGCGCGGTCTTGCGCGCGGAGTGATGATCCTCGCGGCTAACGGTCGCCCGGTCCCCACGCTTGAAGCGCTGGAAGAGGTGATTGCCGCCGCCCGCTCGGCCAGTCGCGGTGCAGTTCTGCTCCGGCTTCAGGCGCGGCGCGGCGCACCGCAGTCGGTCCCGGTCCGCCTCAACGACGAATAGGCGCACAGCCTTTCCGCGAACAAAACGCCCGGCGCCGCCACGCGGTTGCCGGGCGTTTTCGTTTGTGTGCGGGCGATCTGGCCGCGTGCCGCCTGTAGGTGTATGACCGGGCCAAAGGGTCGCCATGTCGAAATTCACAACCGCTTGCGGAGGAGACGATGGCAACACCTGATTTCAATGCATTATGGCTCCATTACCCGGATGTGAGCAAACCGTGCGACGGGCCGTGGGCCAATCAATGCGCGATTCGCATGAGCGTGGCACTCAATGCCGAAAAGACCGTAACGGTCAGCAAGACCACCTACACTGAACCCAAATGCGCCCATGGCCATGCGCGCGGTGCGGAATCGCTGGCGAACTGGCTCTATCGCAAGATCGGCCGGCCCCGGATGTTCAAGGATGGCGGCACCGCGAAGGAAAAGCTCGCCAGCCAATCGGGCATCATCTTCTTCAAGAATTGCTTCACCCGGGCTGGCGAACACCGCCGGATCGGCGACCATATCGATCTGTGGAAGAACGGCAGTGTCACGCCGATCGGCTATGACGACCCGCGCAATCACGCCGAAGCAGTGTGGTTCTGGAAGCTGTAGCCGCAGCGCAGCCCGAGGCGTTGGCTAGAACCGCTGCTCGTTGATCAGCTCATCGCCAAGGCGGCGCTGGCGCGGTTCGTCATTGGGCAAGTCCTGCCCGGTCGCCTGTTCGAGGAAATCATCGCTTGCCGCCTGCGGTGGCTTGGGCCGACCTGATCCGCCAGTGCCCTGCTGGCCCGGCTCCTGATCCATTCCACGCGGGTCGAGCGGGTCGCGCACGATGCCTTCGCCCTCACCTTCAACATCGAAACCGTCCTCCGGCGCGCGCTGGGTGCGGCCCGGTTCGACCAGATTCCCCTGCTCGTCGATATAGTAATAATATTCGCCTTCTTCGCCGTAATAGAGCTCCTCATCGGGCTCCAATTGCCAGTCGGGCAGTTTCAGGTCGGTATCGAATTCCTCGACCGGACGATCGCGCACGGCGTAACGCATATAGGCAGCGAAAGC
>DFBR01000016.1:471-8119 GCA_002367375.1 Erythrobacter sp. UBA3075 | reverse complement strand
GTGGTGCCGGTCTTGCCTGCAACCGGACGGCCAATCTGCGCCGCACGCCCGGTCCCGGTTGCGACTGCCGTCTGCAACAGATCAGTAATTCCCGCCGCCACGTAATCAGGCACCAGCCGGTAACTGCGCGCCTGTTGGTGGCGGTAAACCTCTTCCCCATCTGCCGTGGTGACGCGCAAGATGCCGTATGGCTCCACCGATTGCCCGCCCGCCGATACGGCGCTGTAGGCGCGGGTCATATCGAGCAGACGCACTTCGGATGATCCGAGCACCATCGAAGGATAGGTCGATATCGGCGTGGTGATGCCAAAGCGGCGCGCCATGCTGGCGACATTGGAAAAGCCGACTTCATTGCCGAGCTGCGCCGCGACCGAGTTCTTGGAATAGGCAAAGGCGGTGCGCACGTCGATCTGCCCGGCATAATTGCCGCCCGAATTGCGCGGGCTCCAGCCGTTTATCGTCACCGGCACATCCTGCACATCGTCGTCAGGCGTATAGCCCGCTTCCAATGCGCTGAGATAAACGAACAATTTGAACGAGGAGCCGGGCTGACGCATCGCATCGGTCGCGCGGTTGTAATTGCTGCTGACGTAATCCGTCCCGCCAACCAGCGCGAGGATCGCCCCGTCGCGGTCCATGCTGACCATCGCGCCCTGCGCCCCATCAGGCGCATTGCTTTGCACTGCAGTCGTCGCTGCGCGCTGCATCCCGACATCGAGCGTGGTCCACACTTCGATCGGCTCGAACGTCCCGCTGGGCAGCAGCAGATCGAGCTGCGGCAGCGCCCAATCGGTGAAATAGCGGATCGAGTTCTGGCCCATCTCCTCCCGCAGATTGACCGCTTCCACATTCACTTCGCGCGCCACTGCGGGATCGAGATCGCCATAACGGACCATCTGCCCGATTACGACATTGGCGCGGCTGACCGCGGCATCGACATCGGCGGTGGGAGAATAGCGGCTGGGCGCCTTGACCAGACCGGCGATGATCGCAGCCTCTTCCAGGCTCAGCTCATGGGCTGAATGGCTGAAGAAAGTGCGGCTGGCGCTGTCGATACCGTAAGCCCCGCCGCCGAAATAGACCTTGTTCAGATACAGTTCGAGGATCTGATCCTTGGTGAAATTCCATTCCAGCGCCATCGCCAGCACGGCCTCGCGCAGCTTGCGGCCAAGTGTGCGGTTGGAATTGAGGAAGACATTGCGCGCCAATTGCTGGGTGATCGTGGATGTTGCGCTGACTTGCCGGTCCTCCAGCGTGGCGTTGTAAACCGCGCGCGCCAGACCTGCCGGATCGACACCAACATGCGAATAGAAGCGATGGTCTTCGACCGAAACCATCGCATCCTTCATCACCTGCGGGATTTCATCGGCATCAATCCACTGGCCATAGCTTGGCCCGATTTCGACAATTTCCGAACCATCGCGCGCGCGCACCAGAATGGTCTGACCGTTCTGGCTCTGCTTGAGCGCGGCGAAAGACGGCATGGACTGCGCGGCAAAATAAACCGAGGTGAACAGGCCAATCGCGCCCAGAATACCGAGCACGACGCCAAAAATAGCGAACCGTTTGGTCCAGCGCCACAGCCCGGCCTTCCAGCCGCGCGGCTGCGTGTCGCGCATTTTCTGAGTGCTGGAGCGTTTGCCCCGACGTCTGGCCATCAGCCTCTAAAATCCTGCAACGAGGCGCGCACCGCGCCTCTGCCACCCCAATTAATGGTCACGTTACATAAGACAAATGTAATCTGCGGTGAACGGGCGGCGTGCTTAATCGCCCGCTTTATCCTCCGGTTCGAATTTCAGCGAGGCGCTGTTGATGCAATAGCGCAAGCCCTCTGGGCCGGGACCATCGGGGAAAACATGGCCCAAATGCCCCTCGCAGCGGGCGCACACGACTTCGGTGCGGACCATGCCATGCGTCTGATCCTGATTCATGTCGACAGCATCGCCATCGGAGGGCGCGGTAAAGCTGGGCCAGCCCGAACCGCTGTCGTACTTCGCCGCGCTTTCGAACACGGGCAGCCCGCAGCCGGCACATTTGTACAGACCATCAGCCTTGTTCTTTTCATACTTGCCGGTGAATGCCCGCTCGGTCCCGGCTTCGCGCAGCACGTGATACTGCTCGGGCGAAAGCTTCTCGCGCCATTCGGCTTCGGTGAGGGTGAGTTTCGGCATAATTATCCTTTCGCTTGCGCATCCGCGCATTTGCCTAGCCTCAAGCGCGGGCGGGGCCATCCGGCCCCTTAGGCTTCCGGCCTAACGGCCGACGCGCAGTCGCGCTTGCGGTCGCTTCGCGTCCGATTGGTATATTCTCTTTATGTCAGTGCCAAATATCGGTTTGCGGCAAGCAAACCGCAAGGCCGACGGGCCGCCCGCAGGTGCCGCGCAGCGAAGTGGAGCGAACAGCACCAAGGATAGCGCGCCCGGATGGGCGTGCCGAAACAAGCTACGCATTCACGTCTGAATAATGGCGTGGGGCGGGAAGCCCTTCCATCTTCTGACGCAGCAGCGGGCCAAAGCTCGGGCGGCTTTTCATCACGCGGTACCATTCATGCGCGCTGGTATGGTCGGACCAATCCATGTCGCCCAGATAATCGATCACCGAGATTTGCGCGGCAGCGGAAAAGTCAGCGAGGCTCAATTGTGCGCCCGCCAGCCAACGGCGATTGTCCACCAGCCAATCAATATAGTCGAGATATTCGTGCAGCAGGCGGACAGCATCACGCAAAGTCCGGCTATCGGGAGACTGCCGCAGGATCAGCCGCTTGCGCATCTTCTCGTGCAGCAACGGAGCGGTGATATCGCCAAAAAAGCTTTCATCGAACAGCGCAATCAGTCGCCGAATCTCGGCCCGGCCTCTCGCAGAGCCGAGGATCAACGGGCGATCATCAACCGTCTCTTCCAGATATTCGCAGATCGCCTGACTGTCGATCAGGGTCATTTTCTTGCCCGCGTCATGCAGCACAGGCACGCGCCCTGCCGGATTGAGCCGCCGGAATTCCTCGCCCGCATCCCATGGATAGAGCGTCACCGGTTCATAGGCGATCTTCTTCTCACCAAGGACGAGCTGGACCTTGCGGCTGAACGGACAGAGCGGGAATTGGTAAAGATGCCACATGACTGGCCTGCGTTATTGCCCGAAGCGCGCGCGCCGGTCCAGCGTATCTACAAGTATTTACGCCGGAAGTAGCGCGAGGCAGGATGGCATGACTTCGTCGATGGTGCCGTTGTTCCAGATGTCCTGCGCGTGGGTAGCCAGCGCTGCCTCAATCTGAGTGCGGTCCAGCCCTGCCTCATCCATCACCTGCGCGGTTGCGCGGACAAAGAATTCGCGGCCTCGCTCACGCAGATCGGGATAGCGCAGCGCATCTTCCTGCGCAGTGGCCTGACCCTGCGCAACCATGGCAATGGCTGCCGAACAGCGCACCAGCGTGCGATGCTCCAGGCTGAGCTGCGGTGCGGCGTCCTGTGCCGCCACGGCAATTGGCGTGGCAATCAGGGCGAGCAGGGGCAGGAAATGCTTCATGTGGCTCCTGATAGCGGACGAGTGTGAACGCAGGCTTCACAAATGTGCGGTGGGCGACTGCGAAAGAGCTTGAAACGGGTCTGACACTTGCGGATATGGGGTGCCAAGAGGAGATCTCATGACCGATTACCCCATGCTTCATTTGCTGATCGATGGCGAACAGATTTCGGGCGATGGCCGAGCCAGCGAAGAGGTCATCAATCCGGCGACCGAGGAAGTGCTCGGCACCTTGCCCCATGCCACATCGGACGATCTCGACCGCGCGCTGGAAGCGGCGCAGCGCGGCTTTCACGAATGGCGCAAGGTCTCTGCCGACAAGCGCAGTGCAATCCTGACGAAGGCGGCCAATTTGATCCGCGAGCGCGCCAGTGAAATCGGCGAGGCGCTGACGCGCGAACAGGGCAAGCCGCTGGCAGAAGGGCGCGGCGATGCATTGTATTCTGCCAATCTGCTCGAATTCTACGCGCAGGAATGCCGGCGCATTTACGGCCGCACGCTGGTCCGCCCGGAAGGCGCGCGTGCCGAAGTGCAATATCACCCCGTCGGCCCGGTCGCAGGCTTCGCACCTTGGAATTTCCCTGCGATCAACGTGATGCGCAAGATCGGAGGCGCGTTGGCGGCGGGCTGTTCGGCCATCGTCAAGCCAAGCGAAGAGACGCCCGCCTCGGGTATTGCAATGGTGCAGGCTCTGCTTGATGCAGGCGTGCCCGGCGGCGCGGTGCAATGCGTGTTCGGCGTGCCTAGCGAGGTCAGCGAGCAGCTGCTTGGCTCTCCCATTATCCGCAAGCTGACTTTCACTGGCTCCACCCCGGTGGGAAAACATCTGGCCAAGCTGGCGGCGGAAGATCTCAAGATCACCACCATGGAGCTGGGCGGACACGGTCCGGTGCTGGTGTTCGACGATTGCGACATCGACAAGGCTGTCGAAACGATGGTGGCAAACAAGTTCCGCAACGCCGGACAGGTCTGCATCAGCCCGACGCGCTTCCTGATCGAGGAAAACTCGTTCGCGCGTTTCCGCGACAGATTTACCGAGTGCGCCGCCGCAATGAGCGTCGGCAATGGCCTGGACAAGGGCACCGACATGGGTCCGATGGCCAATGCGCGCGGGCTCGACAACATCAGCAAACTGATCGCCAATGCACAGGACAAGGGCGGCAAATTGCTCACCGGCGGCGAGCGGATCGGCAATCAGGGCTTCTTCCACCAGCCTACCGTGCTGAGCGAAGTGCCACTGGACGCCGACATCATGAACGAAGAACCCTTCGGCCCGGTCGCGATTATCAACCCGATGTCGGGCGAGGACGCCATGATCGAAGAGGCCAACCGCCTGCCCTATGGCCTCGCCGCCTATGCCTGGACCAATGACCCGGCGCGCCGCCGCCGCCTCGCCGCCGATGTCGAGGCCGGAATGCTGGCGATCAACACCGGCGGCGTTTCCACCGTTGATGCCCCGTTCGGCGGGGTCAAATGGTCAGGCTATGGCAGCGAAGACGGGCGCGAAGGCGTGATGGCCTGCATGATCGTGAAAGCTATTCACGAGGGATAATCGCAAGCTGGCCAGCAGTCTCGCCAAGGAGTAGTGTTCGCTCTTTCAAAGGGGGGAATCATGGCGAAATTGGGTGTGACAGGTGCGAGCGGCCAACTCGGCCAGCTGGTGTTGAACGAGCTGCTGGAAATGGTCGAGCCGAGCGAAATCATAGCTTTGGCGCGCGATCCGAACGATCTTTCGGATTTTGCCAGCAAGGGCGTGGAAGTCCGCCGCGCTGACTATGATGATACCGCCTCGCTCGATGCAGCGCTGACGGGTGTCGAGCGCCTGCTGCTGATATCCAGCAATGCTATCGACAAGCGCACGGCGCAGCACCGCGCGGCGATCGCTGCGGCAGAGCGGGCGGGTGTGCGCTATATCGCCTACACCTCAACCCTCGGCGCGCCAGATTCGCCCATCGAGCTTGCCGAAAGTCATCGCCAGACAGAGGCCACGCTGGCCGAAACCGGAATTCCCCACACATTGCTGCGCAATGGCTGGTACAATGAGAATTTCACCGCCGGTCTGATGGAACAGATCGAAGCGGGGGTCATTCCGGGCGCGCAGGGCGATGGCCGCATTTCTTCTGCCAGCCGCGAAGATTATGCGATTGCCGCCGCGCAGGTGCTGGTCAATGCCGATGGCGGAGAAGTGCTGGAACTGGCGGGCGATGCCAGCTGGACTATGGATGATTTTGCGCAAGAGGTCGCCAGCCAGAGCGGCAAGGATGTGACCTATCAGGAAATGTCGCAGGCTGACTATGCCGCAACGCTCGAGGCGAGCGGAATGCCTGCCTCTTTCGCGCAAACACTGGCACAGGCGGCCCATGCCACCCGCACGGGCGCATTGGAGAATTACGACAAGGTGCTGAACGAGATCATTGGGGATCACACCACGCCGGTATCCATCACTATCAATCACGCGCTCAGTCGCGGCTGACACGCCCTCGCCTATCCGAGACGAAACGGGCGGTTTGCCTTAACCAGCGCTGCCCGGACTAAATTCCGCGCGTTCGTGGATGATATTGGCGCGGCCAACCAGCAAATCGTCCACCTTGCCGATCCGTTCAGGGTCCTTGCCGGTGTAGGCCAGCGAATGCAGGACGAAGCGCATGGCATTGAGCCGTGCGCGCTTCTTGTCGTCCGACTTCACCACCGTCCACGGCGAATCCGCCGTGTCAGTATGGAAGAACATGCGCTCCTTCGCCTCTGTATAGCCGCCCCATTTGTCGAGCGAGGCAAGGTCCACTGGTGAGAGCTTCCATTGCTTGAGCGGATGCACTTCGCGCTCCTTGAAGCGGCGGCGTTGCTCATGCTGGGTGACCGAAAACCAGAACTTGATCAGATGAATCCCGCTGCGCACCAGATTGCGCTCAAAATCAGGCACCTGCCGCAGAAACTCGCCATATTCATCGTCTGAGCAGAAATTCATCACCCGCTCCACGCCGGCACGATTGTACCAGCTCCGATCAAACATCACGATTTCACCATAGGTCGGCAAATGTTCGACATAGCGCTGGAAATACCACTGGCCGCGCTCGACCTCGCTGGGCTTTTCCAGCGCCACGACGCGCGCGCCGCGCGGATTGAGATGTTCCATAAAGCGCTTGATCGCGCCGCCCTTGCCCGCTGCATCGCGCCCTTCGAACAGGATCACGACGCGCTGCTGCTTCTCCCGCACCCAGGTTTGCAACTTCAGCAGCTCGGTCTGAAGGATGAATTTCTCACGCTCGTAATCGCGGCGCAGCATCTTGTATTTGTACGGATAAGATCCGTTGCGCCAATCATCGACCAGCGCATCACTGGTGCGGCGCGGCTTTCCGGGCGGTTTGGGTAGGCCAAGCCAATTGCGCATCAGCGCGGCATCGTCGGGCGATGCGCCAGAGACAATCGCTTCGATGCCCTTGTCCCGCTTCACATCCTTGCCCTTGGCAATTTCTGTCACCGCTTCACGCTCGGATTCCTGAGCGGCAACCTTGCGCTCATCGGCAAGGCCCTGTTCGAGCTTGTCCGTCGTAGCTTTCTTGCTGGAGTTGGCTTGGGTTGACTGCGTTGAATTGCCCGGTTTCGCCATATGTTCGATTGCCCCCAAATAAAGCTAGCCATGTGCATGCCGCAGGATCAGCGGCAATTGTCACCACTGACCAGACGGCCTGTGTCAGCGAATATCTATGAAGAAGGCACTACCATTATACTTTGCGCTGAATCAATCTGGCTGACCCGGAGAGCGCAACCTTCTATCGTGTTGCTGAAAGCGGCCAAGGTCGGCTACGCCTGCCTATCACCGCGAAGGATTTGCCTAAATGAAAACCCGCGCCGCCGTAGCTTTCGAACCCAAACAGCCGCTTGAGATTGTCGAGCTTGACCTTGAAGGTCCGAAGGCGGGCGAGGTGCTGGTCGAGATCATGGCGACGGGCATTTGTCATACCGATGCCTACACGCTGGATGGGCTCGACAGCGAGGGTCTGTTCCCCAGCGTGCTCGGCCATGAAGGCGCAGGGATTGTGCGCGAAGTGGGCGCTGGCGTTACCTCTGTCACTCCCGGCGACCATGTGATCCCGCTCTACACGCCCGAGTGCCGCCAGTGCAAAATGTG
>DFBR01000016.1:0-425 GCA_002367375.1 Erythrobacter sp. UBA3075 | reverse complement strand
CGCTTTTCCTACAAGGGCCAGACGATCCATCACTACATGGGCTGCTCGACCTTCTCGAACTTCACCGTATTGCCCGAAATCGCCGTGGCCAAAATTCGCACCGACGCGCCGTTCGAAACCTCATGCTATATTGGCTGCGGTGTCACCACGGGTGTGGGTGCGGTGGTGAACACAGCGCAGGTCAAGCCGGGCGACAATGTCGTGGTATTCGGCCTTGGCGGCATCGGCCTCAACGTGCTGCAAGGCGCGAAGATGGCGGGCGCGGACCGCATTGTCGGCGTTGATCTCAACCCGGCGAAGAAGGAATGGGGCGAGAAGTTCGGCATGACTGACTTGGTCAATCCCAAGGAAACCGCTGATGTGGTCACGCATCTGGTCGAGCTGCTTGATGGCGGTGCGGACTACAGCTTCGATTGCACCGGCAA
>DFBR01000056.1:699-5688 GCA_002367375.1 Erythrobacter sp. UBA3075 | reverse complement strand
AGGCGGGCGACCGAATGCTTCTCCATGAATTCACTCATGTCGATGCGCACCATCGCCTGATCGTCATCGAACAGGAATTCGGCGAGCGCCTTGGTCAGCTCGGTCTTGCCGACACCGGTCGGGCCGAGGAACAGGAAGCTGCCCATCGGGCGGCCCGGATCCTGCAAGCCAGCCCGCGCACGGCGCACGGCCTTTGACACCGAATTGATCGCCTTTTCCTGCCCGATCACGCGCTGGGACAGCACGTCTTCCATATTGAGCAGTTTTTCGCGCTCGCCTTCGAGCATCTTTTCCATCGGAATACCCGTCCACCGGGCGACGACCGAGGCGATATCGTCCTCGGTCACTTCCTCACGCAGCAGCGCATTTTCGGTCGTTTCCTCGGCCGCAGCGAGCGCCTTCTCCAAATCCGGAATCTTGCCGTAGGAAAGCTCACCCGCCTTGGCGAGATCGCCCGCCCGCTGGGCTTGCTCCAGCTCGATCCGGGCCGCGTCAAGATCTTCCTTGATCTTGGCCTCGGCGTGAATCTTGTCGCGTTCGTTCTGCCAGCGCGTGGTCAGTTCGGACGATTGCTGTTCAAGGTTCGCCAGTTCCTCGCGCAGCGCAGTCAGGCGATCCTTGCTTGCAGAATCGTTTTCCTTGGCCAGCGCCGATTCCTCAATCTTGAGCTGAATGATGCGCCGGTCGAGCGATTCAATTTCCTCCGGCTTGCTTTCCACTTCCATGCGGATGCGGCTGGCAGCCTCGTCCATCAGATCGATGGCCTTGTCGGGCAGGAAGCGGTCGGAAATATAGCGTTCGGAAAGCTGTGCAGCGGCCACAATCGCCGCATCGGTGATGCGCACGCCGTGGTGGAGCTCATACTTCTCCTTGATACCGCGCAGGATGGAGATGGTGTCCTCCACGCTTGGCTCGTCGACGAACACGGGCTGAAAACGCCGCTGGAGCGCCGCGTCCTTCTCGACATATTTCTGATACTCATCGAGCGTGGTCGCGCCGATGCAGTGCAATTCGCCCCGCGCCAGAGCGGGTTTCAACAGATTGGAGGCATCCATGCTGCCTTCGCTCGCGCCCGCACCGATCAGCGTGTGCATTTCATCGATGAACAGGATGATCTCACCATCGGCGCCTTTCACCTCGTCCAGCACCGATTTCAGCCGCTCTTCAAATTCGCCGCGATATTTTGCGCCTGCAATCAGCGAGCCCATGTCGAGGCTCATCAGGCGTCGATCTTTCAGGCTGTCAGGCACATCGCCATTGGCAATACGCAATGCGAGACCTTCGGCAATCGCGGTCTTACCGGTGCCTGGCTCGCCGATAAGGACAGGATTGTTCTTGGTACGCCGGGCGAGAATCTGCACGGTGCGGCGAATTTCCTCGTCGCGCCCGATCACCGGGTCGAGCTTGCCCTCACGCGCAGCCTCGGTCAGGTCGCGCGAATATTTCTTCATCGCGTCATAGGACGCCTCGGCATTGGCGCTGTCGGCCGTCTTGCCGTTCCGCAATTCATTGATTGCCGTGTTGAGCGCCTGCGCGGTAAGCCCTGCATCGGCGAGCGCCTTCCCAGCTTTGCTGTCCTTGGCCAGTGCCAATGCCAGCAGCAGGCGTTCCACAGTGACGAAACTATCTCCGGCTTTCTCGGCAAGCTGTTCAGCCGAATCGAGCACCCGCACCGCGTCATTATCCAGCCCCGGCGTCTGCTGCGCCCCGCCCCCGCTTACGGCGGGAACTTTCGCCAGCAGCGCATCGACCTGTTGCACCGCTGTGCCCGGATTGCCGCCGGCGCGCTGGATAAGTCCGGCGGCCATGCCTTCCTCATCCTCCAGTAGCGCCTTCAGAATGTGTTCTGGAGAAATGCGCTGGTGGCTGTTGCGAATGGCGACAGTCTGCGCGCTTTGCAGGAAGCCGCGCGCCCGGTCGGTAAATTTTTCGAGATTCATGCCCTCTTGGTCCCTTGCTGTTACCCATGACAGATAGTGTTGCACTTTCGCAACACAAGTAGTGTCGGACCCGATTTTTCGACCCTTCGTCGAAAATATTGCTCAACCAAGGCTAGCGCGTTGAAACGGGTTTCACCAGCGCTCAAGCGTGCTAACAGGTAGCATATGAAACTTCACACCGTATTCCGCTCGCTCGTCCCCGCTACTGCCACTCTTGCTCTGCTGGGCTGTACCACCATCGATACGCCGCCCGCAGCGGTTGCGGAAGCGGAGGTGGTCGCACCCGCGCCCGCATCGCTGGATGAGCTGATCGCTGCGGTCGACATTCCTTACGAGACCTTCACGCTCGATAATGGCTTGCAGGTCGTGATCCACACCGATCGCAAAAGCCCGTTGGTCGGCGTCACCACTTATTACCGCGTCGGGTCGAAGCATGAGCCGCGCGGACGCACCGGCTTTGCCCATCTGTTTGAGCATCTGATGTTCGGCGGCAGCGAGAATGTCGAGAATTTCGACGTCCCTCTGGAAGCTGCAGGCTCCACCGGAACCAATGGCTCCACCTGGTATGACCGCACCAATTACGTCGAAGTCGTGCCTGCTGGCGCGCTCGATCTGGCGTTGATGATGGAAAGCGACCGCATGGGCTATCTGCTCGGCGCGATCAGTCAGGAAAAGCTCGATAACCAGCGCATGGTGGTGCAGAATGAAAAGCGGCAGGGTGATAACAACCCCTATGGCCTTGTCAGCTATGTGCTGAACGATGGGCTGCTGCCTGTCGGCCACCCTTATCGTCACTCTACCATTGGATCGATGGCCGATCTTTCCGCCGCCAGCCTTGAAGACGTGCAGACCTGGTTCCGCGACAATTACGGTCCCAACAATGTCGTTCTGTCGCTGACCGGTGACATTGATGCCGAAACCGCGCGCCCGATGGTCGAACGTTGGTTCGGTGAAATCACGCGCGGCCCCGCTGTAGAAACCCGTGAAGCTGGTCCCGTAACTCTGGCAGAACCGGAATATCGCGAGATCACCGATCAGGTGCCGCTCGCGCGCATCTATCAGGCATGGACCGGCCCCGGCATGGAGCATCCCGATGCTGTGCCGCTGCGTGTCGGCATGTCGATCCTTGGCGGCCTCAGTTCCTCGCGCTTGGACAACTCCATGGTGCGCGGTGACGAGCTGGCGACCAGCGTGTTCGCCTATTCACAGCAGCAGGAGCAATTGAGCTTCCTGCAAGCGCTGGTGAATGTGAAGCCCGATGTGGACAATGCCGAGGCGCTGGCGCTGCTCGAAAGCGAGATCGCGCGGATGATTGCGGATGGTCCGACACAGGACGAAATCAATCGCGCCGTGACGCAGATCGTTGCCGAAACCATCGGCTCGCAAGAGCGGGTCGGCGATTTCGGCGGCAAGGGCATGATCCTCGCCGAAGGCCTGCTGTACACCGGCAATCCCGGCCAGTTCCGTGACGAGCTGGAACAGATGGCGGCGCTGACACCCGAAACGGTGCGCGCGGCGATGGAGCGCTGGCTTTCGCGTCCCGCATACACGCTGGCGGTCGTCCCCGGCGAACGCACGCTGGATGGCGGAAACCTTGGCGGCTGGGGTGATGAGGACACACGCCCGGCGCCAGAACCTGACACCGGCTCCGATGTCGAAGTTGCCCGCACCGGCCCCGAACGCGCCCTGCCCACGCCTGAACCAGTGGGTGAGCTGACGTTCCCGCAAGTAGAGAATGCAACGCTTTCCAACGGCATGTCCGTGGTGCTGGCGCGCCGCACCGCCGTGCCGCAAGTCTCGCTATCGATGGTGTTCGATGCAGGGTCCGTGGTCGATCCCATCGGTCAGGCAGGCGTGCATGAAACCATGATCGATGCGCTGAGCGAAGGCACGACAACGCGCAGCGCACTGGACATTGCGCAGGAGCAGGAAGCGCTTGGCGCATCGCTCAATGCAGGTGCTGGCGTGGACCGTTCGGTCGTTTCGCTCACTGCGCTTACCGCCAATCTTGCCCCCTCGCTCGATTTGATGGCCGATGTGGTCCGCAATCCGGCTTTCGCGCCCGATGCCGTCGCCCGCGTGCGTCAGCAGCGGGAAGCAGCGATTGCCCAGCAGCTTGCATCTCCGGGAGGTCTGGCCCAGCGCGCTTTCCTGCCGTTGGTTTATGGGACGAACCATCCTTACGCCTATGCTTCGACGAGCGGCAATGCCGCGGCAGTTGCGGCGCTGGAGGCCAGCGATCTGTCAGCCGAGCACGCCGAATGGATGCGCCCCGACCTCGCCTCTATCACTGTGGTGGGTGACATCGCGATGGATGATCTGGTCGCCGCACTCGAAGCCAGCTTTGGCGATTGGGAAGCGCCCGCCACTCCGGCACCAGCCAAGAATATCGATGTGGCAACACCGGCCCCGGCCCCGCGCCTTGTGGTGGTGGACCGGCCCAATTCGCCGTCGAGCTTTCTGACGCTGGGCCGCCTTACCCCGTTCACAGGCCATAAGAGCGGTTTGGAGGCGGTTGAGCTGGCCAATGAGGTAATCGGCAATGGCTTCCTCTCGCGGCTCAACAATGATCTGCGCGAAACACGCGGGTGGACCTATGGCATTCGCTCATCGATCCCTGCGGCCCGCGGTCAACGCCGTTTGCAGGTCGGCACACAGGTGCAGGCGGACCGGACGGCGGATTCGATCCGCGTGATCCTCGATCAGATGCAGGACTTCCCGTCCGTGCGTCCTGTCGATGCGACCGAATTGCAGCGTGTGACCGACGGCAATATCCGCAATCTACCCAACCGCTATGAAACCAATGGCCAGGTGCGCGGCGCTTTGCTGAGCAACCAGCTGCTGGGCCGCGATCTGCGCTATCAAGCCAGCCTGCCCGACATCTATCGCGGCATCGACGCTGTCGACATTGATGCAAGCGCTGGTGAATTTCTCCAGCCGGAGAATTTCGTCATCGTCGTGGTCGGAGATCGTTCGGTCATCGATCCGCAGCTCGAAACACTGGGCATGGACATTGAATATCTGGACGCGGACGACCTGTAAGGTCCCC
>DFBR01000056.1:428-600 GCA_002367375.1 Erythrobacter sp. UBA3075 | reverse complement strand
CGCTCGGCTCGATGGATATCGACAATGGCACGATCAGCGGCAGCACGCTGTCGTGGAAGATGAAGATGAGCATGCCGTTGCCAATGACACTCGATTGCGAAGCGACGGTGGACGGAGATGACGTCACCGGCACCATCGACGCCGGGATGATGGGCAAGATGCCCATGACCGC
>DFBR01000056.1:0-300 GCA_002367375.1 Erythrobacter sp. UBA3075 | reverse complement strand
CCCTTCGTCTCGCAGCCGAACACCAGATAGGCATCGTCAGGGTAATCCGGCTCGTAGAAGCTGGCAGGCGCATCATCCTCGAACAGGAACAGCTGCTCGGCGCGCGGCTGACGCTCCGCCATAAACGCTTCCCAATTGTCAAACTCGGCAAGCCGCACATGCTGCCAGTAATCCAGCCCAGCACGTTTCAGCCGCGTATCGGTGATCTCGAACCCGTAAGGACGGATCAGCACCAGCTCCAGATCGAGCGCCACACAAGTGCGCCCGATGGTACCTGTGTTGCCGGGAATTTCCGGGTGG
>DFBR01000018.1:7306-7992 GCA_002367375.1 Erythrobacter sp. UBA3075 | reverse complement strand
GCCATAATGTTCGCACAATGTTGCACTATTAGTCTCTGTCTCGCGACAAACACGTCGCGCCGGAGGAACGCGATGCAGGATTTGACGGTACGGTTCTGCCTTGAAGGCGCTGCTGCGAAGCACAGCCTGCACGTGCCGGATATCACCACTGCACTGGTCGTGGCACAGATCAATGCAGACGATGGCAGTGCCGAAATTCGTGAGGGTGAGCGACTCGTGGCCAAGCTGGAAAAGCGCGGCCAGAGCCAAGCCCCGTTCTGGGTGGTGGGCTAGGCTTTAGCCCTCGCCGCCACCTGCCGCCTTGGAATTAAGCTGGACGTAGTTTTCCAGACCCATGCGTTCAATCATGTCGAACTGTGTTTCGAGGAAGTCGACATGCTCTTCCTCGCTTTCCAAGATACGCGCAAAGATCTCGCGGCTGGTATAGTCACGCACCGTTTCGCAATGTTCGATGGCATCGCGCAGGAGCGGGATCGCCTCATGCTCGACAGCGAGATCGGCTTTCAGGATTTCCTCAACCGTCTCACCAACCTTGAGCTTATGAATCGCCTGGAAATTGGGCAGTCCGTTCAGAAACAGAATGCGTTCAGCAAGGATGTCGGCGTGCTTCATCTCATCGATGGATTCGTGCCGCTCATACTCGGCGAGCTTATGGACGCCCCAGTCATCAAGCACGCGGTAGTGCA
>DFBR01000018.1:4977-7159 GCA_002367375.1 Erythrobacter sp. UBA3075 | reverse complement strand
GAGGCAGGTTCGACGAGCGCCTCGCGCTCTTCCTCGATTATATCCTGCGCCTCGTCCAAGCATTGACCACAATTGGGGCGCTTGCCGAATTTGGCATACACAGTTTCTGCATCGCCTGCGTGATACTGCCGCGCAGCTTTGCGCAGGTCAGATTCCCGAATGGCATTGCAGATGCAAGTGTACATTGGCGATGGCGCTCCAACTGGCTTGCCAGCATTGTTAATGCGAGTCGCTTGCAAAAACAAGTCTCTTGCGAATAATTCTCAAAATCAATTGATCGCCGACATTCAGCGCCGGAGCGGAAACATACGGCCATAGGTAAGGCAGCGCCACAACCACTCGAGCGGGCCATAGCGGAAGTGTTCCAGCCACGGCTTGGACCAGGCCAGCATCACCGCCCATGCGCCGAGCACGACGAAGTAGAGTTCAGGCCGCGAAAGCTCTCCCCACAGGCCGCCTGCCCATGGATGGAACACCAGCATCATCAGGATCGATGTGCCAAGATAATTGGTGAAAGCCACGCGCCCGGCAGCGGACAGGCGCTCTGCCAGCCAGCCGCTCGCATGGGCACCCCACAGCGCCAGCAGCGCGGCAAGACCGATTACGACAGGCAGGCGCGGGTAATGCGAGAACCCGGTAAAGGCAGCGATCGTGCCCCAATAGGTCAACCCCTGCCCCGATATCCATAGCGCCAGCAGTAGCGTAAGAATCGACCCGCCGATCACGCCAATCCACCCCCACATCGCCTGCTTCTTCGCGGAGAGACCGCCATTGAACAGGCCGACCCGGTACAGACCCATGCCGATCAGCATCAGCGGCAGAGTCTCGAAAATGAAGACCAGCAAGCTGTTGAGCGGATCGGTCAGATGGGCGGAAAAATTGTGCGCTACGAAATCTGCGTAATTGCCCTCTGTGAGAATTGGTCTTTCCACCGCATCGTCTGCCAGAGCAAGTTCCTGCGCCTCGGCCATGGCAACGCGTGTCTCGGCCATTTCAGGAAGATCACCAAGCGGCGTGTCGACGATGAGGAAAGGGATGGTCATCATCAAGATATAGACCAGCCCGCCCAACAGATACCCCAGCAGGCCGACGACCAGCAGGTTCCGCGCTGACCAGCGCAGGAAGGCAACTGCGATAAAGCCCGAGACGGCATAGAGGATTAGAATGTCGCCGCGCCAGATGAAATAGAAATGGATCAGGCCGAACACCAGCAACCAGAACAGCCGCCTTATCTGCAGACCCCTGCTCGCTCCACGCTCCCACGCCTTGTCCATGAACAGCGCAAGACCCGCGCCAAACAGCAGGGTGAACAGACCGCGCATCTTGCCATCGACCAGCACGAATTGCGTCACCCACATCCAATTGTCGGGATCACCAACATCGCCAATCCACGCGGCCGGCCACATGTAAGCGCTGAACGGCTGGCCAAAGGCGACAATATTAGCGGCAAGGATGCCGAGCACGGCAAATCCGCGAATCAGATCGAGGCTGGCTATACGCTCCCCAACCTTTGCAGGAACAGGCGAAGCTTCAACACTGGCCGGTTCGCTTTCCGGCGCACCTTCGGGCGTAGTTTGCTGATCTGTCATGTGGCTCCCCTGTCAATCCCAGCGCGACCATAGCCGTGCAGGGGAATTTGGGAAGCGAGCTCACTGCGTTTTGCGTCGTTAGCCCGGTAACAGCTCGCTCAATTGCGCGTTACCAGACAGTCCTGCCCCGCGCGGCGCAGACTGTTGCACGCGGCCTGCGCTTCCTGCCGCGTGGCGAATCCGCCAGCCTGAAGCCGTGTGACATTGCCAGTGGAGATCAGCAAACGCTGACGCCCGGAAATCTCGGGCCGGTCGGACAAACGGCTCCACAGCCGTTCTGCACTGCCTGCAACACCAAACGCTCCCAATTGCACCCGCCATGGCCCGGCTGTGAGTGAAGGCGTCGGTGCTGGAGCTTGCGCGGGTGCCGGAGCAGGAGCAGCAGCGACCTGGCGCGGTGGCGGCGCAGGCCTTGCTGGCGCCGCTGACATGGGCGCGGTTGCGAAACTCGCCCCGGCATCGGCAGGGCTGGCCGTTCCCGTTGCCTCACGCGCCTGCCGCACAGCATCCCGCGCGGCGGCAACCGAGGGAGAAACACTGACGCTGGGAATCGGACGCGGCACGCGCGCCGTGGCAATTGGGGCAGAGGCAGA
>DFBR01000018.1:0-4955 GCA_002367375.1 Erythrobacter sp. UBA3075 | reverse complement strand
GCAACGGGCGAATGCACCGGCGGCACATCCTGTACCGCAAGATCGGCAGCGCCAAGTTCCACCGTGCGCGCCTGTTCGGCGTCAGCCAGCAACTGCCGAGCAAGTCCGGCGGCACTTTGACGGTCAGCAAGCGGAATGTGCTGGTCCATCTGCACGATTGCGGCACCCGCCTGCGGAAGGCCCTCACCATTGGACAACGTCATCAGCGCATAGGCGCGCACCCAGTCGCGCGAGACAAGGTCGCCGTTGAAATGGGCGATGCCCAGCAAATATTGCGCGCGCGGATCGCCGCGCCGCGCGGCTGCCTGCACGTAAGGAAGGGCCTCTTCGCGCCTCCCATCCTGAAACAGCATCAGGCCATATGTATCGGCGGCCTGCACATGGCCGCCTTGCGCAGCGCGGGCATAAAGCTCTTCTGCGCGCGCCATATCGCGCGGCACGCCGCGGCCGAGGCGGTAGGCCTGGCCCAGATTGAATATGGCATCGGCATCCCCAGCCTGCGCCGGGCCTTGCCAGGCAGCCACAGCCGCAGCGTAATCCCCACGGCTCCACGCTTCGACCCCTTCACGCACGGATTGATCTGGCATGGCTTGTTCGGCCACGCCCAGTGCTTCAGCGAGGGCCGGCATGGGCGCAGCCAAGACAAGAGCGGCAACAAATGCAGATCCTGTCAAGCAGCTGGATTTTTCGTGCGACATCTCTTCGATCCCTGATCGGCGTAACGGCAATTTCATCCATGCTATAGTAAACGAGCTGTTAGCAAAGCGTTTAGGCCGCTCATGTTCAAACAAAATACGTTCTCACGATTGCTCAACATTATTCGTGCCTATGCCTCATGTTACAGGGCCAGGGTCCGTAAAATCCTTGTGACATCCCGGCCATCAGGTTCAGCGCTCTTAACTTAAAATAAACGGTATCCTGCGAAGTCAGTGGAGGAAGGCCCACAGACCGTCTTGGTCGGGGTCAATGACTGTTAGGGGAATCGCCTTGCGCGTTTTGGCATTGGCATCGCAGAAGGGTGGCTCGGGTAAGACCACCATGTCCGGGCACCTGGCCGTACAGGCACAGCGTGCCGGTGCAGGTCCGGTCGTCTTGATCGATATCGACCCGCAAGGTTCGCTCGCCGACTGGTGGAATGAACGGGAGGCGGAATTCCCGGCTTTCGCGCAGACGACTGTTGCACGGCTGGCAAATGACCTTGCAATCCTGCGTCAGCAGGGTTTCAAACTGGCTGTCATCGACACGCCGCCCGCTATCACCATGGCTATTCAGTCGGTGATTTCGGTCGCGGAACTCATGGTCGTCCCGACACGCCCCAGCCCGCATGATCTGCGCGCCGTGGGTGCGACGGTCGATTTGTGTGAGCGTGCCGGCAAGCCGCTTATCTTTGTTGTGAACGGCGCTACGCCCAAGGCAAAGATCACATCCGAAGCCGCTGTTGCGCTTTCGCAGCATGGCACGGTTGCACCGATCACGGTTCACCACCGCACCGATTTCGCAGCCTCGATGATCGATGGTCGCACGGTGATGGAAGTGGATCCGGAAGGCCGCTCCGCTCAGGAAATCACCGCGCTGTGGCACTATGTTGCCGACCGGCTCGAAAAGAATTTCCGCCGCACTGTCTTCTCCGCTCCCGGTACCAACAAGGCCGCGCAAGCGAATGGTACAGCCCGCGCACAAGGCAACTTCGGTCGCCGGGTAGCGCAGTAATGGGTAGCTCGGCCATGACCGAGGGCAAAAGCTTCGCTTCTCTGGGACCGATGCTTCTGGCCCGTAAAGGAACCGCAAAGCCCGCCATGCGCGCGCAGTTGGAACAGTCCGACCGCATGGGCGCACTGACCGACGAGTTCGACGAACTTGCCGACAGCCAGGACGCGCTCGGCTGGAACGACATGGGCGACAACGACACTGGTAATGATCAAGTCATCAGCCTGCCTGTCGCCATCCCGCGCGCCAGAGCGAAAGCTCCACGCAAGACTGTAAAGACCACGGGCATGGCGAAGGCTTCCAAACCAGCCAGGAATGGCCGCGCTGCCTTTACCCTTCGCCTCGATCAGGAACGTCACCTCAAACTGCGCCTCGCCAGCACGTTGCAGGGCTGCAGCGCTCAGGCTCTCGTGACTGAAGCGCTCGACGGTTTTCTTGAAGACATTCCCGAACTCGATGCCCTTGCTGCACGTATGCGGCACATGAACAACAAGTCCTGAAGAGGAATTAGAGATGTACGCGACGCAAAAGCGAAATCCGATAATCGGCCTTGGTGTCACCACTGCGATGACGGCAATCATGCTGAGCGGCTGCGCATCCAATCCCGCACCGCAGGCTAATGTGTCTGCCGCACAAGCGCAGCAGGCAATCGCCAATGGCGAGCAGAACCTAGCCGTTCAGGCGGCCGAAGCCGCAGTGACTGCCGATCCGCGTAACTCTTCACACCGCATGACGCTGGGCAATGCCTATCTCAATGCCGGTCGCTTTGCCTCGGCGGCAACCAGCTATGAAGATGCAATGGCGCTGGGCAATAACAGCGCGCGCGCCGCGCTGAGCCTTGCTCTGACACTTACGGGTCAGGCGCGTTACGCTGAAGCCTCTTCACTGCTCAACGACTGGGAAGGCGAGATTGCTGCATCCGATCTTGGCCTTGCGCTGGCCCTTAGCGGCGAGCCCGAGCGCGGCATCCACATCCTTTCCAACGCCATTCGTGGCGGCGACAATACGGTGAAATCGCGTCAGAATTTGGCCTATGCTTATGCCGTGGCTGGTCGCTGGCGCGAAGCCCGCATGATGGTGGCGCAGGACGTACCCGCGCATGAAGTCGGTGATCGCATGGCCGAATGGGCACAGCATACCCATGCTGGCGCATATCGTGCGCGTGTCGCCAGCTTGCTCGGTGTTCCCTCCAATACGCGCGACACTGGCCAGCCGGTGCATCTTGCACTCGCCAACTATCCAGACACACCGCTGCTCGCTGCCAACGCGACGAGCCAGCCGGTGCCTGCTGCTCCTGAACTGGCTGCGCTTGATGCTGAACGCATTAGCGTACCTGCCAGCGGCGGCGAATTGCCATCCGTTGGCGCACCCGCAGCGATTGCGCCGCGCAGTGCCGCACCAACCAGCTTCGCAAACGCTTTTGCAGCCGATGACGCACCCGCCAGCGAAGCTCCGGCAAGCCCGGAATTCGTCTCAATGGGCTATGCATCTTCACCGGTCGTGCAGCCCATTCCTGCGCCGCGCACCGCTTCTGCACCTGCTGCCCCGCGTTATGCGGCTGCGTCCGCTGTCTCGGCACCGGTGGCATCAGCCGCGCCGCGCCGCACGGCAGCAGTCAGCACACCTGCAATCGCGCGCCCGGCGCTCGCTACTGGCGCCACATCGCCCACCAGCATTACTTCCTCGCACCTCGTGCAGCTTGGCAGCTTCCTGAGCGAAGCTGGCGCACAGCGCGCATGGGGCATCTACGTTGACCGCTATCCTGAACTCGCGAACCGCGAACCGGTTATCACGCAGGCCGTGGTGAATGGTCGCAATTACTGGCGTGTTTCGGCCGGCGGCTTTGACAATGCCTCGAGCCGCGCCATGTGCAACCGCGTTGACGCTTCAAACGGCGAAGGCTGCATCAGCTGGGCCGCAAACAGCCCGCTGCCCGGCGCCATCGACACCGGCGTTCGCCTTGCGCGCCGCTAAGTCCGCGCAACATGTGAGTTGAACCCCTTCTCACTCTCCTGAGAAGACCTGAGACCCCTCCCCTCACCGGGAGGGGTTTTCGTTTGCGTCAGAGGCGAAAACCGCCGTCGCTGATCAGGGTCGTTCCGGTGATATTGGCTGCATGGTTGGATAACAGGAACAAGATTTGCGCCGCGATTTCATCGGCGGAGGCAAAACGGCCGTTAGGCGATACCTGCTGCGCCATCGTGGCAATCGCGCCCGCGCGGTCGCCTTGATGTTTCTCCACCAGATCATCAAAGAACGGCACCCCGTCCCAGATCGCTGTGTCGACCCCGCCCGGCGCGATGGCATTGACGCGGATACCGCGCTCTCCGCCTTCCTTTGCAGCGACCTTCGTCAGGTGCATTACCGCTGCCTTCGATGAAGCATAGGCGGCAATGCCCTTTTCCGCCTTCACGCCTGTAACCGACGCGGTGAGCACCATGGCGCTCCCTTCTTCCGCCAAGCGCATCGCAGCGCGCAGCGAGAGGAATGCACCGTCAAGATTGACCGACATAACCTGACGCCAGCTCTCAAGGCTCATCTTGGCAATCGGCGCAGCTGTGCCTGAAATCCCGGCATTAAGAACGGCAGCGTGGAGCGGGCCGCCTTCGGTTTCCACCGCGTCCCACAGAATTTCATCAGCCACGTCGCCTGCATGGATCGACACTTCGCAATCAAGCTCCAGCGCCGTCAGCCGCTCGCGGTCAAGATCGACGAGGATCAACTTGGCCGCGCCGGCTTCTGCCAGCGCCCGCGCGCAGGCGGCTCCGATGCCCGATGCAGCGCCTGTTACCAACGCAGTCTTTCCGGTCATGTCACAGATCAATTGCCACCCCTCCCTTGAACAGCCCGGTCACGCGGCCCTGCATGGGCTGGCGATCAAAGGGCGTATTGCCCGCTTGCGCTGTCATCCGGGCCGAATCCACCACCCACGGCGCCTCTGGGTCAATAATGGCAAGGTCTGCCTCCTGACCCGCAGCAATTTCACCCGCTTCCACGCCGAGCAGGCGTGCTGGGTTACGGGCGAGCAGGTCAAAAGCACGCGGTATATCCACTACCCCGTCGCGCACCAAAGTCAGCGTCATGGCGAGCAAGGTCACAGCCCCGGCCATGCCCGGTTCGGCATCGGCGAACGGCAGGCGCTTGTCTTCCGGCCCGCGCGGATCGTGACCGCTGGAGATCACGTCAATGGTGCTGTCCCCGATGCCCTCGATCACGGCCTGCCGATCCTCTTCAGACCGCAGCGGCGG
>DFBR01000138.1 GCA_002367375.1 Erythrobacter sp. UBA3075 | reverse complement strand
CTCGCCCTGTCACGCGCCTTCGTCTCGCCATTTGAGCTGCTCTATCTGGACGAGCCGACAGGCGCGATGGATTCCAATACCGAAAGCCTGCTGGTCGAGCGGCTGCGGGAAACCATTTCGGACAAGCAAACCCTCGTTGTCGCCACGCACCGCCCTGCGTTGTTCGATATTTGCGATCGTATCATCGTTATGAACAATGGCCGGATCGTCGCCGATGGTCCGAAGGCCGATATCTTGAAGAACCTTCCGGGGAAGTCAGGATAGCGCCATGGCCATCACCTTCCTCTCCACCATCGCGCAAGTGCCCGGAACAGCTTTCAAGCTGGTGGCCTGCGGTGCCGCGCTGATGTTCCTTTCCGCTCCCACAGCCTCGATGATCCATCCGGCAGGGATTCCATCGGAGCGCACGGCGGAATTGGATGCATCTGCGACGCTGGAGCGTGAACTTGAGGATTTTACCGTACAGGGCGAGTCCTTGCTGGCGGAGGATGCGCAAAGCGCGCAGGCCCGTAATGCTGACATCGCCATGGCGGCGCCTCTGGCCGACTCAATGCGGCCATTCCGCGCCATTTCCGCAGGGTCAGCAAGCCATACCACCGCACTCGGCTGTCTGACCGAAGCGATCTATTATGAAGCCGCGAATGAAAGCGCTGCGGGCAAGCGCGGGGTGGCGCAGGTCATTCTCAACCGCGTGGCGCACCCGGCCTATCCGTCATCGGTATGCGGCGTGATCTATCAGGGTTGGTCGGCGCCTGTGTGCCAGTTCAGCTATACTTGCGATGGCTCATTGGCGCGGCGTCCTATGCGGCATCTGTGGCAGCAATCGCGAGAGGTCGCGCAGGCAGCGCTCGCCGGGCATGTCGAACAGACGGTCGGGACAGCAACGCATTACCACGCCGATTACGTCCTGCCCTATTGGGCATTCCGGCTCGACAAGGTCCATGTTGAGGGCCGCCACATCTTCTACCGCTTGCCCGGTAGTGCTGGCCGATCACACAATTTCACCGCGCGCTGGCAGGGCCGTGAATTCCGCCCGGCGTTTGACCCCACGCGCTTTGCTACGGTGGATGAGGATGAGGCTGCACTGGATTTGGCCGGAGACATTGCACCACGCGATCCTACCGACAGGCGCGCCGACAATGACATTGGCGGACGGCTTGATCCATCCAGCGGATTCCAGCTCGCGATACCTGATCCGACGACTGCAAGCAGCGGCTATCGTGCCGCGCTGGAAGGTCAGGAAGATGATCCAGCGGATGCGGTTGGCTCGCCAACTTCAACGGATACCCAGCTATGAGCATTCGTGATCGCATTGCAGGCTGGGATGCCAACCATAAGCTGATCGCAATTTGCGCAATCACGCTCTTGCTGCTGGTCTCCTGGGCGAGCTTTGCGCAGGTCGATGAAATAACCCGCGGGCAGGGCCGTGTTATTCCCTCCAGCCAGGCGCAGCTGGTGCAACCTTCGGAACCTGCCGTGATCGCAGATATCCTCGTGCGCAGCGGAGAGCGGGTTGAGCAGGGACAGGTGCTGGTGCGTCTGGATGACAGCATGGCAGCGTCTGAACTGGGTCAACTGGAAGCGGAAAACACGCGGCTTGCGGCGCGGGCCCAGCGGCTTGAAGGGGAAGCGGGCGGGGCCGCAATGGGTTGTGAGGCTGGATCGCTCTGCGCTGAGGAACAGCGGCTCCAGCGCGCTCGCCTTGCAACAGCGCGAAGCCGCGAAGTTGCGCTTGGCGCTGCGGTGGAGCAACGCCGCCGCGATCTGCGTGAGGCACAGGCCACTGCAAGCTCGCTCGAACAAAGTGTCAGCCTCGCACAAGAGCAGGTGAACATGCTCGAACCGCTCGCAGCGCAGGGCATTGTGCCGCAAACCGAATTGCTGACGGCCCAGCGCGAACTGGTCGATGTTCGCGGCCGTTTGTCGGCTGCACGGCAGGCTGCCGCGCGCGCCTCTGCTTCGATCCGCGAAGCGCAGGCTGATCTGCAAGGCGCTCGTCTGGATTTCCGACAGCAGGCGCTCGACGAACGCAGCGAAGTCGAAACGCGGATCGCCGTTAATGAAGAAAGCATTCGCGGTGCATCCGCACGCCGGGACCGCAATGAATTGCGCTCTCCGACAGACGGGATCGTCAACAATTTGCAGGTCACAACCGAAGGCGGCTTTGTCAGCGCCGGTGAAACGATAATGCAGGTCGTGCCTGTGGGTGACCGCTTGCTGGTGGAAGCGCGCATCAGTCCGCGCGATATCGGCTTCGTCGCCGTTGGCGATCCGGCCAATGTGAAAGTGACGGCCTATGATTTTTCGACCTATGGCGGCCTGTCAGGCAGCGTTGTTGAGGTGTCTGCCGACAGTATCTACGACGAGGTCGAGCGCGAAGCCTATTACCGCGTTCTGATCGAAACGGATCGCGCCTACATCGAAAAGGACGGGCAGGAATTCCCTATTGTCCCCGGCATGATTACCGATGTCGAAATCATTACCGGTGCAAAGAGTATCCTTGCTTACCTGTTTAAGCCGGTAACCCGCGCGCTCGATACGGCGCTGTCCGAAAGATAGGTGAACTGGCGAGGCTGCGCCGGGGCCGGCGCTCTAGTCGTGTAACCGTGTAGCCATGCCGACTGGGTGTTGAAGCTCATCGTCGCGCGATAATCATGCGAGACATCGGCGGGCAGCAGAACATCGGTGGCATTGTCGAGCATGTAATATTGGCCGCCCATACGTACGATCAGCACCGCATGGTCGGCATTGCGCACAAGGTCGCGCGCGAGCGTCAGATACATGTCGCTGCGATCAAAGCCGACTGCTGCGAGCATCTGATATTTGAGGATTGCAAAATCTTCGCAATCGCCGCGCCTGGAAGCCAGCGTCTCTGCAGCAGTCGCCCAGTAATCGCGCGCGCCATATAGGGCGATGTCGTCTGCATGGGTGATGCGCTGGTTTGTCCAGGCATTGACCATCGACAGCGTCTCGACACTCACGTCGCCTTGTCCGCCGAGCAGATTGCTGATGTTGCTCTGGCTCAGCCGTGAACCGGAAACCCGCTGCCAGTCAGCGTTGAACGGAGTGCGCCTGATCCCCACCCGGCCGCTGCCAAGGAAGGTATCTGCGGAGCTGGCAATGGCGGGCGCAGGTGTGACTGGCGTCTCAAGCGCGAAGGCCGTCGACGCAAAGCACGCACCCGAAACTGGGAGCGTACTGTACGGCAAGGTGGCTTGCGGTACGGAAGCGGGTGTCACAGCAGACGCGGACGAGCTTGTCAGCCCAGATTGTTGTTGCCGGATGAGATCGAGGGCGCTTGGCTGGCCGCCAAGAATCGACTCGCTCTTGGTGGTCACACCGTCTTCGGCTGACGCCGGTGCGGGTGCGCTTGGCGCGTTTATCGTGTTGGAACAGGCGAACGGACTGGCATCGGCAGATTGTTCCAAAGTCGGAATGGCTATCGCCTGTGCCGTCGCGGGCAGAAGGCACGCCGATACGCACGCGCCAAGCAGCAGCTTGGGCATGGCCGTTTTTCGACGTGTCTTTTGATTCCACCGTCCAATCATCAGCGCTTGATGGCGGGTGACTGGATAAGGGTAGGTAGTTGGACCTAGTTAATGGCGCTTCAACCATGTCGGACATCATGCATTGCAGTTGGTCAGCAATATGGGGAGAGGGCGATCATTGCCTTGTGTGCAATCGCATGCTTAGAATTCGCCAAGGGGGTTGGTGTTAGGTGCAATCAGATTCGGCACATTCTGGATTGGCATTTGGTCGTGGTGACAGTCCGGGGGGCTGGCGCCTAATTGCGGGCGGCTTCCTATGTCTGCTTGTCGTGGCTGTGGCCGCTTTGCAGGCTTCGGACAAGCTCCAGCCAAACGCTCCTGCTTACGTGCAGCGCTTCTTACTGTCAGAGATACCGGCCGGGACGGCGCCCCATTTCTCCATCTCCGACCTTACTGGCGCGAATGCCAGCGAGGGCTTGGCTGGCGAAGATGGTGCTGCCGAGAATGCTGACGGGAGTGACGGGCAGCAGCAGTTGGCACAGCAGATTGCATCGTCGGACAGCGGCGAAAATGCAATTGTTCTGGCAGGCGGACAGCGGGTGCTCGACATCGACTACGATCTGAATGTCGATGGATTGCGCCCCGGAGACCTCGAAGTCGGCAAGGTGGTCAGCCTGAATGGACGCCGCGTTGGCACGATCAACGTCTCGATCGACCAGAACTCGCAATTGCACCTATCGGTTGCAGATCTCAGCCGCGTTCTTCCCGTAGATGTTTATGCGCAAATCCGCCCGGAGGGCGATTTCGTGACTTTCGACGCGCTCAGGAACAATGGCCTCGACATTCGCTATGACCCGGTCCGCGATATTCTGCAGATCAACTCCTAGGGCGCGCGCCGTTGGTCAGCTATCGGGCATGGTCGGCTGTCCGTCGTCAGGACATTTGGCCCAAGTTTGAGTTTGGCCTGGCGGGGCGTTTGCCTCGTCTGTTGGTTGATATTATGCGGCTAGCTTGCGGTGTCGCCAGCTAGCCTCCGCTTACCAGCCTCCATGAACTCCTTGAATCTCGACCCCTAATCTGTGCCATAGGCGCTGACGGGGAGCAATCTGCGCAAGTGAATGTGCGCTTGGTACTGCCCATTGCC
>DFBR01000012.1:5785-9555 GCA_002367375.1 Erythrobacter sp. UBA3075 | reverse complement strand
CACCGCGTGATCGCGGCCGACGGGACGCTGGGCGGCTATGCCTACGGGCTGGAAATCAAGAGCGAATTGCTCAAGCGCGAAGGACAGTAAGACCATGACAATGGCTGAATTCGTGGCGCTTCACACTTGTGCCGCACCGCTGGTGCTGTTCAACATCTGGGATGCGGGAAGCGCTCGCGCGGTTGCGCGCGCTGGCGCAAAAGCGATTGCCACCGGCAGCCTCTCGCTGGCGGGGTCGCAGGGCTTTGACGATGGCGAACAGATCCCATGGGATGCGCTCTTGGCGACAGTGCGGCAGATTGCCGGTGCAACTGGCCTACCGCTGACGGTGGATATTGAGACGGGCTATGCGCAGGACCTCGAAACACTCGCCGCCAACGCAGCCGCCTTGCGCGAGGCCGGTGCTGTGGGCTGCAACCTTGAGGATCGCTTGATCGGCGCGGACGGTCTTCGCGATGTCGATGAACAGGCAAAGCGCATTGCGACCGTTGCCGAAGCAGGTCTGTTCGTGAATGCCCGAACTGATATCTTCCTCGGCCCGCTCATGGCTGGGGAGGACCCCAATCGCGCAGACCTCGTCGACGCCGCAATTTCTCGCGCTGCGCGCTATGTGCAGGCCGGTGCCGCTGGCTTTTTCATTCCCGGATTGAGCGACCTGGCATTGATCCAACAGCTTTGCCAAGCAGTCGAAATTCCGGTCAACGTGATGCGTCTCTCGGGAATGCCGTCCAACGCCGACCTTGGTGGGATTGGCGTGGCGCGGATCAGCCACGGCCCGGCTCCATGGCGCGATGCGATGGCAGGAGTGGAGGAAGCCGCGCGGCAGGCAATTGCTTCCTGATCTGGCGCGCCAACTGGACTGGCGCAAACTTTACGCGTTCGGCCACTCATGAACAATAAGGCCGCAGCGATGGACTGCGACCGCCAATTCGCCGCTCGCGCTGCTGCTTGCAGAGCACGGCGCCAATTGCCCGCAACGCCATAGGGCAAAACCCCGGGGCAAGCCTTGTCAGCGCTCACCGTTCTCCGCACTCCGTTGCATCAAAGGGGTTCAAGAATGAATGACATCATGGAAACTGAAAGGCCATCGATGCTGATGCGCATCTGGCAATTCCCGCTGACCGCGATGGTTGTCGGCGTCGCACTGATCCTTGCCGCGTCTGCGATGACTTCAATTCTGGTCCGAACTGTGATCGCGCCCAATCTTGAAGGTCCGATCGTGGACATTCTTGCCGTGCTGTTGCTCGTCGGCCTGTGCGGACTGACCTATAAATTGCTGATCCGCAGGCTTGGAGGCAAGAAGCACGATGATCTGCCGTTCGATATGCGTGCAGTTCGCGATACGGCAGCCGGATTTGGCATAGGTGGTGCGCTGATCTCGATTTGCGTTGGTTTGGCAGCCTTGGCCGGGGTCTACCGCATGACCGGAACCGATGGTTTCGCAGATGCCGTCCAGATCATCTTCTGGTTCGGTATATATGCCGGCTTTTTCGAAGAGCTGGTGACGCGAGGCATCATCCTTCGCTGGCTGGAGGAATTTTCCGGAAGCTGGATCGCATTGGTATTGAGCGCGCTGCTTTTCGGCTTCCTTCATGCCGGGAATGACAATGCGACCTTCTTCAGCTCGCTCGCCATTTCGATTGAAGCGGGTATTCTGCTGGGTGCCGCCTACATGCTGACCCGTTCGCTGTGGCTTGCCATTGGCGTTCATGCGGGATGGAATGTGGTGCAGGCGCTGTGGGATATTCCGGTTTCCGGCAATCCGACTGAAGGTCCGGTCGCCGCAACGCTCGAAGGGCACTGGTTGCTCGCAGGCGGCGGTTTCGGGCTGGAGGCAACGATCTTCGCACTGGTCGTGGCGACCGGGGCAGGCATCGGGATGCTGGTGCTGGCACACCGACGCGGTAAAATCGTCAAGCCGATGTGGAGCCGCAAGGGCGAGGCGATCACCGCTTACTGAGTGCGCGTCCTGCCTTTGCCTGCTGGCTCCGGCGCATAGTGAGCCGCGTCAGCGCTGAGGTTCAAACCAGTTCCCTTGTGACGATCAGCATTATTCCCGGTAGTCAGAAGACCAGCCAAAACGCGACCGGGGCGCCAGACGGTGATTTGTTCACCATCGGGCGCCCCGGATCATCGTTAGAGAGGATTAGCGTGTCGGCTGCAGATCAATCGGTCTCGCAGCCATATTCCTCGACCTCGGCTTCAAACTCTTCGGTGCGCTCTTCACGGGCGTCCTCGTCAAGATATTCGCCGGGATGATCGGGGCGGACAGCTTCCAACAGCGGTTCGCGGTTGCCTTCAGTGAATTGGTCATACTTGGCACGCATTACGCACTGGAATTCGCCGCGACCATCTACCCAGCGCGCGCCAACCACGCGTGCTTCGTCCACGCGATCTTCCTCCAGAAGCATGTGAACCAAAGCCTGGCGCACATCTGCATCGAAACGAGCATAACCAAACGCTGCTTCGAGCGCGATTTTGGCGTTATCTGGAGTTCCTTCCTCATCATCGAGCAGATAGGTCAGATAGTATCCGTAGAGCGGCTGCGGATGATCGTTCTCCAACTGGTTTGCCGCACCGAAACGACGCCGCGCTTCAAGAAGCTGCGACGAATCTGCGAAGGCACGGTGTAGCGCAACGTCGGCGTAGAAGATTGCCGCTTCGCTATTTTCTGGATCTAGCTCCATCGCTCGCTGAGCGAGCACTTCAGCTTCATCATAATTGCGCGCGTCAAACTCGGCTTCCATAGCCGTTAGCACGACAGGTAGCTCGTTTGGATAGCGATTCAGCAAACGCCTTCCGTCGCGTACAAGTCCGTCTAACTCGTCTTCCCCGGCTTCACTCTTCAACTGAATCATCAAATCCATCCGAGCTTCTTCAGCTGCGCTCAGACGGCGGATTTGCACCTGCGGATCGGCATTGACTGCGTAAGGCACGCGCAAAATCCGAGCCGAACCCCGCCGGAATTCTTCCAGCTCATCCGTCAGAACATCCAGATCACCGAAGGCCTGCTCCGCTGCATCCATGCGCGATGCGCCAGTCGCAATAGCTTGCATGTAAGTGCCCATCTGTCCCCGGCGTTCTGAGTTCAGATTCAGATGGCTCGCAATCAACCAGCCATGAGCATATGTTCGCGCGGTGTAATTACGCGTCCGACCAGGCTGTGGGTCAAAAGTGTCTTCCAGATTGATCGAAACCGTGGCCAGCGATGCACTGCGTGACGTGGGCACGTTGCCAATGACAAAATGATCTTCATTGAATTCCAAATTGGCAAACAGTTCCGCAAAGCCTTCGCTATACCAAAGCGGATAGGGTGCATCTGCGTGCTGCCACATAAAATAATGCACATATTCATGAAACAGAACGTGGCGTGGATCCAATTGCATTTCACGTGAAATGTCGCGGGAACGGCTGCGTCCGCGTTGGCGGTTCTGCTGACGCGGTACGAATGCGACCGAACCGGTCACCCGAGGCATGAAGAATCCTCCAATACCGGTGTTACGATTACCAGCCGCGAGCACAGACATGTCTCGCGTCTCGCCATATCGGAAGACTGTCAGCTTGCTGGAAGGTGGCAGATCTGCGGCGGCGATATCAACGCCAGTAAACAGAGCGATGACCTCGTTCAGACGCTCAAGGTCTTGCACGAACTCCAGCGTGTTCTCTTCGGAATCTTCCGTATAAAGAATAAAGTGTTCTGATTCCGCACGATGCCAGTCTGCTGCATTGGCAAGTGTTGGCACCAAAATTGTCGAAGCCGCCAGCAAGGC
>DFBR01000012.1:0-5704 GCA_002367375.1 Erythrobacter sp. UBA3075 | reverse complement strand
ACGTTACAAAGGTTAGTCCAGATTTGGCCGCAGCCAGCGCTCGGCCTCTGGCAGAGGCATGTCGCGGCGTGATGCGTAGTCCTCCAGCTGGTCGCGTCCGATCCGTGCCACCCCGAAATAACTCGATTGCGGATGGCCGAAATACATGCCGCTCACCGCGCTGGTGGGCAGCATGGCGCAGCTTTCGGTCAGTTCCATTCCAGCGTTTTCCTGCGCGCCGAGCAGGTCGAACAGGACCGGTTTGAGTGAGTGATTCGGGCAGGCGGGATAGCCCGGAGCAGGGCGGATGCCAGCGTATTCCTCGCGGATCAGCTGAGCATTGGCGAGGTTTTCATCGGGCGCATAGCCCCAAAGCGTGGTGCGCACATGCTGATGCAGGCGCTCTGCAAAGGCTTCGGCAAAACGATCCGCGAGGGCTTTGAGCAAGATGTCCGAATAATCGTCCGTATCGGCGCGGAAGCGTTCCAGATGTGGTTCAATTCCGTGGATGGCGACCGCAAAGCCGCCGATCCAGTCACCTGCGGGATCGATAAAGTCGGCGAGGCAATAGTTTGCGCGGTCGCGGCTTTTGGCGACTTGCTGGCGGAGCATGGGGAGAAGCGTGCCATCTTCCAGCCGCACATCATCACCTTCGCGCTTGCACGGCCAGAAACCGCACACGGCCTTTGCGGTCAGCCATTTTTCGCTGATGATCTGTTCCAGCATGGCATCAGCATCGACTTTGAGAGCGCGGGCGCTTTCGCCGACGATCTCGTCATCGAGGATGGCGGGATAAGTGCCTGCCAGTTCCCAACTGCGGAAGAACGGCGTCCAGTCGAACACTTCGGCCAGATCGGCAAGATCCCAGTCCTGGAACACATGCAGGCCGGGTCGGGCGGGTGCGGCGGGCTTTTGTGACAGGTCGGGTGTAAAGGCATTGCCGCGCGCTTCTTCCAGCGACAGCAGCTTGCTCGCCGTTTTGCCGGCGCGCTTGTCCCGCATCACCTGATACTCGTCGGCCGTGCCAGTGACGAGCTCATCCTTTTGCGTGTCGGACAACAGCTTGCTGGCGACGCCCACCGCGCGGCTGGCGTCCAGCACATGGAGCACAGGGCCATCGAAAGCGGGATCGATCTTCAGCGCCGTGTGCAGGCGGCTGGTAGTCGCTCCGCCAATCAGCAGCGGAATGTCGAGCTCTGCCCGCTGCATTTCCTCGGCCACCGTCACCATTTCATCCAGCGATGGGGTGATGAGGCCGGACAGGCCGATGATATCAGCATTCTCTTCCTTGGCCGTGTCGATAATCGTCGACCACGGCACCATGACGCCAAGGTCGATCACCTCGTAGCCATTACATTGCAGCACAACGCCGACGATATTCTTGCCGATATCGTGCACATCGCCCTTCACCGTGGCCATGATGATCTTGCCCTTGGCCTTGCGCTCTTCGGGCGCGAGCTTGTCCTTTTCCGCCTCGATAAAGGGGATGAGGTGGGCAACAGCCTTCTTCATCACGCGCGCAGATTTCACGACCTGCG
Organism: Erythrobacter sp. UBA3075; assembly: GCA_002367375.1. Taxonomy (GTDB): domain Bacteria; phylum Pseudomonadota; class Alphaproteobacteria; order Sphingomonadales; family Sphingomonadaceae; genus Alteraurantiacibacter. The sequence goes on along the minus strand of DFBR01000012.1, from coordinate 4,187 downwards.
GAAGGAACATCTTGCCGCTGCCGAACAGGTCGCCGACGACATTCATGCCGTCCATCAGCGGGCCTTCGATGACTTCGATGGGGCGCGTGGCTGATTGGCGCGCTTCTTCGGTGTCGCTGACGATATGCGCGTCGATGCCCTTGACCAGCGCATATTCCAGCCGCTTGGTGACCGGGAGAGAGCGCCATTCGGCAGCCGCTTTTTCGTCCTTTTCAGTGGAGCCGCGATAGCTCTCCGCCAGATCAACCAGCCGCTCCGAAGCATCGGGATGGCGGGCAAGGATCACATCCTCGCACAATTCGCGCAGCTTGGGGTCGATCGTGTCATACACGTCGAGTTGACCCGCATTGACAATCGCCATGTCGAGCCCGGCGGGGATCGCGTGATAGAGGAAAACAGAGTGCATTGCGCGGCGCACCGTCTCGTTACCGCGAAAGCTGAAGGAGAGGTTGGAGAGGCCGCCGCTGGTTTTTACATGCGGGCAGGCCGCCTTGATCTCGGCCACCGCTTCGATGAAGTCGAGGCCGTAACGATCATGTTCGGCGATGCCGGTGGCGACGGCGAAAATGTTCGGATCGAAGATAATGTCCTCAGGCGGAAAACCGATGCTGGTCAGCAGCTTGTAGGCCCGCTCGCAAATTTCGACCTTGCGCTTTTTCGTGTCCGCCTGACCGACCTCGTCGAACGCCATCACAACCACCGCCGCGCCATAATCGCGGCATTTGCGGGCTTGTTCTAGGAATTGCTCCTCGCCTTCCTTCATGCTGATCGAATTGACGATGGGCTTGCCCGATACGCATTTCAGACCTGCCTCGATCACTTCCCATTTGGAACTGTCGATCATGAACGGCACGCGCGCGATGTCCGGCTCGGCAGCAATCAGTTTGAGGAAGGTGGTCATGGCTTCGACCGCGTCGAGCAGGCCTTCATCCATATTCACGTCAATGATCTGCGCGCCGTTTTCGACCTGCTGGCGTGCAACGTCCACGGCAGCCGGGTAATCGCCGCCCATGATAAGCTTCTTGAACCGGGCGGAGCCGGTGACATTGGTGCGCTCGCCAATATTGACGAAGGTCGCGGTCTGGGGGAGGTCGGTCATTCTAATTTCCGTCATCCCAGCGAAGGCTGGGATCTGGTCCGGCAACGTCGGACGGGTTTGAGGGAGATCCCAGCTTCCGCTGGGATGACGCTATGCAGCAATCGTGAAGGGTTCGAGACCCGCCAGCCGCATTTTGGTAATCTTTTCCGGAATCGCGCGCGGGGTGAGGCCCTGCACACGGCGCGCCATGGCCGCGATGTGATCGGGAGTGGAGCCGCAGCAGCCGCCGATGATGTTCACCCGGCCATTGTCCGCCCAGTCACCGACTAGGCCAGCGGTGGTGTGCGGCAGCTCATCATACTCGCCCAGCTCATTGGGCAGGCCCGCATTCGGGTACACCATCAGCAGCGTATCCGCGATGCCAGAGAGGTGCTGCACATGCGGGCGAAGCTGATCCGCGCCAAAGCTGCAATTGAGGCCGATGGTGACGGGATTGGCGTGGCGAACCGCGTTCCAGAACGCCTCGACCGTGTGGCCCGACAGATTGCGCCCCGACAGATCGGTGAGCGTCATGGAGAGCATGATCGGCACGTCACGACCAAGCTTGTCAGACAATTGGCGCACCGCCATCACGCCAGCCTTGGCGTTGAGCGTGTCGAAAATCGTTTCGATCAGGATGAAGTCCGCGCCGCCTTCGATCAGTGCTTCGGCCTGTTCGAGATAGACGCCGGTGAGGTAATCAAAGGTGATCTCACGGAAGCCGGGGTCTTCGACATCAGGGCTGAGCGAGAGGGTTTTGTTGGTCGGACCGATTGCGCCTGCGACAAAGCGGGGCTTGCCGTCTTTCGCGGCAAATTCATCGGCAATTTCGCGCGCTATGCGGGCGGAAGCCAGATTGATCTCGCGCACCAGACCTTCAGCGGCATAGTCCGCCTGACTGATTGTGTTGGCGGAAAAAGTGTTGGTCGAGACCACGTCAGACCCGGCCTCCAGATAGGCGCGCGTTACATCCGCAATCACATCGGGGCGGGTGAGAGCGAGGATGTCGTTGTTGCCCTTCTGGTCGGCATTAAGCCCAAGGTCGCCTGCGAAATCCTCTTCTGACAGTCTGCGGTTCTGAATCTGCGTGCCAAATGCGCCGTCGAAAATCAGAATGCGCTTGGCCGCTTCGGCCTGAAGTTTCTCACGAGCACTCATTTCGCAGTCTCCTGAGGACGGCGGCCAAGCAGATGACAGATCGCATAGGCCAGATCGGCGCGGTTGAGGGTGTAGAAGTGGAACTGGCGCACGCCGCCAGCATAAAGGCGGCGGCACAGCTCGGCAGCGATGGTTGCGGCGACCAGTTGGCGTGAGGCTGGACGTTCGTCCAGGCCTTCGAACAGGCCATCCATCCAGTCCGGGATTACCGCGCCGCATTGCCCGGCAAACTTGCGCGCCTGCGCCACATTGGTCACCGGCAGAATGCCCGGAACCATCGGCGCGTCAATTCCGGCTGCGCGGCATTTATCAGTGAAGTCGAAGAAGGTTTCGGGCGCGAAGAAGAACTGGCTGATGCCGCGCGTGGCACCTGCATCGATCTTGCGCTTCAAATTGTCGAGATCGGCCTGCGGACAATCGGCGTCGGGATGGGTTTCCGGATAGGCCGCGACCGAGATTTCAAAATCTGCAACCTCCTTCAATCCGCGCACCAGCTCTGCGGCATTGGAATAACCTTCGGGATGCGGCACAAAGGGCGCGCCCGGCTCTCCCGCATCGCCGCGCAGCGCGACGATATGGCGCACGCCCGCTTCCCAATAGGCTTCTGCCACCCGCTGCGTTTCGGCCTTGCTGGCATCGACGCATGTGAGATGCGCGGCCGCAGGAATGCCCGCTTCTTTGATAAGCCGCGCGACAGTGTTGTGCGTGCGTTCGCGCGTCGAGCCACCTGCACCATAGGTTACGCTGACGAATTCCGGGGCGAGCGGGGCAAGCTGCTGGACAGCTTCCCACAATTTCTCTTCCATCTTGTCGGACTTGGGCGGGAAGAATTCAAAACTCACGGCAATATCGCCCGGCAAGCCGCTGAAAAGCGGTGTGTCATGCGCGGTGCGCTCTTCATGCACGGGGTCAAGACAATCGGCGGTTTGCACGCTCATGAGGCGGCCTTTCGAGTGTTGGGAGCAGATGTGGGATGAATCTGGCGCGTTGCCGCCCAGATTTTGACAGTCAATTCACGGCCCGGCACTTCGACCGGCGCGGCAGGTTTGAACCCGGCTTCGGTGAGCAGCTTGGCCATCGCCGCATCGGCAAATCCAAGGCGGGCATGGGCATGGCGTTCGCGCAGTTCGTCGCGTTCATGACGAGCCAGATCGACGACCGCAATGCGGCCTCCGGGCCGCGTAACGCGCGCTGCTTCTCGCAAGGCAAGCGCGGGATCTTGCGCAAAATGCAGCACCTGATGCAGCAGGACAGTGTCGAAATGATGTGCCGGGAACGGCAGATCGGTGAAATCGCCTTGCTGCAATTCAACCTTATCCGGCCCTAATGCCTGAAGCCGGGCGCGGGCGACGCGCAGCATGTCGAGGCTCTTGTCTAGCGCGACGATATGCTCGGCATGGGGCGCGAGCAATTCGGCAATCCGTCCCGTGCCGGTGCCAATGTCGAGCAAGCGACCCGGCGGTGTATCGCCAAGCACCTTCAGCAGAGCCTGTTCGCACACTTTTTCCGGCCCATGAATTTCGCGCAGCGCGTCCCAATCATCGGCATGGCGAGCGAAGTAGCGATCGGCCTCCTTTTCGCGCGCGGCGCGGATCGTGGCGAGGCGCGTGCGATCAGCTTCTGCCTGCTCTGCCAGCGCTACATCTTCGCGTTCGCCCAGCGCCAGCAGCCGCGCCAGCGCATCGCCCATGGGGGAGTGCGCCGTCTCGCGCAGGAATACAGAATTGCCCTCGCGTCGCCGCTCGATAAGTCCGGCGTCGACCAGCCGTGCAACATGCTGCGAAACGCGCGGTTGGCTTTGGCCGAGCACCTGCGCGATCTCACCAACCGACAATTCCATCTGCGCAATCAGCCGCATCACGCGCAGGCGTGACGCGTCGGACAGGGCGCGAAAGGCGGGTTCAAGTTGCATGGCCACATAAGCATATAACGAAATTGTTATATTGCTAGT
>DFBR01000060.1:8228-9493 GCA_002367375.1 Erythrobacter sp. UBA3075 | reverse complement strand
CTGGGCGGCGCTGCCCGAGCATGGGTTGAGCGATCATGATCACATTTTGATCGGCCGTGAAGGCGGGGTTGAGCGGGATTTTGGGCAATTGGCCGAGGAACTGGGTATCGCCTTGCAGCGCGCTGCCGAGGGCAAGGGCGATCGTCCGCGCCGCCCCCGTAAGGGTAATAGGAAAGGCGCGAAATGAGGCGCGCCCTCATTCTGATCGCGCGCGGATGGCAGCTTGGCCCAAGCCGTATTTTGCCGCCATCATGTCGCTACCAGCCCTCCTGTAGCGCCTATGCTATCGAAGCATTCGAGAAGCATGGTGCAATTCGGGGTGGATGGCTCGCCCTCAAGCGTATACTGCGCTGCAATCCCTGGGGGGGGCACGGGCATGACCCGGTGCCATAGCGCCCCCCGCAACAGATAATTTCGACGGATCGAATCACCTTGGACAACCAGCGTAACCTTATCATCGCCGTCGTGCTGAGCGCACTCCTGCTGTTTGGCTGGGACTTCGCGATGCGGACCTATTTTCCGGAACCCGAAGAAACGCCTGCCACTATGGCGAGCGGAGAAACCATGCCAAGTGCGCGGGTGGATGGCACGATGCCGGTGCCCGGCGAAGTGGGCAGCGCTCCCGAATTGGTAGATGTGTCCTCTGCGCTCGCCAGTGCGGACCGCGTGGTGATCGATGCGCCGGAAATTCACGGCTCGATCAATCCGGTTGGCGCGCGGATCGATGATATCGATTTGAAAACGCATCGCCAGACGGTTGAGGAAGACAGCGACAATATTCGCATGTTCTCGCCTGCGGGCACGGATCAGCAGCATTTTGCGCAATTCGGCTGGATTGGTGAAGGCGTTGCTCTGCCCGGTGCGAATACTGTGTGGCAGTTGGTCGATGGCGAGCAGCTAACGCAGGACACCCCGGTCACGCTGGGGTGGGACAATGGCGAGGGGCTGACCTTCGCCCTGCGCTATGAAATAGACGAGCACTACATGCTCACCGTCACGCAATCGGTGCGCAATTCGGGCACTGGCACTGTGGCCTTGCGTCCCTATGCTTTCGTCAACCGCACCAGCGCGACCGCAGATGAGAGCAATTTTAACGTCCACTCGGGTCCCATCGCTGCCAATAGCGAAGAGGTGAATTTCGGTTGGGACTATGACGAGGTCGGCGAAGAGGGTCCGGTAGAACTCGGCAACACCGAATGGATCGGCTTTACTGACATCTACTGGATGTCTGCTCTTATCGCTGAAGAGGGCCAACCGGCTGGCGG
>DFBR01000060.1:7545-8183 GCA_002367375.1 Erythrobacter sp. UBA3075 | reverse complement strand
CTGTTCGCAGGGGCGAAAGAAAGCGCGGTGCTGGACGCATATCAGGCGCAGGGCATCGAGAAATTCGGCCTCGCCATCGACTGGGGCTGGTTCCGCTGGATTGCCTGGCCGATGTGGCAGGTGCTGATTTTCCTGTTCGACCTGGTCGGAAACTTCGGCTTGGCGATCATCTGCTTGACGCTGGTCATCCGCCTTATCCTGTTCCCTATCGCGCAAAAGCAATTCAAGTCGATGGCACAGATGCGCGCGGTGCAGCCCAAGATGAAGGCGCTGCAGGAACGCTATAAGGACGACAAGGCCGAGCTGCAGCAGCAGATGGCCAAGCTGTATAAGGAAGAGAAGGTCAATCCGCTGGCGGGCTGCCTGCCGATCTTCATCCAGATCCCGATTTTCTTCGCGCTGTACAAGGTTTTGCGCCTGGCCATCGAAATGCGGCACGAGCCGTTTTACGGCTGGCTGCGTGACCTTTCTGCGCCCGACCCGGCGACGATCCTCAACCTGTTTGGCCTGCTTGATTTTACCCCGCCCGGCTTCCTTGCCATCGGTGTGCTTGCGGTGCTGCTGGGCTTCACCATGTGGCTCCAGTTCAAGCTGAACCCGGCGGCGATGGACCCGATGCAGCAGCAGATTTTCATGAT
>DFBR01000060.1:0-7516 GCA_002367375.1 Erythrobacter sp. UBA3075 | reverse complement strand
TACTGGATCAGCAATAACGTGCTGACGCTGGCGCAGCAGAAATATCTCTATTCGCGCAATCCGCAGTTGAAGGCGCAGATGGAGAAGGACCGCGAGGAAAAGACGCGTGAGGCCGCGCGCAAAGAAGCCGAGAAGTCCGAAGGGTGACTGAAGAGGAACAACAAAAGCTGGCGAAAGAGGCCAAGCGCCTGTTCTCCGGACGGGTCGAGTTTCTGCTGTCCGCACCGCAGCTGAAATTCATCCCCGACCCGGACTTTCCGGAGGTCGCCTTTTGCGGCCGGTCCAATGTCGGCAAAAGTTCGCTGATCAATGCGCTGACCGGGCGCAAGAGCATTGCCCGCACATCGGTGACGCCGGGCCGCACGCAGGAGCTCAATTTCTTCGAGATCGGCGAGCCGACGCTGTTCCGTATTGTCGACATGCCCGGCTATGGCTTTGCCAAGGCACCGCTCAAAGTGGTCGAGAAATGGCGCAAGCTGGTGCGCACCTTCCTGCGCGGGCGCGTGCCTCTGCGCCGCACGATGGTGCTGATCGATAGCCGCCACGGACTGAAACAATCGGATTTGGACATGATGACCATGCTTGATGAAGCAGCGGTCGGATACCGGCTGGTTCTGACCAAGGCTGACAAGATCAAGGCCAGTGCGCTGGAAAAAGTCGCCGCCGATGTTGCGGCAGAGGGACGCAAGCATCCCGCCGCCTATCCACAAGTCCATATCACCAGCGCCGAAAAAGGCATGGGCATCGAAGAATTGCGTGCAGCCATCCTGTTCGACATCGCCCAATAGGGCGCGCCGCTCAGGCTTAACGCTTGACGTGAGAACAGGCTGATAGCTGTAGGTCGTCGCTGACCGGCGGGCAGCCATGTTCATTTGGCCTACGCAACACCCCTTAGTGCGTCCGCTTCAGGCAACAAAAAAGGGCGCCAAAGGCACCCTCTTCCGTTTGTTTATGCTGACGAATTAGCGATTGCCGCCAAAAAGCCAGTCCCAGAAACTAGTTCCCATTACGACTCTCCTGTTACTTACAGGGAGCATATGACGTTAACCATGCATGTTTGTAAAGTTTAAACCATATTCTTTAGTAGCTCGTTCGCGCCACCGTTTTGAAATTCAAGAACTTTATTTATCGGAATTGGCCGCGAGATACCGAATCCCTGCGCCACGAGGCACCCCGAATCACGCAAAATCCTTAACGTTTGCGCGTCCTCAACCCCTTCTGCGACGACGATGATTCGCAAGTCCTTGCCCAATTGCAGGATGTTGCGCACGATCCCCTTGGCCTTGTTGTTTGTGGCCATTTGGGAAATAAACATCCGGTCAATTTTGAGTTCGCCGAATGGCAGGCGCAGGAGTGCCTCAAGGCTGGCGGCGCCAACGCCAAAATCATCCATCGAGATCTTGGCACCGAGCGAGCGCAACTCATTCATGACCTCCGCAGCGCGATCGAGGTTGGAGATGCGGTATGTCTCTGTAATCTCAAGTGTCAGGCGGTGCGGATCAAACGCGGTCTTGCGCAGGACATTGGAGACCAGATCGACGATGGCGTGTTCGTGGACCAGCGTCGCAGAGACATTGACCGCGATCGGGATACTCAGTCCTCGATCTTCCATCGCATTGCCGGCCTTACAGGCTTCTTCCAGGACGAAGCGTGTAAGATGGGTCATCCTGCCGGCAGTTTCGCATTGACGGATGAAGTTGTCGGGCGGAATGTGGCCGCGCACAGGATCCTTCCAGCGGACCAGCGCCTCGACACCGACGATCTCGCCCGTCTGCACCATCACCTTGGGTTGGTACACCAGATAGATCTCGCCATTGGACAGCGCGGCATCGATCCGCGCCTGAAGCGAGATGTTCCAGATCAGGTCTTCGTCCGAGGTCGTGTCGGCAATAGCGATCGGCTCGAAGGTCTCGTTAGTCTGCTCCGCCGCAGCCACTGCGGATGCCAGGCGGCGTGACACGGACGGGCTGGGAGTGATGTCGACCCCGAAAGTAATGCCGACATCGACCTGTTCATCGCCGACAATCAATGGCGAAGAGAACAGTGCGCGCAGGCCTTCCAGATGCTCCTGCAACAGCGAAGGTTCTTTTTCCGGCATGGTCCAGGCGATCATATGGCCCTGACCAAGGTAGATGGTGGTATCCTGCGTGGCAGCTTTTAGGCGGGCGATGATCCGCAGCACATATTCGGAATGCAATTCCTTGGGCAGTGTGCGTCGTACCTGCTCGAACCGATGAATCTTTGCCACGATGATTGCGGGCACGGTTTCGGAAGTATTGCTATCGTTTTCCAGCGCGGCAAAAGTGGGCAGATCGGTGTCTGGATCGACCAGAGCCACAGAATCCATCCATTTGGACCGCAGGCGAAATCCGCAATAGAGGGCCAGCAAACCAAAGGCTTCGGCAAGTTGCACCTGCCACCCCAGATACGCGGAGACCAGAATGGCAAGGGGCGCCATGGCAATTGTTGCGCCATATCCGAAGCGACGCAATCGCGCCGCGCGGATCAGACTGATCGCTGCGAGCATTGCGAAGACGAATGGGATAACCCACCAGCGGTTGACGAATTGCGCTCGCCCCGCCTTCAGCGTTTCGGCGGCATAGATGTGAACGAGAGTTGGTGAAACATTGCCGGAGCCGGGAATGGGTATCGCATCACCAATCGCGCTGTTCTTGCCGCCAATGAAAACTGTTTTGCCAGCGAGCGCGTCCAGCGCTGTCCGGCCGGAGACCACGCCTTCGAATGGCAGCACAGGCACGGTTTCGCGGGCGAAACCGTAGTTGATAGGGAAGCGTTCGCCCGCTTCTCCCTGCCTGCCGGCGACCTGAGCGGCAATGTTGGGCAAATCGGTTTCGCCATATTGCACGACGTAGGGCGCTTCCCAGACAAAGCCCGTGTAATTGCGATAAAGGTCGCCACCGACCCTTTGCAGGCCCAGACTGATTTCCGGGATGGATTGCTCGCGGCGGGTTTGACCATTCAGATCGGTGCGGGTCACCTCCACCAGATAGGCGCGGCCACCAAATTCGCGCAGGGTTTGATTAAGCTCGCTATCAATGCGCGCAGTCGTTGGCCTGTCGAACACGCTGTCGACATAAATCGCCTGCGCTCCCGCTTCGTCGAGCTGCCGGACGAGGCTGGCCAACTCTTCCCGTCTGCCAGGGAAGTCGGGATCGGCCAAATCCTGCTCGCTGGTGATGAGAACAATCTCACCTGAGGCGGGTGTCTCGAAAAGGCGGCTTTGGACCATCCAGGTGATTTGGCTGATGGGTTCGAGCAGACCCGCGAAAGCGAGGGTGAGCGAAATCAGCCCGGCCCAGACAACATGCCTGAACCGCTCATTCCGTCTGGCTTTCGCCCGTTTTGTCGGTTTTGGTCCGACCACTCATCACCCTTGTTCAAGCTTGCCCGCACAATGCGAGGCCTCCGCTGTGACACGGGATGGTAAACAAACTCGTAACCAAATTTACATTTTGCGCGCTCGGTCACTTGTCGCAGGCGTCTGCCGGAACGCATTTCGTCCGGCCTGTTCAGCCTCGACACGTTCAGGCTTAACGGCTAGCTCTCCACCCAAACGGGATATGGCACCAATATGAAGCTGATTATCGGCAATAAGAACTATTCCAGCTGGTCGCTGCGCGGCTGGCTCGCGGCCAAGCAGAGCGGCCTGCATTTTGAAGAATTGACCGTCCATATTGACGGTGATGACTGGCAGGCGATGAAAAACAGCGGCGGTGATTTCCAACCTTCTGCCGGCAAGGTGCCGGTCTTGTGGGATGGCGAAACCGTTGTTTGGGACAGCCTCGCCATTCTGGAATATCTGGGCGACAAGGTCGGGCGCGACCGCTTTTGGCCCAAGGATGATGGCGCGCGCGGCATGGCCCGCGCCATGGTCGCTGAAATGCACTCCTCCTATCTCGCCCTGCGGCGCAATTGTCCGATGAACATTCGTGCTCGTGTCGCGATTGATCTGGATGATGCGACTAAGGGCGATATCGTGCGCATCCTTGGCCTGTGGGCAGAGGCGCGGGCGCGTTTCGGCAAGGGTGGCCCCTTCCTGTTCGGCACTTTCAGCGCCGCGGACATCTTCTATGCCCCGGTCGTCAGCCGCTTTCTGACCTATGGCATTGGCGTGCCCGGATTTGCCGAAGCCTATATGCAGGCGGTGTGGGAACATGACTGGATGCAGCAATGGATCGAGTCCGCCATGGCTGAGGAGTGGACCATCTCCCAGTTTGAAATGGACGAACAGGCATGAGCGCCGATCCGCTGGCGAATACCAAGCATTTGATCGCCTGCGAAAGTGTAACACCCGCGCGCGGCGCGGTGTTCGACATGATGGAAGAGATGCTCAGCCCGCTGGGTTTTGCCGTCCATCGTTTCACCCGCGGTGACGGGCCAGAGGGCAGCGACGAAGAACCGGTCGAGAACTTGTTCGCCATCCGCAAGGGGCCGGCAGGCGCAAAACACGTCGCCTTTGCGGGTCATCTCGACGTGGTGCCGCCGGGCGAGGGCTGGGCCAGCGATGCCTTCACGCCCGAACAGCGCGGCGAATTGCTGCACGGGCGCGGCGCGGTCGACATGAAGGGCGCGATTGGCTGCATGGTTGCAGCCGTAGCCAATATTCCCGCCGATGCTGGCACGCTTAGCTTTGTCATCACGGGTGACGAGGAAGGCCCCGCGCTGCACGGAACGCGCGCGCTGATCGACCATATGCGCCATGTGGACGAAATTCCCGACCTGTGCCTTGTCGGCGAACCCACAAGTGTGAACCGGCTAGGCGACATGATGAAGATCGGGCGGCGCGGCTCGGTCAATATCTGGCTGGAAGTGGGCGGTACGCAAGGCCACGTCGCCTATCCGCACCTTGCCGATAATCCGATGCCCAAGATGGTCGCTATTCTGGCAGAGCTGGACGCGCTGAAGCTGGATGCGGGCACCGAATGGTTCCAGCCCAGCAATCTGGAAATCACCGAATTCAATGTCGCCAACAAGGCACACAATGTCATTCCCGGCAAAGCCACGGCGCGCATTTCCATTCGCTTCAACGATCAGCATTCGGGCGCGTCATTGTCTGAAAAAGTCATCGCGATTGCGGAGAGGCACGGCGGCAAAGCGCGGCCCGTTATCAGCGGAGAGCCGTTTCTCACACCGCCGGGTGCATTCTCGCAGATGATTGCCGAGGCGATTGCAGCGGAAACCGGCATTGAGACCGAAGCCAGCACCACGGGCGGCACATCCGATGCGCGCTTTCTGAAAGACCTTTGCCCGGTGATCGAATTCGGCCTCGTCAATGCAACCATGCACAAGACGGATGAGGCGGTGGCCATCGCCGACCTGCATACGCTAAGCCGCATTTATACCCGCGTGGCGCGCGCCGCCCTCGCGCACGACTGACACAAGGAAACTCGCCCATGTTCAAAGCCTGGTTCGCAATCCCGTTGTGGCAGCGGGTGATCGCAGCGTTGATCCTTGGCGTCGTGCTCGGCCTCTGGTGGGGTCCTGAGGCGGAAAGCATCAAGTGGATCGGTGATTTCTTCATCAAGTCGATCAAGATGTTGGTCGTCCCGCTGATTTTCTTCAGCCTCGTCGCGGGCGTTGCCGCGATTGGCGACCTTCGCAAGCTGGGGGCCGTTGGCGGACGGGCGATTATCCTTTTCGTCGTAACCGGCCAGATCGCCGTGTGGCTCGGCCTTGCGCTGGGCACGGGAGCGGTGAACCTCGGCCTGTTCCCCAGCAAGGAACAGCTTGGAACGCCGGAAGTCGCCACGCCCGAACCAAATGAAACAACCGCTGTCGACATGGTCCTGTCCATCGTGCCCGAAAGCCCGGTGCAGGTGATGGCCGATGTCGCGGTGCTGCCGCTGATCGTCTTCTCCCTGCTGATTGGCATCGGCATTCTAATGGCTGGCAAGGACGGCGAGCCGGTGCAGAAGATTTTCGATAGCGGCGCGATCATCATGCAGAAGGTAACCATGATCGTCATGGAGCTGACCCCGTTCGGCGTTTTCGCGCTGATGGCATGGGTGGCGGGCACGCTGGGCGTTGATGCGCTGAAAGCGCTCAGCTGGCTGGTCGTGCTCAACTACACCGGCTGCCTGCTGATCATCCTCGTGATGTATTCCTCGATGATCAAATTTATCGCCAAGCTTCCGCCGATAGATTTCTTCCGCGGTATCGTGGACGCAATTGCGGTCAGCTATTCCACCGCCAGTTCCAACGCGACGCTGCCGGTGACCCTGCGCTGCGCAGAGCGCAATCTAGGCGTGAGCAATTCGGTCGCGGCCTTCGTGATCTCGCTCGGCGCGACGATCAACATGAACGGCACGGCGATGTATCTCGGTCTTGCAACGCTGTTCGGCGCGTCGATCTTCGGCGTGGACTTGAGCTGGGGCCAGTACTTCCTGATCTCGATCCTCGCCACTTTGGGAGCGATCGGCGCGGCGGGCATCCCCGGCGCAGGGCTTATCATGATGGCGCTGGTGTTCGGTGCCGTCGGCGTGCCGCTGGAAACCATCGCTTTCGTGGCAGGCGTGGACCGGATCATGGATATGATGCGCACCACCACAAATGTGTCAGGCGACGCAGCCGTGGCAACAACAGTGGCAAGCCTGACCGGCGATATCGACCGCGAAGAAATGATTTCGGCGGATGATGTTTAGGGGCTCGAAAAAACTGCCGGTTTGATTTCACCCAAGCACCAAAACCTTGAATGTTGCCGCAGCTAGCAACGCAATGATGATGAGAATTCCGATTCGCCAGTCATCATTCTCGAGGCTCATGCCTTCAGTGATATCTTCGTCCGCGACCCAGCCCTTCCGATAAGTGCTTCTCTGCCAAAAGTAGAGGGCCAAAGCGCTGGGAAGGGTGATGATTGGAGCCAACCATGCCGAGACGAATTTGCCTCCTGCGAATATAAGAACCAGGGATGCGCCAGCATATGCTAACCCGACAGTCCAAAGAGCTCGTTCATCTGGGCCCTTCTTCAACGCCACCGTGCGACCAAACACCCAGATAAATGGTATCAAGAGTGCGAATCCAAGACCGAATATCAGCAAGGCCATCTGCCCAATCTCGGTCGGCGTGGCTTCTTGAAGTATTTCACTTCCCATTTCGATCACTCCAGTGCTCATTATCGCAATGTGTCATGCTCGCCCCCTAGAACCTCCAGAACTATCTTCCGAAAGCTACACAAATCCACGGCCGGACTGCGTTACCATTCGCGCCTGCGCCATTGTTCATCCGGTATGTCGGGACGGCGTACCTGTCGTGCGCGTCTACATCGGATGTGATCCAGTAGACTGTGTAACTGGCTGCTGGTGCTCTCTGCACCGCAAGCTGCGCCGATTCCGGGTGATTGGCAAGGCTAACGACCCTTTGGCTTCTCCAGCACCTTCTTGCGAAAACTGCATAAATCCACCAGCCCGCAGCGCCAGCATTCGGGCGTGCGCGCCTTGCAGGTGTAGCGGCCGTGCAGGATCAGCCAGTGGTGGGCGTGCAGGCGGAAGGGCTGGGG
>DFBR01000137.1:8397-8695 GCA_002367375.1 Erythrobacter sp. UBA3075 | reverse complement strand
CTTCATCGCCTGCGTGTAATAGGCGTCATAAAAGCCTGCGCTGAGTACATAGGTGCCGAGCATGATGCGGCGCTTTACCTCATCACCAAAGCCAGCCGCGCGGGTGGCGGCGTACATATCCTGCAAGCCAGCGCCCTCAGGCAGATCACGCAGGCCGTAACGCACACCGTCATAGCGGGCGAGATTGCTCGAGGCTTCGGCGGGCGCGATGATATAATAGGCGGGCAGCGCATATTTGGTATGCGGCAGGCTGACATCGACGATCTCCGCGCCTGCATCGCGCAGCCATTCCTTGCCC
>DFBR01000137.1:6455-8231 GCA_002367375.1 Erythrobacter sp. UBA3075 | reverse complement strand
GAAACCCGCCATCGCGCCCAGCATGATCGCGCAATCTTCCACGCTGCGCGCCATCGGGCCTGCCTGATCGAGGCTGCTGGCAAAGGCCACAACGCCCCAGCGCGAGCAGCGGCCATAGGTCGGCTTGATGCCCACCGTGCCGGTAATTGCCGCGGGCTGACGGATGGAGCCGCCGGTGTCGGTGCCGGTCGCTGCCGGGCACAGCCGTGCGGCAATTGCTGCGGAGGAGCCGCCGGAGGAGCCACCCGGCGTCAGCGCCTGATTGCTCCCCGCTTTACGCCACGGGCTCTTAACCGCGCCGAAATGCGATGTCTCGTTAGACGACCCCATGGCGAACTGATCCATGTTGAGCTTGCCCAACATGCCCGCGCCTGCCGCCCATAAATTGGCCGAGACGGTGCTTTCGTATTGCGGCGTGAAGCCTTCAAGGATGTGGCTGGCCGCCGTGGTCTGCACGCCCTTGGTGGCGAACAGATCCTTCATGCCGATCGGCACGCCTGCCATCGCGCCAAGCTCACCGCCAGCCGCGCGCGCCGCGTCAGCAGCATCGGCTGCTTGGAGAGCTTTTTCGGGTGTGGTGACGACAAAGGCGTTGAGGCTGCTGGCCGCTTCGACAGCGGAATTGAAGCTTTCCGCCACTTCGCGCGCGGTGAAGTCTCCGCCCGCAACACCGTCGCGGATTTCGCGGATGCCAAGTTTTGTTAGATCAGTCACAAGGAACTCCGTTCGTGCTGAGCTTGTCGAAGCACGCTGGCATTACACTATCGTCCTTCGACAGGCTCAGGACGAAGGGAAGGGGGCGAGAATTCTTCACTCAATCACCTTCGGCACGCCATAAAAGCCGTGTTCGGCCACCGGAGCATTGGCGAGCACATCATCGCGCCGACCGCCGCCGGTTTTGGGATCGGCATCGACGACATCGTCGCGCAGGCGCAATTTCTGTTCGATCACTGCGGTCATGGGTTCGACGCCGGAGGTATCGACCTCTCCCAGCTGCTCGACCCATTCGAGGATCTTGTTGAATTCGGGCACCAGATGGTCGAGGTCGCCCTCGCCCATCTTTATGCGTGCCAACTGGGCGATTTTCGCCACTTCTTCTCGGGTAACAGACATGGTGGCGCGATAGCGAGGCGCGCGGGCGGCTTCAAGCTATTCGACAGGCTCAAGGATGATTGGAGGCGGGACTTCGGAATAGTCGCTGATCGGGCGGTTCATCGGAACCCCGTCAATCACGATGTAGCGCCTGGGAATCGGGCGCACCTCCACAACCGAATCCTCGTTCAGAAAAGCGCGCGCATTCGCCGCAGATGGAGGGACGGAATCGCCTGTCTGATTTTGCGCAGACCCCATCGGATAGACATTGAAGTTGTCACGCTTCACCACGGCGATCAGGCGCTGGCCCTGCTCGTTCTGCCCGACGTCGAGAGCGACGCAGTTTTCAGGGCAGGCCCATGGCTCCTCCATAAGCCGCTCCATGACGAATTCGCGAACCTCAGGCTCCTCCGGCTGAACCCGCAGGTTGAAATCCCGCGCCCGGCGCTGGCGATCCCACGGACTTGAACGGAATTCCTGAGCCTGCGCTTCGGTCGCCAGCACGGCAATTTCCCCCTCGCGGTCGGTCAGTCGCGCCAGAACTTCGCGCCCGGCATCGCCAAAGTCCCATCGCAGAGCATCGAAATCGAAGTCCTCAAGCGTGACTTTGCCCGCATCGAGCCGTCCGACTTGGTTCTTTGCCGATATCCCGCCGAAATCCGCCAAGGGCAGCGCCAGCAGCAG
>DFBR01000137.1:0-6381 GCA_002367375.1 Erythrobacter sp. UBA3075 | reverse complement strand
GCGATCAGCGCCCAGATGCGTTCTGGCGAAAGACCGTGTTGGTCGATGCGAATGCCCATGCTGATCGCGGCGAACAGGGTGAGCGGGAAGATACAGAAAGCCAGCACAAGTGCGGCGGCCTGCATCACCATGCTGCCGCTGCGCTGCTCATCATCGTCGCGCACCACGGCATTGCACAGGATGAAGCATCCCACCGCGCAGGTGAGCAAGACAGGCGTCGCGCTGTCGGTCGCTTCCCACAAAGCGCTGCCGCCGGAAAACAGCAGGATGACGAGGAATAACAGGATCGCGAGCGCGAACGGCACCGCCAGCAGCGCAAACACCAGCATCACCACGCGCTGCAACGTGCCGATGATGCCGAGCTGGTTGCGCAACACGCCCAGCGCCGCGCCGAAGGTTGCGCCGGCAAACATGGCGCTGAACCAGCCGGTCTGGATCAGATCCTCGATCACATCGATGCCGATCAGGCTGAACAATCCGTGGACCAGCCACAGCAAAGCCCAGCTGAGCAACATAAACAGGAACGCCCCGCCCGCGCTGACCGCATCGGTCCACACATGGAAATGCGATTCGGGATAGGACGTGGCCCAGCGCTTGCGGTGGAAATCAGCCTGGAACAGCGGAACCGCGAGGACTGAGAAGAATACGCCCGCGGCAAAGGCAAATCCCTCGCCCGCGCGCGAATCCCCCGAATTGACCACGAGATAGGAAATCCCGCCCATCACTGCGCCAAGGCCCAGCGCGAATACGGCAGCTTCGGGCAATCGCTGTGGCCGCAGAACAAAGCCTGCTGCCAATGCGCTGAAAAAGAAGAACGCGGCCAGCGCGGCGCGCCACGCTTCTGCCTCGAACCCGTCCAGCAATTCGTAGACCGCCAGACCGGCAAGCGCGCCTATCGCGGCGAGCAACCAAGGGCGCAGCGGCCAATCTTCGAGCGGCACATTGTCTGGCACGCTTGCTTCGCTTGCGTCACTCTCGAACAATTGCCCCTCCCCGGTCATGATCTTATTCCGGTGGCGCAGTGGGTGCGCCCGGACCACCTTCACCGTTCTGCCCTTCCATCTGCGCCTGCATCATCAGCATTTGCACCTGCCCGGCAAGCTCATCGAACTCCTCCCGCGTCATCACCTTGTTCACGGTGACATCGAAGGTCAGATCCGCGCCTGCGGGAATGTCCGAGCCGGGGGGCGATTCATCGCCATATCCCATTTCGGAGGGTATTTCGATTTTGTAGACGCCGCCTTCTTGGGTCTGCATCAGGCCCTCGGCAAAGCCCGGAACGACTGCGTCCAGTGGCATCGGCACACCGGCCGGAATGATGGCGGCGATTTCTGGCGGCAATTGCATCGAGGGCGGGGATCGGTCGAATTCTTCGCCATTGTCGAGCGTGCCGACATAATCGACGAATACGACGCTGTCCTCGGTCGGATTGGCACCCTCGCCCGCTGTGATCGTGTCCACCGTCACACCCTTGGGCATGGCAGCCCAGGCGATGCCTGCGGCAACCAGCACAGCGACAAGAACGCCTAGCCAGAGTTTCAGCAGCGATCCCTTGGCGATCGGCTGGAGTGGTACGCGGGTGACTTCGGCCATGGAGATAAGTCCTGTCTAATTGGATTGCGGCCCGAACGCGCAAAGCAAAGGGGCGCGGAAATTACTTTCCACGCCCCTTTGGCTTAGCAGTGCCGAGCTTTCAAGCTTGACTGGTCCGGTTATACCGGGAGCCGCTTACTTGATGCCGTCACGTTCCATACGTTTACGCTCCAGCTTGCGGGCGCGGCGCACGGCAGCAGCCTTTTCGCGAGCGCGCTTTTCGCTGGGCTTTTCATAGTGGCGACGCAGCTTCATCTCACGATACACGCCTTCACGCTGCAGCTTCTTCTTGAGCGCGCGCAGGGCCTGTTCGACATTGTTATCGCGGACGATGATCTGCATAAAACCAAGCTACCTTCAATATATCAAAACGATCAGAGCCCGCGGATCAAGGCGCGGGAGGCACCGTATTTTCCAAAAACAATTGGGCCGAATCCGTAACCGGATCGGCTCGCTGTGGGCGCAGATATGCGAATCGTGTAGGAAAAGCAAGCAAGACTGCGCCTTTCGCCTTCCGCAGCGCGCGCCCAGCGGCTAAGAGGCGCGCCATGTCCAATTCCACCCCGCAATTATACGCCTCGCTGATGGTCGCCCTTGGCGGCGGAATCGGCGCGCTGGCACGCTACCAGCTTGGCCGGTTGATGACCGCCTGGATGGGCGTGCCTATCATCAGTGTGTTTCCATTTGCCACGCTGGCGGTCAACATGCTCGGCAGTCTGCTGATGGGCTTGCTGGCAGGCTGGCTGGTGCGTAGTGCGCCCGAAAATGCCGAGGGGCTGCGGCTCTTGCTGGGCGTTGGCCTGCTGGGAGGTTTCACCACATTCAGCGCCTTCAGCCTTGAACTCGCGATGCTGATCCAGCGCGGGCAAGTGGGCATGGCGGCAATTTACCTGATGCTTTCGGTCGGCCTTGGCGTGACCGGATTTGTGTTTGGTCTGGCCATGACGCGGTTGTTCGCATGAGCGAGGGTAGCATCGACAAGGGCACCGATCAGGCCAAAGACCAAGTCCGCCAATTCACTGTTGAGGCGGATGATGAGGGCGTGCGGCTGGACCGCTGGTTCAAGCGCCACTTGCCGCAAATCGGCTTCGGCACGGTCAGCCGCTGGGCGCGCACGGGCCAGATCCGTGTTGATGGCAAGCGCGCCAAGGTCGATGATCGGCTGGCAGAAGGGCAAGTCCTGCGCGTTCCGCCCGGCGGAGAAGACCGCGCCCGCACCAAGCGTGAGCGAGCCGAACTGACGGCGGAAGAAGAATCGCTGGCCGAAGGTATGCTCATCACGCGGACCAAATCCGCGCTGGTGATTAACAAGCCGCCCGGCCTCGCCACACAGGGCGGCACCAAGACCACGCGCCATGTCGACGGATTGCTCGATGCCTATGCCGGAGAGGACGAGCAGCGTCCGCGCCTTGTCCACCGGCTCGACAAGGACACTTCCGGCGTGTTGCTGGTCGCCCGCACCGCAGGCAGCGCCGCGTTTTTCTCGAAACGGTTTTCCGGTCGCAGCGCCAAGAAGATCTATTGGGCACTGGTTGTCGGGGTTCCCGAAGTGCACGAGGGGACGATCGATGCGCCGCTGTCGAAACAACCCGGCACCGGCGGCGAGAAAATGCATGTCGATATGGAAGGCGGCCAGCCGGCGCGCACGGTCTACCGCGTTGTTGAGCGCGCGGGCAATGCCGCCGCATGGGTCGAATTGCAGCCCTTTACCGGGCGCACGCACCAGTTGCGCGTCCACCTTGCAGCTATCGGTCATCCTATTGTGGGTGACGGCAAATATGGCGGGCAGGATGCCTTCCTGACCGGCAGCGTCAGCCGCAAGATGCATCTGCACGCGCGCCGTCTGATTATCGATGCGCCCAAGGGCGAGACGCTGGATGTAACTGCCGATCTGCCCGAACATTTCGCGCAGACCATGGATCATCTGGGCTTCGACATTGCGCTCAGCGATGCCAGCCCGATCGCTACGCCTCCGCCAGAACGCAACAAGGCCGAGAAAAAGCAGGCGGCCAAGGCCCACGCCAAGCAATATCGCAAGGCACGGCGCGGAGAGCGCAAGGGTCGCGGAACCGAAGGCGGGAGAAAGCGCGGTGTGCGCAGGCCTACGGCCGGAAAGCCCAAGGCTCCGCGCAAATGAGCGCCATCCGCCTCGCGGTGTTCGATTGCGACGGCACTTTGTCCGACGGTCAAGCGGGCGTGTGCCATGCGATGGACGCAGCCTTTGCCCAAGCTGGTCTTGCAACCCCTCCGCGCGCGCAGGTTCGCCGTATTGTCGGATTGAGCTTACCGCAGGCGGTGCGGCAGCTCGCGCCCGATGCCGCGGCAGAGCAGCGCGCCGAGGTGGTGCAGGCTTACAAGATCGCCTTCCGCCAATCGCGCGAGGATGGCTCCTTGCGCGAACCGTTATTCGACGGGATCGTAGACCTTCTTCACCGGCTCCATGCAGCCGACTGGACGCTCGCGGTGGCGACCGGCAAATCTGATCGCGGTCTTGCCGCGACGCTCAGCGCCAACGGCTTGAGCGACCTGTTCGCCGCCACCCACACCGCTGATCGTCACCCATCAAAGCCCCATCCAGCAATGTTGCAGGCGGCGATGGATGATGTGCTGGCCGCCCCTGCCAACACATTCATGATCGGCGACACGGTTTACGACATGCAGATGGCCGCCGAAGCGGGCACGCATGCTATCGGTGTTGCGTGGGGCTATCACGAAGCGGATGAATTGTTGGCCGCAGGAGCGCGTAGCGTGGCGCAGGATGCGGCCGAGTTGGAGGCGTTGCTCAATGGCTAATCAGGAAGCCGACCCCGCAAAAGCCCGCTGGATGATGCTGCAGCTGATCCGCTTGGGCGGATTGCTCTTTATCCTTGGCGGCATGGTCGTGCTGAGTGGTTCGGTTTCCGGACCACCAGTGCTGGGCATCGGCCTGCTGCTGATTGGCCTGTTCGAATTTTTCTTCCTCCCTGTCATGGTTGCCCGCCGCTGGAAAAGCCCTCCCGAATGAAGCGTTTCTACAAGAATGTTGCGCTCACCGAGGTCGATGGAGGCTGGCAGGTCACGCTCGACGAGCGGCCGCTGCGCACGCAATTGGGCGGCGAACAGGTGGTGCCGACGAACGCCGCAGCGCAATTGCTCGCCGAGGAATGGCGCAGGCAGGGTGAGGAGATTGACTCCCGGAGTTTCGTCTTTCGCGACCTCGCCGATTTCGCCCTCGACATCGTGCGGCCCGGCCGCGCTGCGGCGGTTGCCAAGCTGCTGGGCTACGCTGGAACGGATACGCTGTGCTACCGCGCCGATCCCGATCAGCCGATCTTTGCCCGTCAGCAGGAAATGTGGGAACCGCTCGTCACCGCCTGCGAAGCGCACCACGAGGTTAAGCTGGTGCGCGTAAGCGGCATCGTCCATCGCCCGCAGACCGATGAAACCATCGCCGCCTTGCGCGGCCGGTTGCAAGGCGAAGACGATTTTTCAATTGCCGCGCTCGTAACTCTCGCTTCGCTCGCGGCCTCGCTTGTGGTGCCGCTGGCAGTTTTGGAAGATGGCGCCGACGCTTCCGCGCTGTTCACCGCAGCCAATTGCGAAGAGGACTGGCAGGCCGAGCTTTGGGGCTGGGATGCCGAGGCCGAAAAGACCCGCGCGCAGCGGCTCGAGGCGTTTCAGAAAGCGGCGCAATTTGCCGCAGCGGTTCGGGTCTAGCCGACCCACTCCGCAACCTGATCGGCCACAGTATTGGCCGCATCATTCAGCGCCGCGCCGACGGCATCCGCTTCAGCGGGAACGCCGCTAACGGTTTCCTCGAACCGGCGTGTCAGTACGCGGCCATCGGGCAATTCCAGCACTGCATCATAGCGCACCACGACGCTGCCGCTCACCGCATCGTAATCCATAGCGGAAAGTTGGCCGGCAAGCTGCGTCTGCGCGACATATTCCAGTTCCCCGCCGCTCGCGACGAGGCGGTTGCCTTTCGCGCGGATTGTTTCGGCAAGGACATTACGGAACAATTGCGCAGGCTTCTCGACCCAATAGGCATCGGCGAGATAGGCAAGCGAGCTGTCCGACGTCACCACCGGAATGCGGTTGACGTTCAGCCGCTGTGAAACGCCCGGCACTTGTACCGCCAGCGCAGCACTGGCCTCGCCTTCGCTCGCAGCCCCCGCAGGAACGCTGGCAGCAGATGTCAGGGTGAGCAATTGCTCGGGCGGTTCAGCGCCAAGGCTGATGCAGCCGGACAGCAGGCCCAATGCAGCAAGAGCGGCAAAAGCGGGGCGGACGGTGCGATGGCGCATGGCTTTCAATCTCATCGGGCGTTCACTCTCAAGGCTCGTAATCCGGCAAGGCTGGGCCGCTCAGCAGCGATCCTGCTCCCTCGTTCTCCAGCCGCTCCGTCATATTGCGAAGGCTTGTACTGGTAGAGCGCAAGTCGCGCAGCGTGGCCGTGGCAGCCGGCAGTGTGTCTTGCGAAAGCTGACGGGTGAGCGGCTCGACATTCTCAAGCGAGGCTTCCAGCGCCTCTGCCGCTCCGCGCGCCGATGCCAGCGTTTCGCTCAGATCTTCGGACAATTGCGCGCCGTCATTTTCGATCAACGCATCGACAGAGCGCAGCGTATCTTCAAACGCGGCAAGCGTTTCTGTGGACTGGTTCAGGGTCGCCTGAAGCTCTTTCAGCGTATTTTCGATTTCGGGTGATGCGCGTGCCAGATCGCCGCTGATCGCATCGGTATTGGCCAATATACCCGCAATCGAGCTCTGATTGTCATCATCCAGCACGCGGGTCAGCCGGTCGGTCAA
>DFBR01000197.1:10383-16230 GCA_002367375.1 Erythrobacter sp. UBA3075 | reverse complement strand
ACCACCAGCGCGCATTCGTCCTTCGCCTCAGGACGCAATCCGTGGTCCACCGTCGCCACCTCAAACCCGCCCGGAATTGCTTCCTGCGCCAGCAGCAGCATCGCCATGGAGTCCGGCCCGCCACTCACAGCAAGGCCGATTCTTCCGCCGTCCGGATTCAGCCGGTCGAGCGCCTGCTTGAAGCGCTCAACCAAGGCCGGATCAATCGCAGTCGACGCGCCCACCGAGGCCTTCATACATGTTCTGCAAGCGGCCCACGGCGAGCGCCGGATAGCCATCGCCAAATTCAGCCAGCGCGATGCAGGCGCGGCGGGTGTCGCCCAGCGCGATCATGCTTTCGCTAAGATAGAGCAGGCTGTCAGCGGCGCGGTCGCCCTGCCCATCGCTCTGGTAATTCTCGAAGAAATGGGTCGCCGCAGCGCGCGGCTCACCAGCATCGAGGAAGGCACGGCCGAGCAAATTGCGTGCGCGCGAGTTCAGGCGGTGGCCGGGATATTGATTCAGATAAAGCGCCAACTGCTGCTGCGCCTCGGGATAAAACTCCGCGTCCCACAGGCGGAAGCCGTATGTATATTCGTCCTCGCCCTGATCGCCCGTGGCCGGTTTCACAATGGCTTCGACAGCCGCGATGCGGGCAGCGCTTGGGCTGGATTGTGCAGGCTGTGGCGGTGGCGCAGGCAATTCCACGCGCTCATCAGGGACGGGAATGACGCCGGTCGGGCCTGTTGCAGGCGTCAGTGTCGGTGTCGCAGTTGCGAGCGAACCGCTCGGTGCTACGCCGCCTGTTTCGAGCGCCAGCAGCCGTGCTTCCATGGCCGAAAGCGCGTTTTCATTCACTTCGGTCGCTGCGGTGAGCCGTGCGAGTTGGCCTTCGATCGCATCGAGCCGCGCCAAAACATCAGTTAGCGGTGTAGTGCCAACCTGCGGAGTAGACGTAACCCCCTGATTGCGCACTTCAGGCGTAATCTCAGGCTCAAAGAACCGATCGTCACCGCCTGGAAAGACTACCCGTTGAAGCGCGCTGATCTGTCGTTCCAGCCGGTCCATCCGCGCATCAGATTGCGCCGCAGCGGGGGTTGCCACAACCACCAGTGCTGCGCCGAGCGCTCCCGTTAGAATTTTGGGGGTTAGAACTTTGGGGGTCAGCGCCTTGGGTGCGCACATCCATTTCATCGCCACGGGTCCTCCGGCAAATTTATCATTGGCAAGCATAATGCCATTCGGCGGCAAGATAGGGGATTAACGGGCGCGCGAAAGCTGGTGGAGATGCGTATTCCCCGGCAAATCGCGCCTATTCGCCAGTGCCTGCCTGTTCGCTGGCCGCAGATCCATTGGCCCCGGCGGCCTCACGCGCCAGCAATGCCTGCGCCGAGACATCGACATTCTGCACTGTTTCAATCTCTTCGGAGAGCTTGGGAACCGACTGCCCGCCAATCGTGATCGCCAAAAGGTCCGGGCGGCCGGTGATGATGCGCGGCCCTTCCGCGTCGGCGGGAATGGCGTAGCTTTCGCCTTCTGCCATAGTGCGTTCGGTCAACACACGGTCCTGCGCGTCGTAGAAGCGCACCCACGCTTCACCTTCGGCAGTAAAGACCACCTGTCCCGACGCATCGACCGGTGCTGCGGCGTCCTGCGTGCCCTGTTCCTGCGTGGCGGAGGAGTCCTGCCCTGCGGTATCTTCCTCCGCCGTGAGCGATGGTAGCTCAGCACCGGGAGTGAACAGCACGCGCGCGGCAAAGAAAATACCCACCAGCAACAATACGACGGCAAAGAGCGAGAACCATACCAGCCTGCCTCCCGGGGCGCGGTTGGGATCGCCCGGCTCAAACGTGCCGCCCGATAATCCCGTAGCGCTGCGCTGACCTTCAGACTCATGCTCCAACTCGGCACGGACCATGGCCACGACATCGTCCTGATTCAGGCCAACGGTTTTGGCCAGCGTGCGCGAAAAGCCGACGGCATAGGTGCGCCCTGGCAGCGCATCAAAATTGTCGCCTTCGATATTCTCGATATGGCGGCTGGAAATACGCGTTGCGGCAGCCACCTGCTCAATCGTCAGCCCCTTTCCTTCGCGGGCCGCGCGCAATTGAGCCCCCACGCCTTTCGGCTCGGTGTCGATCTTCGCGATATAGTCGAATTCTTCTTCGTCAGACATGTGCGCTCCAGCCGGGGGTGTGCTGGCTCGACCTAGCGAACCCTGCGTGATGCAGAGAAACGGCCCCCGGCCGTTCGAGTCAAGCTATTGTGCGGCGCAATTGTTCCTAATCCACTTCAATGTCGCGTTCCATCGCCCATGCCTGCAACGCTTCGCGCATGTTTTCAGGAGGCACGGCGAGCCAGCCGATCATCGCCTCGCCAATTTCCTTGGTATCGACCTTGCGCACCAATTCCTTGATCTGCCCGACAGCAGCGGGAGTTATCGAGAGGCGGCGAATGCCAAGGCCGATCAGCGCTAGCGCTTCGAGCCGCCGCCCACCCATTTCGCCGCACACGCCCAGATCCACCGGCGTCCCGACACAGTTCTTCACCACCCGGTCAAGGAAGCGCAGGATCGCCGGGCTAAGCCAGTCATAGCGTTCAGCCAGCATCGGATTGGCGCGGTCGGCGGCGAACAGGAACTGCGTCAGATCATTGGTGCCGATGGAAACGAAGGACAGGCGCGGCAGCAATTGATCCAGCGTTTCGGCGAGCGAGGGCACTTCCAGCATCACACCATAGCGGATCGCGCTGGGCAATTGGTGCTTGCGCTTACGCAGGAAATCCAGCTGCTGCTCGAATACTTTCTTGGCAGCATCGAATTCCCACGGCTCGGACACCATCGGGAACATCACATTCAGCTCGCGCCCGGCGCAGCCTTCCAGCAGCGCGCGGGCCTGTGATTTCATCAGCCCTTCGCGCTCCAGCGCCAGCCGCAATGCGCGCCAGCCCATGGCCGGATTTTCGTCTTCCTTGGCAATTTCATTGGCAAGATAGGGCAGCGCCTTGTCGCCGCCGATATCGACCGTGCGGAAAATGACCGGCTTGCCCTTCGCCGCGTCAAGCACGTCGCGGTAGAGCCGCGCCTGCCGCTCACGCGACGGGAGGCCAGCGGAAACGAGAAACTGGAATTCGGTGCGGTACAGGCCGATCCCGTCAGCCCCGGTCATCGCCAGCATGCCGACATCGTCGCGCAGGCCAGCGTTCATCATCACCTCGATCCGCTCACCATCGCGGGTGAAGGGCTCAATCTCCCGCAGCTTGGCATAGGCTGCCTTCTTCTCTTTCGCCCGCGCAAACCGCGCTTCGAATGCGGAGAGGACACCATTGCCAGGGCGCAAGGTGACGCTGCCGCTGTCGCCATCGACCAGCACCTCGTCCCCCTCACGCACCATGCCGCGCAGGTTTCGGATACGGCCGACAACCGGCACACCCATGGCGCGCGCCACGATCACCACATGCGCAGTGAGCGAGCCTTCTTCCAGCACCACGCCTTTCAGGCGGCGCTTGTCATATTCAAGCAGTTCTGCCGGGCCGAGATTTTTGGCGACCAGAATGGCATCGCGCGTCAGCCCCTTCTGCGCTGCCGTGCCCAGCTGGCCCGAAACGATGCGGATCAGGCGATTGGCCAGATCTTCCAGATCGTGCATCCGGTCCTGCAACAGCGGGTCGGAAATCTCGCGCATCCGCATCCTTGTGCGTTGCTGCACGCGTTCAATCGCAGCTTCAGCGGTGAGGCCGGAATCAATCGCTTCATTGATACGCCGCGACCAGCCTTCATCGTAAGCGAACATCTTGTAGGTTTCGAGCACCTGTTCATGCTCTCCGCCAAGGCCGAATTCCGCTTGGCCCGTCATGGTGTCAATCTGCTCGCGCATCCGGTCAAACGCCAGATAGACACGCTCGCGTTCAGCCTCGGTATCCTCGGCCACAGTCTGCTCGATCTGGACGCGCGGCTGGTGGAATACCGCTTCGCCAATGGCGAGACCTTTGACCAGTTTCAGCCCATCGAGCCTGTCCTGCCCGGTGCGCGCTTCGGCGGGACCGCCGATATCTTCTTCATCGACCAGAGCCGCGTTGTTGATCAGCTCGGCCAGCACCATGGCGACCGTCTGCAAGGCCTCGATCTCCACCTCTGCATATTTGCGCGGTTCGACATGCTGTACAGTCAGCACGCCAATCGCCCGTTCACGGCGGACGATGGGAACGCCTGCCAAGGAGTGGAATTTTTCCTCGCCCGTTTCGGGGCGGTACTGGAATTCAGGATGAGTCGCTGCCTCATCAAGGTTCAGCGTTTCGATATTCTGGGCAATCGAGCCGGTCAGCCCCTCGCCCACGCCCAACCGGGTGACATGGACCGCCGCCTGGTTGAGGCCGCGCGTGGCGAACAGTTCCAGCATACCGTCGCGCAGCAGGTAAATGGTGCAGACTTCGCTATCCAGCGCCTCACCAATAACATCGACCACCTGATTCAGCTTGGCCTGCGTATGGGTGCGCGAAGCCATCACCTCGTGCAGGGTCGTCAGGATAGAGCGTGCGGCGGAAGCGGCTTTCATAACTAACGCCTATAGCACGCAAATGGTTTTGCAAATTGCCCGCCTCATCGGGTGAGGCGGGCATTGGCGCAAATCAGCACATCAGTTCAGTGCGATTTCCTCTTTCAGGCGCAGTTTTTCTTTCTTGAGTGCCTGAATTTTCACATCGTCGGGAGCCGGGCGGCTCATTTCCTGCCTGAGCTGGCTTTCAAGCCCCTCGTGCTTTGCCTGAAGGGCGCTGACATGTGAAGAATCCATAAGCTCGTCTCCTTACCTATCTATCGCGAGCGGCAATCCGCCCGCGAGGGGGGAGCGACCAGGGCGATGGATACGCCGCGAGGCCGCTGCAAGCGGCGACTCGCCAGTGCGACGAGCGCCGCGTGATTGTCATAAAATCATATTCGTTTTAAATTGCCAAATGGCATCTCGATGAAATGCCCTATAAGGCAGGTGCGCCGCGAATGGGTCGCCGGACAAGTATCGGCAACGAGGGAATTTTTCAGTGACCGAAGCGGAAATGAAAAAGCGTCTCGCGGCGTTGCAATCTGAGCACCGCGACCTCGACATCGCCATTTCTGCTCTGCTGGAGACCGGCGGGCCGGACCAGTTGCAGGTCGCTCGGCTGAAAAAGCGCAAGCTGAAACTGCGCGATCAGATCAGTGTTCTGGAAGATTATCTAACACCCGACATCATCGCCTGAAGACGCGAAACTTTGCGCCCGCATACCGTGCCCCGCTGGGACAGGCGGGCAAATTGGCCGCGGGGCTGCTGGAAAGGCGGCACTCTTCGCGTTAATCTGATGCCAATATGGAAATGCCCCAACACATCCACGAGCCCATCACGGCCACTATCGTCAACAGACTTTATGACGAAGCGCTGCTGCTTGCAGAGGAAGCCCGCGCGGAATTCGATTTCGCTCGGCACGAAACATCGGGCCATGCGCAAGGCAGTAATTTGAACGTAGCACTATCCTGCGTCACGCTGCGGACCACAACAACTCTGATGCATGTGATGGCGTGGCTGCTCAATCACCGCGCCTTTTTTGCCGGTGAGATGAGCGGACACCAGCTGCGGCAGCATGGCCGCCTGCCCCCGCCGCAGCCCAGAGCCAATCCCGAGGACCTTGCGCTGATGGACCCTGCCATCAATGATGTGATCGCGCGATCTGTTGCGCTTTATGACCGCGTTGAACGGCTGGATCAGGCGTGGGCTGATGAGCAGGCAGAACCCGATGATGCGGTCGGCCGCCTGCAAGACCGGCTGGGTAAGGCCTTCGCTTCCGACTGACCGCTGCGCCTGAAGTCTGCGCCCGCTAGACCTTCGCCAGAGCCGCGTC
>DFBR01000197.1:7400-10217 GCA_002367375.1 Erythrobacter sp. UBA3075 | reverse complement strand
GCTGTTCGCCGCCATCCCGCCATCGATCTTGAGTTTCTTCCACTCTGCCCCGTCGGCCGCAAAGGCAACTGCGAGGTCGCGAGTCTGATGCGCCATCGATTCCAGAGCGGCACGCGCGATGTGCGCGCGGCCCGTGTCGAAACCGAGGCCCGAAATGATCCCGCGTGCATCGGGGCGCCAATGCGGTGCTCCCAGACCTGACAGGGCCGGCACCACTACCACGCCGCCATTGTCCGGAATCGAACGCGCCAGTTCCTCAGTCTCTTCTGCGTTCGCGATCAGTCCCAGCGTGTCGCGCAGATATTTGATGAGGCTTCCCGCGACGAAGACCGCGCCTTCCAGGGCATAATGCCGCTTGCCATCAAGCTGGTGGAGCACCGTGCCGAGCATCCGGTTTTGCGATTGCGGAACAATGCTGCCGGTATTGCCGAGCACGAATGCGCCAGTGCCATAGGTCGCTTTGGTTTCGCCGGGAGACAGGCAGCCCTGCCCGATGGTTGCCGCCTGCTGATCGCCCGCCATGCCGCAAATCGGGATCGGGGCGCCGAACAGGTCTGCATGCGTAAAGCCAAGCTCGCCTGCACAATCAACCACTTGCGGCAAAGCAGCTTGCGGCACGCCAAGAAGGTCGCACAACTCATCGTCCCAGCTGCCCCCGTCGAGCGCCATGAGCATTGTGCGGCTGGCATTGCTGGCATCTGTGATATGAGCCTTGCCGCCGGTCAGCTTCCATGCCAGCCAGCTTTCCACCGTTCCCAGCGCCAGCCTGCCATCGCGCGCGGCCTGCGCCACGGCCTCATCATTATCGAGCAGCCAGCGCATCTTGGTGCCGGAGAAATAGGGATCGAGCAGCAGACCGGTTTTGGTCTGCACCATCTCCTCATGCCCCGCCTTTTTCAGCGCCGCGCAGAAATCCGCCGTCCGCCTGTCCTGCCAGACGATGGCGCGCGCCAAGGGCTCGCCGCTATGCTTGTCCCAAGCGACGACCGTCTCGCGCTGGTTGGTAATGCCAATCGCAGCAATCCGAGCTGCCCCGCCCGCCTGCTCCACCATGTCGTGGGCGCAGGCGAGGGTCTTGTTCCAAATCTCGGCGGCATCATGCTCGACCCAGCCAGAGCGGGGATAATGCTGCGTCAGTTCCGCCTGAGCGACACCGCGCTGGCTCCCGTCTTGCCCAAACAGCATGGCCCGCGAGCTGGTGGTGCCTTCATCCAGGACAAGAATGGACTGATCGATCATTGGCATTCGCCTCCTGCCAAGCCATATGGCGCATATGGCAATTCCACAGCAACCCCATGATCCGAGTACATGGCCCACCGGTGATCTCGATCAGGTCGAGCCGCTTATCGCGCGCGTACTGGCGCCCAATGCATCACCCTACACCTATACGGGTACACAGACCTATCTTGTGGGTACTGAGGACGTCGCCGTAGTCGATCCCGGACCTGCTGAAGCTGAACATCTCGACGCTCTCACCCGCGCGATTGGCGGGCGCAAGGTGGCCGCGATCATGTGTACCCATACGCACCGCGATCACTCTCCCGCCGCCGCGCCTCTGGCTGAGGCAACCGGCGCGCCTATCGTTGGCTGCGCGCCGCTGGTGATCGAAAGCGACGCGCCGCGCGTGGATGCGCCGTTCGACAAGGGCTATGCGCCCGATCGCGTGTTGGAGGATGGCGAGGCGATGACCGGCATGGGCTGGACTCTGCGCGCCGTGGCCACGCCGGGGCACACTTCCAACCATCTGTGCTTTGCACTGGAAGAAAGCGGCGCGCTGCTGACCGGCGATCATGTGATGGGCTGGTCCACCAGCGTCATCGTCCCGCCCGATGGCGACATGGATGATTATCTCGCCAGCCTCGCCCTGCTGTATGGGCGCGAGGACCGCATTTATTACCCGGCCCACGGCCCTGCCATCGAAAAGCCGCGCCAGCTGGTGCGCGGCATGATGGGTCACCGCCGCGCGCGCGAACGGCAGATTACAAAGCTGCTGGTAGAGGAAGCGCGCTCGATCACGGCGATGGTCCCGCTGATGTACAAAGGCGTGGATCAGCTCCTGTGGCCCGCCGCCGCACAAAGCGTGCACGCCCATCTGATCGCGATGGAACGCCGGGGCGAGGTCGCGCTGTCAGGCGAGGTCTGGACGGTCCGCTGATATCAGACGAGGTCGCCCAGCGCCTCTCGCAATTCGCCAAGCCACGGATCAAACGGCTCCCACGCGCCCTGCCCGCTGCGATTGATGGGCTTGCGCACTTGTTCACTGCTGGCGGTGCGCACCGCGCGGTCGGTCTGGTGGAAGTTCACGCAGGCCTCTTCAAACGGCAGGCCGCAATGGTTGAGCAGCCGCCTGATCTGGCCTTCCGGGTCGTCGAGTACATCTTCATGTTGCACCCGCAAGACCTTGCCGGGCAACACCGTGTCCCAATGGTCCATTAGTTCCACATAGTCGGCGTAATAGCGGCCCACTTCGGTGAGGCCGTAGGTGAACTCCTGCCCTTCAGCGAACAGCTGTTTGAAGCCGGAAAAGCAGCAATCCATCGGCGCACGGCGCGCGTCAATGATGGTGGCATTGGGCAAGATCAGATGGATCAGCCCGATGTGGCGGAAATTGTTCGGCATCTTGTCGATGAAGAACGGCGCGTCCTGCCGGTGAATGCGCGTGTTCTCAATATATTGCTCGCCAAATGTGCTGAGCTGCTCGCCAGAGAGATCATGCAGCACCTCCGGGTAGAGTGACTGCCCCGCCTTGCGTCCGCGCAGACGGTGGGCGAGCGCGAGGATATCCGGCAATTCCATCGTGCCATCGACTTGGCTGTG
>DFBR01000197.1:1130-7329 GCA_002367375.1 Erythrobacter sp. UBA3075 | reverse complement strand
TTGGCGAACAGTTCCGGCGTGCAGAACTCGCGCTGCTTCGCCAGCTCCTCGCTCATCCGGTCAGCATCATAGCGAGTCTGCGCGCGTTTCAGCGCATTGCCCGCCTCGTAATAGCCGAAGCTGGCTTCATATTGCCCCCGATCCTCATGCGCTTTGCCGAGCGCGAAGGAGAGGTGCACGCGGTCCATGAAGGCCAGATCTGGCCGCGCCGCCTGCGCTTCCATTGCGGCGATCTCCGCATCGCTGAATTTGTAAGTCTTGAGGTTAGCCAGCGCATACCAGGCATCGCCATGGTCGGGCTTGGCTGCGAAGGCTGCGCGGTAGCTTTCGACCGCTTCATCGGTGCGGCCCGTGGTCTTGAGCGCATGGCCACGGCTGGTGAGCGTGGCGGGATCGGACGGGAGTTTTTCCAGCACTTTGTCGAATAGTGCAAAGGCGCGGTCGTAATCGCCGGTCTGCATGGATTCGATGGCGAGATGCGACTGGAACAGCGGGCTGTCCGGATCGCTCTCATACAGCCCTTGCGCCTCTTCGCGGGCCGAGCCGAATTTCTGCCGCCGTCGCAGCGCGTCGATATAATCGAGCCGCACCTGCACATTGGCGGGTTCAAACACGCGCGCGCTTTCGAGCAGAAACTCGGCATCGTCGAGGATGCCCAGCTTGATCCCAATCTGCGCCAGAAGACGCATTCCTTCGACCGATTTCGGATTGGTCCGCAGGAAGTGGCGGCAGATTTCCTCGGCGCGCAGCAGGCGACCTTCATGGAGGTGATTGGTCACCGCAACCAGTTCGCGCGGCAGAGCAGCAATCCTGTCCGCCTGCGCTTTCGCCGCGGTTCCTTCCGCCCCGGACTGCAATTCGGCAAGAGCGCGCCAGCTTGCCTCCAGCGCGGGATTGAAGCGGGTCGCGCGGGTGAAAGCGGCAATTGCATCACCAGTGCGGCCCTGCGCCTTGGTGAGATGCCCCGCCTCCTGCCACGCGCGGCCATATTCGGGCATGGCTGCGTGAAGTCTCGCCAGCGCATCTTCCGCCTGACCGAATTGGCGGAGATAACGCTGAGCGACTGCTACCATATACAGCGCCTCGGCATTGTCAGGAGCATCGGCCAGCACCGCTTCGGCCTGCGCCAGACCGCGTGCGAAATCACCCGCCTGCAACGCCTTTTGCGCCGCCGCCAATTGCTCTTCAAACGTCGCCATCATGCGCCTTTAACAAAGCCCGGGCTTCTTACAAAGCAAAGCGGCGGAAGCGAACCTGTCGTTCGCTCCCGCCGCTCTGTGTCTCAAAAGTGAGCGCGGATCAGTAGTCGTAAGAGACCCGGAAGCCCACGGTCATCGGACGATTGACCGAGATGCGAGGACGGTCATTCACGTAATTGCCCGAAATCTGCGCGCGCTCGTCAAACAGGTTTTCGCCGAACACTTCAAAGCGCCATTCATCGGCGACCACGCCAGCCGCGAGATCGACAACGGTGTAGCTGTCGAGCTCAAGCTTGTTGATTTCGATGATGTCGGTGAACTTCGATGCCGAGTGGGTGACCTGCGGCATGACGAAGGCTTCGAGCGTGCTCGACAAATCCCATTCGTAACGCACGCGGATGTTGCCTTGGAATTCCGGCGCGAAGGCGAGCGGTTCGCCCACCAGCACGTCATTCGTCGGCGTGAGCACTTCGGTGATCTCGGTATCGAGAACAGAGAAGGCACCCGCAATCGTCAGACCCGGCGTCGCGTAAGGCGCAACCGTGAAATCAGCTTCCAGACCGTAGATCTCCGCATCGGCCGCATTGTCCGAGAAGAACAGATTGGTGATGCTGGGATCGAAAATGGTCGTCTGCAGATTGCTGATGTCGACATAGAAGGCGCTGCCGTTGAAACGCAACTGGCCGTCGATCAGGTCGAGCTTCCAGCCCAATTCGTAGTTCTGCACCTCATCGGTTTCGAGCTCGAACGGAACGGTGAAGCCTGCGCCATTGGTCGCGCCGCCCGGACGGTTGAGCAGACCCGGACGGAAACCTTCCGAATAGGTCGCGTAAAACAGCGTATCTTCGGTCGGTGTTAACGTCAGCGTGCCCTTGAAGATCGTGCCGCTGGTTGCGGCCACATCAGGAGCGCGAACCGAGTTGAACACTTGCTGCGCCTGCGTAGCCGAAAGGCCGGCCGCCTGAATGTCCGCCAGCGAATCGTTCAGGTCAAAGGTCTGGCGCAGTGCAGCCGAGCACGAACCAATGAAGGTGAACTGGCCGTCCCCGTCATACAGATCGTTGATATCGGTGCCGAAGGCGTTCTGGTCTTCCGCGCTGAAGCTGTTGCAGAACGAACCGTTGGCGCTGCCTTCGAAATCCACTTCGATGTCGTAATAGCGCACGCCGCCGGTGATGGTCAGCAGGTCAGGCACGATGTCAAAGCTGACTTCACCAAAGAAGCCGAGCTGTTCGTCGGTCCGGCGAATGTCATTGCGGAAGATCGTATCAGCCGGGAACGGGCCCGCATCGGTGGTGAAGCCGGTCTGCGGGAAGTTCGGCTTGAACGGGCCAAACGGCTGCGCGATCACATTGCCGGGATAGGCAAAATCGTTGCGCTCTTCCAGCTGCAGATCGGAATAGAAGCCGCCAGCCTGCGCCCGCACGCGCCAATCAGACGGTGTGGCAAAGCGCAGTTCCTGCGTGAACACGGTCGTGTCAGAGACAGATGTCACATACAGGTTCGGGGCCTGACACGTGCCGCTCGGGCCGCCCGCGCCGGGATAACTCACGCCGCCATCACAGATGTAATAGGGCAGATACTGACCGACGAAGAGATAGTCGGTGTAATCAACGCGCTGGTCGGTTTCGCGGTCGGTGTAGGCACCGGTGTAGACCACATCGAGCATCGCCAGACGGCCTTCGACCGTCCAGCTGGTGTTCGAGAAATTGTCTTCCAGACGGTCTTCTTCGAAACGCTGGACTTCCAGCTCGTCAAGACCGCCCGGCAGTTCCGGATCAGCGAAGAAAACGCCGTCCGATTCCACGCTCTGGCGCGAATGCGCGACAGTGATGGTCCAGTCAGGAGTGATTTCCCACAGCGCGGTGGCACGGAAGCCAGAGTACTGCGTGTCGTTGAAGTCGTCCTGCGCGATGCCGGCATTGTCGGCGGCAAGGAAGTTGACATTCGGATTGTTGACCGGGTTTTCGTTGAAGGCAGTCAAGGGATCGTCGGTCGACTGGAAACCGGCGCGCAGCGCGCTGACCGGCGTACCGTTCGAACGCACCGTGCCTTCGGGACGGAAGCGAGCGCTTTCGGTCAGGTCACGGGTGCCCGGGACATTGTCGATATAGCCGCCCTGGTGGTCAAGGTAGACAACGCCGCGCAGTGCAAAACTGTCGGTGACCGGCACGTTCAGCATCAATTCGGCATTGTAGCTTGTTTCACCATCGCGGGTGAAGGACACGCCAGCGGATGCACCAGCGTCGAAACCGGCAAGGCTCGGCTTGTTGGTGATGAGGCGCACAACGCCTGCCTGCGAGCTTGCGCCAAACAGCGTGCCTTGCGGACCAGACAGCACTTCGATGCGCGAAAGATCAGCTGCGTAAACGTCGAGATTACGGCCCGGCTGCGCGAGCGGCTGCTCGTCCAGATAGAGCGCGACGTTGGGAGCAAGGCCAGCAACACCAGCCGTCGTCAAGTTCGGCGTGGTCGAGGCAAGGCCGCGAATGTAGATGGTCGACTGGCCTGGGCCGCTGCCGCCTGCGGTCACGCTGGGCAGTTGATCGAGGTAATCGTCGAAAGTCGCAATCGCGAGTTCCTGCAAGCCTTCTTCACCGAGCGCCTGCACGCTGATCGGAACATCCTGCAAGTCTTCTTCGCGCTTCTGCGCGGTCACGACAATGGTGCCGACGCCGCCGGTACGTTCCTGCGCGGCTTCTTCGCCAGCTCCCTGTGGGCCGGTATCCTGCGCCATGGCAGGCGTAGCGATTGCGATGGCAAGCGCGCCGATTGACGCGCCGCTGGTGAGTTTCAACATGTAAGGGGCCCCTTGAGGTCACAGTGAAGCGATCACGCCGCGAAAAAGCGAATGCGGTGCAATCTTGATCTGAATACGGCGAAAAGAATTCTCGCCCGTGCGCAGACGAATAGCGACCCGCTGGTCAGGATTCCACAGCAAGCGCCCGGTTTTCCCAGACTGCTATTCTTGCTGTTGCAAAATAACCACAATCAAATTGTCAGCTATGTAAAAATGGAATAACAATAGAATTGTTCTGAACTTTTATAGTGCGTCGAATTTTATTAGTAAATTGATCGCGTTTTTTTCGCGCAATTTCGAAGTGCAATTCAAGTGTAGCGAAGCTTTTTCGTAATCAGTCGATTGACGTCATGCTCACAACTTAAATTGCTACTTACCCGCCCCCCAATCCTCACACGCCAGCGCAGTAGTAGGCACGCCATGCCGTTTGCGGATGATGTCAAAGGCGATCGCCTTGACGATGGAAATCGCCATCAGCGCCACCACGACCGAGAAAGGAAGTGCGCCGATTATCATGGTGATACGGATGGCATCGATTCCGCCGATAATCAGCATGGAGCCAACCACAAACGCCAAGGCCGCGCCCCAGAACAGGATATGCGTGCCCCGCCGCCCTTCATTCTCGCCCGCGCCGTTGATGGTGTTGACGATCAGGATCGCGCTATCAGCGCTGGTGATGAGGTATGTCATCAGCAGCAGCACCACGAGGCCGGACACGATTGAGGCCATCGCCGGATCGAGCAGGACTGCCAGCGTGGCGAACAATTGGTCGGACATATTCGCGCCGACAATGCTGCCGCCAGCCGCGCCGCTCAGCTCCAGATCAATCGCCGTGCCGCCCACCAGCGTCATCCACACAAAGCACATCAGCGACGGCACCAGCAAAACGCCCAGCACATATTCGCGCACCGTGCGTCCGCGCGAAATGCGGGCAATGAACATGCCCACGAAAGGCGCGAAGGCAATCCACCACGCCCAATAGAATACCGACCAGTCGAGCTGCCATTGCACCAGCGCATCGCCCGTCTCGCTGCCATCAGAGGAGAACAGTGTCAGCGCTGTTTGGGGCAAGGTGCGGATGTAATCGTAAATGCCCGTCCCCAGTAGTTCGAGACCCAGCAGGCCCGATCCGACTATGGCAAACAGAGCGAGCAGCGCGAAGGACAGGCCCATATTGAGGTTGGACAGCCATTTGATCCCGCGACCGACGCCCGACAATGCGCTGAGAGTAGATGCCCCAACCAGCAGGATCAGCGACACGACAATGGCAACAGGCGTGGAGCTGCCTTCTGCATTTATGAGCCATTCGCCTAGCCCCAGCCGGTATAGCCCGGCGACGAATTGTTCGACTCCCAATCCCATTGTGACAGCAACGCCCAGAATGGTGGCGACCACTGCGACAATATCGACCACATGCCCAGCATTGCCCGACATCACTTTGCCAAACAGCGGCGCGAGCGCAGAGCGGATGGTCAGCGGCAGGTTCCGGCGATAGGCGACATAGCCGATGGCAAGGCCAACAACCCCATAGATAGCCCAGGCGGCCAATCCCCAGTGCAGGAAGCTATAGATATAGGCCGTACGCACCGCCTCTTGTGACAGCGGCTCAGACATTCCGCGAATGATATCGGGGTTGTTGGCAAAGTGCGCCAGCGGCTCGCCGGTCGAATAGGTCAGCATGCCAATGCCGATGCCTGCGCCAAACAGCATGGAGAACCAGCTGAACCGACCAAATTCCGGAGTCTCCCCCGGATTGCCGATACGCAAGCTGCCTGTCTGCGGAATTATCGCCAGCGCCAGAGCAACGACCATGACGGCCGCCACCAGATAGACATACCAACCGCTAAAGGTCGAAATTATCGATGAATTCGCGGCGGTCAGCGCTTCATTGGCCTGCACCGGAAAGAAAATCGCCCACATGATGAGGAGGGAAACGATGATCTTGGAAGGGATGGCGACCTGACGGCTAAAGCCATCGTAAAAGCCGCCCTTGCTGCACGTTTCGATAGGCAAATCTACCAGTGGCGGGTCAACCGGAGCGTCACCCGCGTTTGTTACCGGTATTTGCTGTGTCACGCATCAGGCTCCTGGCCATCATCTTCGCGCGGCGACCTGCTGCGCGGCATAGATGGCGAAATTGGGAAGAGCCCATGACCATAGAGGCTTGCCCCGGCATTGCAAACCAGGGGCAAGGCAAACC
>DFBR01000197.1:0-1110 GCA_002367375.1 Erythrobacter sp. UBA3075 | reverse complement strand
GCACTGCCTCTATACACCGCCCAAAAGGAACAGCCTCGCATCTCGCCGCGTTCTGCTTATAAGCGCAGACAAATGCCAATTGACGAGGCCACAACATGACCGACCAGACCGCCATTCCTGCAGGCATTGACCTGCGCGAAGAGATCGACCGCCTGCGTAAGGAGCGCAATGCGGTGATCCTCGCGCATTATTACCAGAAGCCCGAATTGCAGGATTTAGCGGATTTTGTCGGAGATTCTCTGGAATTGTCGCGCAAGGCGGCGGAAACCGATGCCGATGTCATTGCCTTTTGCGGCGTGAAATTCATGGCCGATACCGCCAAGATACTCAGCCCCGAAAAGATCGTGGTGCTGCCCGATATGGATGCAGGCTGCTCGCTCGAAGACTCCTGCCCGCCGGACAAGTTTCGCGCTTTCAGAGAGCGTCACCCCGATCACATCGCGCTGACCTACATCAATTGCTCGACCGAGGTGAAAGCCCTGTCCGACGTGATCGTGACCAGCTCGAGCGCCGAGACAATCCTGTCGCAAATTCCCGAAAGCCAACCGATCATTTTCGGCCCGGACCGCCACCTAGGCGGCTATCTCAACCGCAAGTTCGATCGCGACATGCTGCTGTGGCCGGGCGTGTGCATCGTGCATGAGGCATTCAGCGAGAAGGAGCTGCTCAAGCTGAAAGCGCAGCATCCCGATGCGCCCATCGCGGCGCATCCCGAGTGCCCGCCGCACATTATCGATCATGCCGACCACGTCGGTTCGACCAGCTCGATCTTGCAATATGCCAAGACCTTCCCCGGCGACACGCTGATCGTCGCGACAGAGCCGCATATCATCCACCAGATGGAAAAGGCGCTGCCGGAGAAAACCTTCCTCGGCGCGCCGGGTGCGGACGGCAACTGCAATTGCAACATCTGCCCTTACATGGCGCTCAACACGATGGAGAAGCTGTATCTGTGCCTGCGCGATCTCGAACCGCGTATCGAGATTGAGGAACAGCTGCGGCTTGATGCCAAGAAGAGCCTCGACAAAATGCTCGAAATGGCGGGCGGGACCGTGGGCAAGGGTGATCTTGGCGATCCGGACGGGGATTGATGCTTCGCTGGCTGGGCAA
>DFBR01000184.1:13668-16109 GCA_002367375.1 Erythrobacter sp. UBA3075 | reverse complement strand
GGCACGGATGACAGTGTGGCCGAAGCGATGGCGCTGATGGCATCGGGCGGATTTCGCCATGTGCCTTTGCTCGACGAGAGCGGCGGCCTTGCCGGGATTGTGAGCGCCAGCGATATTCTCGCCTTTCTCGGCCACAACGCCATCGACACTGGCATGGCCATCGCGCGGGCGGAAACGCCCGAAGCGCTGGTGACGGCGGCGCAGCGCATTCCGGAAAGTTTCGCGCGCATGGTGCGGCAGGGTCTTTCTGCTGCCCACGCTATGCGCTTCACCTCGGCCTTGGGCGAAGCGGCGCATCGCCGCGCTGCTGAGCTGGCTGAAAGCGAGCTTGGGCCGCCACCTGTGCCTTATGCGCTGGTGGTGTTCGGTTCGCTTGCGCGCGAGGAGCAGCTGGTCGGCTCCGATCAGGACAATGGGTTGGTGCTGGATGATCGCGCGGGCGATGCTGATAGCGAATATTTCGCAAACCTCGGCACACGGATTTCGGACCTGCTGGACGCGTGCGGCTACGTCTATTGCAAGGGCGGGATCATGGCGAAGAATGCCGATCAGCGGCTGACCGCTAGCGGCTGGCGCGGGCGTTATTCCGACTGGATCGAACGGCCCGATGAAGACCGCATCCTGCGCGCCACGATCTTCTTCGACATGCGCAGCGTTCACGGCGATCACGCACTGGTCGAAGGCTTGCAGCAAGACGTGATCGCCAAGGCTGCGGCTTCGACGATTTTCGCCAGCTATCTCGCCCGCGATGCACAGCGCAGCAAGGTGCCGCTCGGCATCTTCCGCAATCTCGTGCTGGAAAGTTCCGAAGATGGCACAAAGGTTTTCGATGCCAAGGCGCAGGCGATTATGCCCATTATCGATATCGCCCGCACCCAAGCTCTGGCCGCCGGACTGTCGGCTGTCGGCACACGGCAGCGTCTGCATGCGCTGGCGGCAGCGGGACGGATGGACAAGGGCGATGCGCAAAGCCTTGAAGATGCGCTGCTGCTGGTCAACGAAATGCGCATTCACCATCAGGCCGAACAATTGCGC
Source organism: Erythrobacter sp. UBA3075 (assembly GCA_002367375.1). Lineage (GTDB taxonomy): Bacteria > Pseudomonadota > Alphaproteobacteria > Sphingomonadales > Sphingomonadaceae > Alteraurantiacibacter. The sequence continues at coordinate 15,074 of DFBR01000184.1, read as the reverse complement.
AGCGGGGCAGAGCCGGACAATCTAATCGCCCCGGCAAATCTTTCGCCGCTGGAGCGCGACTATCTGAAGGATGCCTTCAAGGTCGTTAGAAGCGGGCTGGACTCGCTGCGGCGCAATTTTGCTGGCGGGATTAGCTGACATGTTCGCGCGGTGGCGTTTCGAGCGACACTTGCGAAAATTGGCGAGCGCAGGGGAGCCTGTCTTGCGCGAATATGCGGAGGCCGCGTGGCCGCATCATGACATGCCGGTGGCGGACGCGCGGCTGCTCGCGCTCGATTTTGAAATGGATGGTCTCAAGAAGGACGCGCATCTCTTGCAGGCGGGTTGGGTGCCTTTCAGCACCGCTTCGGTGCCGCTCGAATTTGCGCAGGTCACCGATATTCGCAGCGGTGCGCAGCTTGATCGCAAGGCCGTGACAATCCACGGAATTGGCGAGGAACGCGCCGCTGCCGGTCAGGGTGTGCAGGACGTGACCGCCGCGCTCATCGCCAGCCTTTCGGGCCGCATTCTCGTAGCGCATGGCGCGCAGATCGAGATCGAAGCACTGCAAGGCGCATGCCGGAAATTGTTCGGCGCGACTTTGCCGATCAGGGCGATCTGCACCTTGAAGCTGGAACAGTACCTCGCGCCTTCAATGGTGGGCACGGGTGCCTACCGTCTCGGTGCGGCGCGAGCACGTTATGGTCTGCCCGAATACGGCGTGCATGATGCGCTGAGCGATGCCATCGCATCGGCTGAATTGTTGCTCGCCCAGCTCGCCACAATGCCCGCTGACACGCGGCTGGGACGGCTGGAACGGCTCTCGCGCTAGTCTCATACTAAAGTCGCTCTCGTCGCCCAGCGACCATCCCCCTAGCCTTGCGGGCAAGCTGCCGAACTGGGCTGCGTAGATAACAGCAAGGAGGGGACCGATGGACGACGACACACCACCTGATACAGGACAGGCCGAAGAGGACGAGACGAACGCCAATGAGAACGCTTACTGGCGCGAAAATATCCGCTTGCTGCTAATGCTGATGTCGATCTGGTTTATCGTGTCCTTCGGGGCCGGCATCCTGTTCCGCGACTGGCTCGATCAGTTCGCGCTCGGCGGATATCCGCTCGGCTTCTGGTTCGCCCAGCAGGGTTCAATCTACGTCTTCATGGCCCTGATCCTCTATTACGTCGTCAAAATGCGCTCGCTTGAGCGCAAATACGACCTCGACGATTGAAGGGAGCGGAACAATGGAAACGCAAACCCTGATCTATATCTTCGTGGGGCTGAGCTTCGCGTTGTATATTGGTATCGCCATCTGGTCTCGCGCCGGATCAACCAAGGAATTCTATGTCGCGGGCGGCGGGGTGAACCCGGTCGTCAACGGCATGGCAACCGCCGCTGACTGGATGAGTGCGGCAAGCTTTATCTC
>DFBR01000184.1:13482-13616 GCA_002367375.1 Erythrobacter sp. UBA3075 | reverse complement strand
TTGCGAAAATTCGGCCAGTTTACCGTCCCCGATTTTATCGGCACGCGGTACTATTCGAAGACCGCACGTGTGGTGGCTGTGATCTGCCTGATTTTCATCAGCTTCACCTATATCGCAGGCCAGATGCGCGGCGT
>DFBR01000184.1:13045-13449 GCA_002367375.1 Erythrobacter sp. UBA3075 | reverse complement strand
ATCGTGTTCGTCTACGCCGTGCTCGGCGGGATGAAGGGCATCACATATACGCAGGTGGCACAATATTGCGTGCTCATCACCGCCTATATGGTGCCAGCATTCTTCCTCAGCTTCATGATCACCGGCAATCCAATCCCGCAATTGGGATTGGGATCGCAGGTGAATGATGGGTCTGGGTTATATGTGCTGGAGAAGCTGAACCTGGTGCTGACTGACTTGGGCTTCGGGCAATATACCGATGGCAGCAAGTCGATGATCGATGTGTTCTGCATCACTCTGGCGCTGATGGTTGGTACGGCCGGTCTGCCGCATGTGATCGTGCGCTTCTTTACGGTGCCCAAGGCATCCGATGCACGTAAATCTGCGGGCTGGGCACTGCTGTTCATTGCCCTGCTGTACACCAC
>DFBR01000184.1:0-13028 GCA_002367375.1 Erythrobacter sp. UBA3075 | reverse complement strand
GATCAATTTCATCGATACGGTGAACGAGACGAGCTACGCCGAGGCACCCGAATGGTTCACAAACTGGGAAAGCAATGACCTCATCGCCTTCCAGGACAAGAACGATGACGGCGTGATGCAGTATCGCTCCGGTAATGCGTTCGAAGGCGCTCCGGTGTTTGGTGAAGGCACGGCACCCTCGGGCGCTCGTGAAGTGACCAATGAACCTAACGCCGAGAGTGAAAACGAGGTCTATGTTGACCGCGACATCATGGTGCTCGCCAATCCGGAAATCGGCAATCTGCCGGGATGGGTGATCGCTCTGGTGGCAGCTGGCGGCCTTGCGGCAGCCTTGTCGACAGCGGCAGGTTTGCTGCTGGTGATCTCCGCATCAATCAGTCACGATCTGCTCAAATCCACTTTCCGTCCGAATATTTCGGAGAAAGGGGAGTTGCGAGCAGCGCGTATTGCGGCAACGGCGGCGATTGTCGTGGCAGGTTATCTCGGCATCTATCCTCCGGGTTGGGTGGCACAGGTGGTCGCCTTCGCCTTCGGACTTGCTGCAGCTAGCCTGTTCCCGGCGATCTTCATGGGCATCTTTACGAAGTTCATGAACCGCGAAGGCGCGATTGCTGGCATGGTAACCGGTCTGGCCTTCACCTTCGGCTATATCTTCTACTTCAAGCTGGCGAACCCGGCGGCAAACGTGGCGGAGAACTGGCTGTTTGGTATCTCGCCCGAAGGGATCGGCGTGGTCGGCATGGTGCTGCACTTCATCGTTGCCATCGCGGTTGCGAAGATGACGGCCAAGACACCGATGGACGTGCGCAGGCTGGTCGACAGCATCCGCGTACCGCGCGGCGCAGGAGATGCGCACGCACATTGATCCAAACCCGGATCGCAAGAGGAGGGGCGGTGCCGCAAGGTGCCGCCCCTCCTCTTTGCATCTCGGGCATGTTTGTCTAGCGTGATTGCGGAGGGGAGAACGCGAGGCGCATGCTGATCGCAGTCGCCATTATTGCCAGTGCCATTTACCTCGGCGTCCTGTTCTGGATCGCCGCGCGCCGCGACACGTCCACCCGCAAGCCCGGCAAGCGGGAAAGCGGCTGGATTTACGGTCTATCGCTCGCGGTTTTCTGCACCAGTTGGACGTTTTTTGGAGGCGTTGGCACGGCGGCGACGGCGGGTCTGCAATTCCTCCCGATCTATCTTGGCCCAATCCTCGTTTTCACTGTGGGATATGGCTTGGTGCGGCGCGTGATGGCGCAGGCGCAGGCGCAGCATTCGACATCCATCGCCGACTTTCTTTCGGCCCGCTATGGCAAGAATGCTGCGGTGGCGGCGCTTGTCACACTCATCGCGACGGTGGGTTCGCTGCCCTATATGGCGCTGCAATTGCAGTCTGTTGGCAGTTCGCTGGTCGCGCTCGATCCAACGCTTGAACAGAGCGTGGCGATGGACAATGTGGTGCTGGCAGTCACCGCAGCGATGGCCCTGTTCGCCATCCTGTTCGGCTCGCGCCGGGCAGACTGGGCGGGCGACAATGCCGGACTGGTTCTGACCATCGCGATTGAAGCGGTCGTCAAATTGGCCGCGCTGCTTGCGCTCGCCGTGGTTGCCCTTTTTGCCCTTGGCAACAACCCAGCACCCCCCGCTTCTGAGGTATTCAATCTTGGCCAGATTGACCTGCGCTTTGGCGTTCTTACTCTGCTGGCAGCTTGCGCCGCCCTGTGCCTGCCGCGCCAGTTCCACATGGCTTTTGTCGAAGCACCGGGAGAGCGCGCTACACCTGCCATGCGGTGGGTCTTCCCTGCCTATCTGGCGCTGACATCTCTGGTGATTGTGCCGATCGTGCTGGCGGGTCTGGCCGCGCTGCCTGCCGATGTGCCGCGCGACTCCATCGTCATGGCCTTGCCGCTCTCATTGGGCAATGAAGCGCTGGCGCTGCTCATGTTTATCGGTGGTCTGTCCGCCTCCACCGGTATGATCGTGATCGCCAGTGTTGCGCTGTCGACCATGATTTCAAACGATCTGCTGGCCCCAATCTTATTCCGCCGCGCGCTGAGCGGAGAAGGCGACAGGACCCGGCTCGCTGTCCGCCTGCTGCTGGTGCGGCGAATTGTTATCGGGGCGCTGCTGTTTCTGGCTTACCTGTTCTACGCGAGCTTTGGCGCGGCCACGAGCCTTGCGGGTCTGGGAACGCTGGCCTTCGCCGCGGCAGCACAGTTCGCTCCTGGCTTGGTGCTCGGAATGGTGAGCCGTCACGGAAATCGGATCGGAATGCTGGCGGGTCTAGCTTCAGGTTTCGGGCTATGGCTTGGCCTGCTGATTGTCCCTGCTGCAACTGGCAATGCGCCGGTTTGGCAGATCCACGCCGATCCGCTGGTATCTGGCGTATTGCTGAGCCTTGGGGCCAATATCGTGATTTACTGGGTCGGTTCGGCCCTTTTCAGACCCTCTCTGGTCGATGCGGCGCAGGCTGCGGCTTTTGCCGGTAGCGGAGCGCCAGGGCAATTGCCCGCCTTCGCCACGCGCAAGCGCATTGCCGATATTCGACTGCTGCTGGCGCAGGTCGTTGGCCCGGAGCGCGCCGAAAGCGCATTGGCGGCAATGCCCGGCGCCTATCGGGACAGTGATTTGGCCGACGAGGCGGTTTTGGCGATGGCCGAACGCACGATTGCCGGTGTTGTCGGCTCCTCCTCGTCGCGTCTGCTGGTTTCTTCGTGGTCGGGTGGGGAGCCGGTCCCGCTGGCTGATGTCGTGGCCATGTTCGATGAAACCAGCCGCAGGCTGACGTTCAGCGCTGACCTTCTGCAAATCGCCATCGAAAACATCGACCAGGGCGTGGCAGTGGTCGATGCGGATATGAACCTTGTCGCGTGGAACAGCCGATACATCGCGATGTTCGCGCTGCCCGATGAACTCGCTTCGGTCGGAACACCGATTGCCGACTTGATTCGCTGGAACTTGTGCCGGGGAAATACGCCGCCGGACGGGATCGAGGCGCAGGTGGAGCGGCGTCTCGCTCACATGCGCGCCGGACTTCGCCATCGACTGGAACGCGAGCAGGCCGACGGTACCATCATGCGCATCATCGGCAATCCGGCGCCCGGTGGCGGTTATGTGACCTCCTATATCGATATCACCGCTGATCGCCGGGCCGAGCAGGCACTGGAAAACAAGGTTGAAGAACGCACTCGGCAGTTGAGCGACGCAAATGCGGCACTGGAAAAGGCGACTCGCTCGAAGACGCGCTTTCTCGCCGCCGCCAGTCACGACTTGATTCAACCTCTGAATGCCGCCCGCCTTTTCGCGTCCGCATTGGGTGAAGAAGTGGGCGAGCGCGATCCGGCGCGTAAACTGGTTCGCGACCTTGATGGCTCGATCACCTCGGCCGACAGGCTCATCCGCGCGCTGCTTGATATCTCAAAGCTTGATGGTGGCGGAATCGAACCGAAGCTGGAGACTGTCTCGCTCGATGAGATTCTCGAAGATGTCAGCCGTGAATTTGTGGTGCAGGCTGAAGCCAAAGGCATCGCGCTGCGGCGCGTTTCCACCAGCGCCTGGGTCGAAACCGATCGCGCCTTGTTGGGAAGCGTTTTGCGCAACCTCATTAGCAATGCGATCCGCTATACCGATAGCGGTGGCCTGCTGCTGGGCGTGCGGCGGACGGGCGAGGATATCCGCCTATGCGTCTACGACACCGGGCGCGGCATCGCGCCTGAAGATGTCGCATATATTTTTGATGAATTTCAGCGGGTTGGCGTGTCCGACCGCGAAGGGCTTGGTCTTGGTCTTGCCATCGTAAGGCGCACTGCCGGCTTGCTCAAGATCGAGGTGGAGACGACTTCGATCCTTGGAAAAGGCAGCTGCTTTGCCTTGCATATGCCTGTCGAACAGTGGCGATCAGCGCCTCGCAAGCGGCGGTCTCAGCGCTCCCCGGCAACATTGGCCAATGCCCGTGTATTGGTGGTTGATAATGATCCCGGCGCGCGCGAAGCATCGCGTGCCTTGCTCGAGCGCTGGGAACTGGACGTTGCCGATGCGCATGGCGAGGAGGAGGCGCGCGAGGCCATGTCGACCGCGCCCGATCTGGTGCTGATGGATTATCGGCTGAACGACGAAGCGCGCGGTGACGAAGTTTACGAGGCCCTGTGCCGCCACTGGGGTGAGCGGCCTGTCGTTATTCTCTACACTGCTGAAGCAAGCGAGGAGACCGCCGCCGCCGCCGCCGCAATCGGGGCGCACCGCTTGTTGAAACCAGGGGCACCGGCAGCGCTTCGTTCAATCATTGCCAGCGCGATTTCTGCCGCAGGCACTTAAGATGATCAGCCCGGCCCGGCACTCGCAGCAGGCTGATCCACATCCAGTTTGGCGGAAAGCATCGCTGCCTGCGTGCGGCTAATAACATTCAGCTTGCGGAAAATCGCGGTGATATGCGCTTTCACCGTCGCCTCGCTGATATCAAGTTCGTAAGCGATCTGCTTGTTGAGCAGTCCTGCGCGCATGTGGCCGAGAATTCGGCGTTGAGCAGGCGTGAGGGTGGCGATCCGGGCGAGATCTTCGTCTGCCTCCTCCTCGCTGTCAGGAAACCAGCTGTCGCCATCGCGCACCGCAACCAATGCTTCGCGCATGTCATCAAGGCTGGCGGATTTGGGAATGAAGGCTGATGCACCAAGCTGCGCTGCGGCGGTATAGACGCGCGTTTCCTCGCTCGCGGACACGATCACGACTGGAACGGCGGGGAAATCCTGCCGGAAATCCATCAACGCGCTCAACCCGTGCGAATCCTCCATGTGAAGGTCAAGAAGCAGGCAATCCGCGCCCTGTTCCACCGCGCTTCGTGCTTCCGCCGCGCTGGATGCCTCCACTTTTTCCGCATTGGGCCATGCCGCAGCGACCGCATGGCCCAGAGCGGTTCTGAACAGGGGGTGGTCATCGGCAATGACGATACGGCTGGACATGGCGTTAGCGGTTCTGCCTTCCCTCAATCAGCCTGTCGACCAGAGATGGATCGGCGAGGGTCGAAGTATCGCCCAGCGATCCGTAATCATTCTCCGCAATCTTGCGCAAGATGCGCCGCATGATCTTGCCGCTGCGGGTCTTGGGCAGGCCATCGGTGCTTTGCATGTGATCGGGCGTGGCAATGGGACCGATTTCCTTGCGCACCCATTGGCGCAGTTCTGCGGTGAGATCGTCGCTTTCGTCCACGCCTTCCATCAACGTCACATAGCAGTAAATTCCCTGTCCCTTGATATCGTGCGGGAAACCAACGACGGCGGCCTCTGAGACCTTGGGATGCAGCACCAGCGCGCTTTCAACTTCGGCTGTGCCCATGCGGTGACCGGAAACGTTGATGACATCGTCCACGCGGCCCGTAATCCAGTAATATCCGTCCTCATCGCGCTTGCATCCATCGCCGGTGAAATAGCGACCGGGGAACGTGCTGAAATAGGCTTCGATAAAGCGATCGTGATCGCCATAGACTGAGCGTGCCTGGCCGGGCCAGCTATGGGTAATGCACAGATTGCCATCGGCCGCACCTTCCAGAGGTTCGCCCTCATTGTCGACCAGCAGCGGCTGGACACCGAAGAATGGCTTGCCCGCGCTGCCGGGCTTCATGTCATGCGCATAGGGCAGGGTGGTAATCATATGTCCGCCCGTTTCGGTCTGCCACCAGGTGTCGACGATGGGGCAATTGCCCTTGCCAATAACCTCGTAATACCAGCGCCACGCTTCGGGATTGATCGGCTCACCTACCGTGCCGAGGATGCGGAGCGATGACAGATCATGTTTGGTCACCCAGTCGTCACCTTCGCGCATTAGCGCGCGGATGGCGGTGGGGGCGGTGTAGAAGATGTTGACATGGTGCTTGTCGATCACGTCCCAGAAGCGACCGTGATCGGGATAGTTGGGTACACCTTCAAAAATCACACTGGTGCCGCCGTTGATGAGCGGGCCATAGGTGACATAGCTGTGCCCGGTGACCCAGCCGATATCGGCGCTACACCAGAAGACTTCGCCTGGCTGATAATCGAATGTGTAGTGGAAGCTCGATGCCACCCACACGCCATAGCCGCCGGTCGTGTGCAACACGCCCTTGGGCTTTCCAGTTGAGCCACTGGTGTAGAGAATGAACAGCGGATCTTCCGCATTCATCTCCACGCAGGGGCAGTCATCGGCATTGGCGATGTCATGATACCAGTGATCGCGGCCTTCCTGCATGTTCACATCGCCGCCCGTGTGGCGCACGACCAGAATACCATCGACCGGAGTATCGTGGTCGGGTTCCAGCATTGCAGCATCGACATTGGCCTTGAGCGGCACGCGCTTTGTGCCGCGCAGTCCCTCATCGGCAGTGATCACAAAGCGGCTTTCGCAAGCCTCGATCCGTCCCGCCAGTGCCTCTGGAGAGAAACCGCCGAACACAACCGAGTGGATCGCGCCAAGCCGCGCGCAGGCGAGCATTGCCACCGCGCCTTCCACGATCATGGGCATGTAAAGCGTGACCCGGTCGCCCTTCGAAACGCCCATGGCTTTCAGCGCATTGGCCATCCGCACGACTTCGCCATGCAGCTCCCGATAAGTGAGCGTGCGCGTAGGGCTTGCGGGATCGTCCGGTTCAAAGATGAAAGCGGTAGTATCGCCCCTGTCCGCCAGATGCCGATCAACTGCGTTGTGACACAGATTGAGCGATCCGTCGGAATACCAGGCGATTTCGGCAGGATCGAAAGACCATTCGCCAGCCTTGGTTGGGAACGTAGACCAATCAAGGCGCTCCGCCTGCTCCAGCCAGAAGCCGTCCGAATCCTCGATGGAACGCCGATACAGCGCCTCATACTGCTCGGGCGTGCAATTGCTGCTGGCAGGTGCAGCAGGGCGTTCCACATGGTCGCGCATCGTCAGATCCTCCATTTTGTTCTCGTCTACGACAGACTAGCGCCGGATGCCTGCCAGACAAAGGTCGTACGACCATACGCCAATTGTGTGCGTCGCCAACTGCGCTCCATCATTACCCTCAAGAACATACAAGTCAGGCCGCATTCGGCCTACACATTTCAGGAGGGTTGGATGACCGGGACAAAATTTTGCCACGCCTTGACCGCAGGACTGCTCGCAGCGAGCTGCCTTGTGCCTGTTGCCGCTCAGGCGCAGGAAGAACCGACGATGGAAGAGCGTCTCGACCGGCTGGAAGCGCTGGTCGAAGGTCTGGTCGCGCGGCTCGATACACAAGATGGCCGCGCGCAAACCCAGCAAGCCGAAATTCAGGCGCAGACCGAAGCGGTCCTGGTCGAAACGCGCGCGCTTCAGCAAGAGCAGGCGGAGCTCGCCACGCAAGTTGCCGCAGTTTCCGAAGAGCAGGAGCGCGACGGCTTCTCCATCGGCAACACGCAGCTGACATTGGGCGGCTATGTTAAGCTGGATGCGATTTCGCAGCGGACCAGCGGCGGCCAAGTGGGCAGCGGCAGCATCGTTCGTGATTTCCTGATTCCGGGCGCGATTCCCGTGGGCGGAACGGCATCGGGCTGGGATACCGACTTCAGTGCTCGTCAAACGCGCCTCAACTTGCGCACATCGACCGATGTTGGCGGTGAACATTCGATCAATACGCTGGTCGAAGTCGACTTCATGGTCACCGGCGGCGGCGATGAACGTATTTCCAACAGTTACACACCGCGCCTGCGGCACGCCACGGTCTCCTATGGAGACTGGTTGATTGGACAGACCTGGTCGACTTTCCAGAATGTTGGCGCCTTGCCTGAATCGATGGACTTCATCGGAACCACTCCGGGCACGGTGTTCGAACGCCAGCCGATGATCCGCTATTCTTCAGGCGGGTTCCAAATCGCGGCGGAACAGCCTGAAACAACCGTCACCACGCCAGCGGGCGCACGCGCACTGGCCGGAGACGACTCGCTTCCCGACATGGTGCTGCGCTACAATCACAGTGGCGATTGGGGTTCACTGACGGCAGCGGGAATCGTGCGCAGCCTCAATGTCTCGGATGACGATTTCGGAATGGACGACTCGGCATTTGGCTATGGTCTGAGTTTGTCGGGTCGCATCAGCATAGGTGACCGGGACGATCTTCGCTTTATGGGGACCGCAGGTGACGGCCTCGGGCGCTATATCGGCCTCAACATCGTCAATGATGCGGCGGTTGATCTGAATGGCAATCTCGATCCGATCTTCACCTATTCCGGATTTGCCGCTTATCGCCACTTCTGGACCGACGATCTGCGCTCCAGCATCGCGGCGTCCTATTTCAAGGCGGACAATCCTGTAATGCTCACAGGCAATCAGGTCACCGATGAAAGCTGGAATGCCTTCGCCAACTTGGTCTGGTCACCGGCAAGCCGCTTCGATGTTGGCATTGAATATATGTATGCCGAACGGATGCTGGAAAACGGGTTGTCCGGTGATCTGCAAAAGGTGCAAGTCTCAACGCGCTTCTCTTTCTAGAAGCACCTAACCAGCAGGAAAATCGCCGGTCAGCAGGCCGATGTCCCTGTGGTTGCCGAACAATAGGTCTGCCTTGCCGATAATCTCGGTGAGGATGGTCTTGGGATCGCTATCCCATGCGGACCACAATTGCGGGCGAAAATTTCCGTCAAAGCTGATCGGCACACCAGCAGCGCGGGCGGCTTCCGCACTTCCCGGCCCAAGCGCAGGCGTGCGGACCGCCAACCTGCCTAGCGGATTGTCCGCCACGCAGCTGAGCATTTTCGTTGAGTGGCCAAGGCAGGCGAGCCCTGCCAACACATTGGCCTCTGCTCCGCCAACCTCAACATCGAGCGATTGCGTCTGCGCGATCATCTTGGGGCCAGGAGGGGTAGGGCGCAGCAGCAGCTCACCAAAGCCGACGACCTGTCCTTCTGAAGTGCTCATGTCTTCAAATCCAATCACCATAGCCGGGATATATTGCGTGGGCATAGTTGGATAGCTGCGCGCGTGTGCAAACGTATTCGCGGATACAATCTGGGATTGGCTGATAGCCACTTCACAGCCGTGTCATATGGTGTAGCTAGGCCTGCATCATGATTAAAACACTCACATTTTCGTTCGCCGCCGCAGTGCTCCTTACATCCGCACCAGCCGCTGCATGGGGGCCAACCGGCCACCGTGTCACCGCCGAAATAGCTGAGGACAATGTCAGCGGCCGGACTCGCGCAGAGGTCGCTGCGATTTTGGGAACGGAAGGCCTGCCCGAAGGCAGCACCTGGCCCGATGAGCAGCGCTCCAACCCTGCACCATTCTGGCAGGAAAGCGCTGGCCCGTTTCACTATGTCACGCTGCCCGAAGGCCGCACGGTCGATCAGCTTGAGCACCCGCCCGAAGGCGACGCTCTGACCGCTCTCGAGAGCTTTACAGCCATTCTGCGTGACGACGCGGCATCGCAGGAAGACAAGGCACTGGCACTGCGTTTTGTAGTCCATCTTGTGTCCGATCTGCATATGCCGCTGCACGCTGGCAACGGCACCGACCGGGGCGGCAATGATGTGATCGTCGACTGGTTCGATGAGGTGACCAATTTGCATTGGGTGTGGGACGAAGGGATGATCCTGCGCCAGCAGCTTTCCTATTCCGAATATACCGAACGGCTGGAACGCCGCATTGGATCGGAAGAAGTGATCGCATGGTGGGATGCCGATCCCGATATATGGGTTGCCGAAAGCGCGACCCTGCGCGACCGGATCTATCCGCGAACGAGCATTGAATACGGATTGGGAACAGCGGATTCTCCGGCGATGATCGGCTATCGCTACCAATGGACATGGATGCCGACTGTCGAGCAACGTCTGGCCCAATCGGGCATCCGGCTGGCAGCTTATCTCGACTGGGTATTTGCCGAGCAATAGGCTAGGCTAAGGTTTCTGACATATTTTGAGACGGAGGGTTTGTGGCAACCACTGCGGGTGAAATCGACGGTATTCTCGATCAGCTGGAGGCGATTTCTGACGCTTCCCGGTCCAATTTGGTGGCAGCGCTTGGTCGCTATGCCGAGAACCGCACATTGCCCGACCCGGCAGAGCGTGCAAAAGGCGTCTTCGCTTATCCCGAATTGACGCTGCGCTATGCTGATGATGAGCAGATGACCCATCCGGCCCGTTCCTATGCGCGGCTCAACCAAGCGGGCACCTACAGCAGCTCAATTGCCGAACCGGGACTGTTCCGGCCCTATCTGAAAGAGCAATTGTGCCATCTGGTGGAGGACTATTCGGTCGAGCTGGAAGTGGGTCTCTCCGATGATGAAATCCCTTACCAATATGTGCTCGATGGCGGCGCGCTTGGTTTGCAAGGGGCCAGCAGTGCGGAACTGACACGGCATTTCCCTGCATCGGACCTCGTCAAGATCGGCGATGAGGTGGTCGATGGGACGTGGATCAGCCGCAGAGATGGCGAGCGTCCACTATCGCTGTTCGACGCGCTGCGCACCGATTTCAGCCTTGCCCGCCTGCGCCACTATACCGGCACTCCGGCAAAGCATTTCCAGCGCTACGTGCTGTTCACCAACTATATCCGCTACGTCGAGGAATTCATCGACTTCGCGCTGGCCCAATTGGCTGATCCGAACAGCCGCTATGAACGCTTCTCAGCGCCCGGCGTGGTGATTGAGCGGGGCGATCTCGAAGGCGCCCGGGCGAGAGTTACTGGCGGGACATGGCGCAAGCACCAGATGCCCGCCTACCATCTTGTCGGAGAAGACAATTCCGGCATCACGCTGGTCAATATCGGCGTCGGACCATCCAACGCCAAGACCATTTGCGATCATATCGCTGTGCTGCGTCCCGAAGTGTGGCTGATGATCGGCCATTGTGGTGGATTGCGGCCGAGCCAGACTATTGGCGATTATGTGCTCGCCCACGCCTATCTGCGCGATGACAATGTGCTGGATAATGAAATCCCGCCCGAAATCCCCATTCCGCCAATCGCCGAAGTGCAGACCGCCATGTTTGATGCGGCGCGCAATATTACCAGCGATAGTGATGAACAGCTCAAGCAGCGCCTGCGCACGGGCACCGTGGTGACAACTGATGATCGCAATTGGGAGCTCCACTACACCCGCTCCGCATTGCGCTTCAATCAGAGCCGCGCGGTGGCCATCGATATGGAGTCCGCGACCGTCGCAGCGCAGGGATATCGTTTCCGCGTGCCTTACGGAACGCTGCTATGTGTCTCGGATAAGCCGCTGCATGGCGAGATCAAACTGCCCGGCCAAGCAAACAGTTTCTACGAACGCTCTGTCAGCCAGCATTTGCGCATTGGCATCGAAACGCTCGCACTGCTCAGCAAAGTCGGCGGCAGCTTCCACAGCCGCAAGCTGCGCAGCTTTGACGAGCCGCCGCTGCGCTAATCCCTATGCGTTAGGTAGCAGGCGTTAGGTCGCGCACCCGGCCACATGTGGGCACTGACAAGTCGCCACGGGCGACATAGGCTTCCAGCGCGTCGATATCGAAGCCGACATTGGCAATCTCTGTCACCTGCGTGAATTGGGCGAACCCATCTCCACCGCCTGCGAGGAAGCTGTTGGTGACGACGCGATAGCTGCGGCTCTCGTCCAAGGGCGCTCCGTCCAGCATCATCTCCAGCACACGCTCCTGCACCGGGCGCGTCCGATCAACAGTGTAAGCCATGCCGTTAGAGGGGATCAGGACCGAATCGCAGATAGTCGCCGGTCCCTCCTCGCAAAATTGCTGCTCCAGCAATGTTCGTATTTGCGCGCCGGTCATCTCCAGTACGATCATGCCGTTGCCGAAAGGGGCCATCGCGGCAAGCTCGCCATAGGTGAGCACACCGTCCTCCGCGCTGGCGAGATTTGCCCGCACGCCGCCCGAATTGACGAAGGCCATATCTACCGAGCCATCAAGAGCGGCATTCGCGGCGAACAGATAAGCGTCGGCAACCAAGTCCTGCGCGGGTCGGTCTCCGCAATCCTCACCGCGCTCGGCGGTATTGGTGATTGAGCCCACTGCGCGATTGGCCACCGGGCCTGATGCCTCGGCATATACGGCCACATAACTGGCAATTTCCGGATCGCTTCCCGCGCTGCCATCAACCGCAATATTCTCGCCCGTAATGGACAGAACGGAGTCTGAAACGGTATCAACCGTCATGGTGATATCGGTTACAAAGGCACCATGACGCCCGCCGGAAGTCAGCAGTGTTTCACCGCCAGCAATGTTTGGCACATTGCAGGCATAGGCTTGATGCGTATGGCCGGACACGACCAGCGAAATTGACGGATCGAGCCGCTCGACAATCGGGACAATCGAACCGGACGCATTAGGGCAACCGACCAAAGTATAACGCCCATCGACATCCGCGCCTTCATGGATCAGCAGCACGACCGCATCTGCACCCCGAGCACGCAAGTCCGCAGCCAGCGCGTTCGCGGTGTCAGCCTCGTCGAGGAAATCATACCCCTGCGTAGCCTGTGCGGAGACAAGATTGGCCGTGCCTTCTAACGTCAGGCCGATGAAGCCGATCTGTGCTCCGTCAATTTCGCGCATGGTGGTGCCAGGCAGCAAAGTGTTGCCGCTATCGTCCACCACATTCCCGGCGAGATATGCGAAACCTGCTCCGGCGAAGGGCTCCACCGCGCAAGCCTCCCGCAGAGTGAACTGTTCGCAACCACCGTTCTGGATGCGCAGCAATTCCTGCGTGCCGCGATCAAATTCGTGATTGCCGACCGAGGCTACATCGAGGCCCATATCGGACAGGGCGCGGATCGAAGGCTCATCAAGGAAAAGCGAGGAGATGAGCGGGCTTGCCCCGATCAGATCGCCCGCCGCTACTGTTACTGAGTTGCTCTCGCGCAGAGCGCTCAATGTCGCAGCAAGCTGCGCGGCGCCGCCAAGCCGGACGCGCCGTGTCTCGCCCGATTCATCAAAAGTGTAAGTGCTTTGCGGCGTTTCCAAATGTCCGTGAAAGTCGTTGATCGCGAGGATCTGGACCGTAACCGGCGCGCTGGGCGCTTCGGCAGGAACCGTGGCACAAGCGGAAAGGGGGAGGCTGGCGAGAATCGCGGCGCTGAGTTTGATTTTCAT
>DFBR01000080.1:5249-8582 GCA_002367375.1 Erythrobacter sp. UBA3075 | reverse complement strand
GCCTATTCGACCTGCTCGCAGCTTGGCTACATGTTCTTCGCCGCTGGTGTTGGCGCATATGGCGCAGCGATGTTCCACCTGTTCACGCACGCTTTCTTTAAAGCGCTGCTGTTCCTTGGTGCAGGCAGTGTGATCCACGCCATGCATCACGAGCAGGACATGCGCTATTACGGCGGTTTGCGAAAAGAAATCCCATTCACCTTCTGGGCGATGATGGCTGGCACGCTGGCGATCACCGGGGTGGGCGTATATCACCTTGGCGCGGGCTTTGCCGGGTTCTGGTCAAAGGATGCGATCCTCGAAGTGGCTTATGCTTCTGCTGGCACTTATTCCAACATGGCCTTCTGGCTCGGCACCTTCGCTGCGCTGCTCACCAGCTTCTACAGCTGGCGCCTGATGTTCCTGACTTTCTGGGGCAAGCCGCGCTGGATTGAGAGCGAGCATATCCAGCATTCGGTTCACAAAACGCCGGAAGAGGCGGGCGCTGACACGACTGGCGGCTATCACCCGCATGAAAGCCCGTGGACGATGCTTGTGCCGCTTGGCTTGCTCAGCACCGGTGCGATTTTCGCAGGGCAAGTCTTCCACGATGCCTTCCTCGATCAGGAAAGCTTCTGGAATGGCTCCATCGCTTACAATGCAGCGCTGATGCACGCGATGCATGAGGTGCACTGGCTGGTGAAATACGCCGCCTTCATTGTGATGATCCTCGGCTTTGTCGGGGCATGGTATGCCTACATCCGTAATACCGATGTCCCGCGTCGGACCGCCGAGCAACTCGGGCCGATCTACACTTTCGTGCATCGCAAATGGATGTTTGACGAGCTGTACGACAACATCTTCGTGAAGCCAGCCTTCTGGCTTGGCCGCATCCTTTGGAAGCGCGGTGACGAGGGCACGATCAACCGCTTTGGTCCTGATGGGGCGGCGTGGGTCGTGTTGCAGGGCAGTGGTCTTGCGAAGAAATTCCAGTCTGGCCTTCTTACGAGTTACGCTCTGATTATGCTTATTGGCCTTGTCGCCGCCGTTACGTGGGTGCTCTTCTAATGGGTGGCTTTCCAATTCTGACCGTCATGCTGGCGGTGCCGCTTTTTGGGGCCATTGCCTGCCTGTTCGTTGCGGCACAGCCCGCCCGGATGATCGCGCTCGCAGCAACGCTCATCAACCTCGCGCTCGGCGTAATGTTGTGGGCGAATTACGACATCGGCGGCGCGCAGTGGCAGTTCCAGGAATATCAGGAGCTGTTTGCGGGCTTCGCCTATGCGCTGGGTATCGATGGCATCGCCTTGATGCTCATCATGCTGAGCGTGTTCCTGATGCCGATCTGTATCGGCGCGAGCTGGAACGCGATTACCAAGCGCGTCGGCGAATACATGGCGGCCTTCCTGTTTATGGAAGTGCTGATGATCGGCGTGTTCGCGGCGCAGGACCTGTTCCTGTTCTACATCTTCTTCGAAGCTGGCCTGATCCCGATGTATCTGATCATCGGTGTTTGGGGCGGGGATAACCGCATCTACGCCAGTTATAAATTCTTCCTCTACACGCTGCTCGGCTCGGTTCTGATGCTGATCGCCATGCTGTGGATGGCGAACGATGCGGGCACCACATACATCCCCACGCTGATGGAATATGATTTCGCAGCCGGGGCGCAAACCTGGCTGTGGCTGGCATTTTTCGCCAGTTTCGCAGTGAAAATGCCCATGTGGCCGGTCCACACCTGGCTGCCCGACGCCCACGTTCAGGCACCGACTGCGGGTTCTGTTATCCTTGCGGGCGTATTGTTGAAGCTGGGCGGATACGGTTTCATCCGTTTCAGCCTGCCGATGTTCCCCGATGCGAGTGCGCAATTCGTGTGGCTGATCTGGGGCCTGTCGATGGTCGCGGTCGTCGCCACCAGCCTGATCGCGCTGGTGCAGCACGATATGAAGAAGCTGATCGCCTACTCCTCGGTCGCCCACATGGGTATCGTCACGGCCGGTCTGTTCGCCTTTAATGTGCAGGGCCTGGAGGGCGCGATGATGATCATGCTCGGCCACGGTCTGGTATCGGGCGCCCTGTTCCTGTGCGTTGGTGTAATCTACGACCGGCTGCATACGCGAGAGATCGCGCGCTATGGCGGGCTCAGCATCAATATGCCTGCTTACGCCACGCTGTTCATGCTTTTCACCATGGCCAGCGTTGGCCTGCCGGGAACGAGCAACTTTATCGGCGAATTCCTTGCGCTGGCAGGTATCTACCAAATCAACAGCTGGGTTGCCTTTGTGTGCACCACCGGCATCATTCTGGGCGCAGCTTACATGCTCTACCTCTATCGCCGCGTATGCTTTGGCCAGCAGGTCAATGAAGACGCTGCAGCCATGCCGGACCTATCTGCGCGTGAATATTGGCTGCTAGCCCCGATTGCGGCGGCGGTGCTGTGGATGGGCGTCTATCCCGAGAGCTTCCTCGCACCGATGCGTGCTGACATCGCTTGGCTTGATGAGCGGCTAGCTGAGGCTGCACCGGCAAGCGACGCGCATCTGGTGATCGGTGAACCAATGCAGTTGGAGCAAACCGAGCATGATGCAACCGCAGGGGAGGCGCACTGATGGACTTCATGCCTTCTTTCGTGCTGGTCGCGCCTGAGCTTGTTCTCGCGCTCACCGGCCTCGTGCTGGTGCTGGTCGCAGCCTATGGCGGGGACAAGTTTGCTCGCCTTTCCAGCATCATCGCAGCTATCGCTTTCGGCGGAGCCTTCGCGCTTGTCGCACCAGCGGTTTGTGCAGGAGCCAGCGGACCAGATACGCTCGCATTTGGCGGCCTGTTCAAGGCGGATGCCTTTGCCGGGCTCGCCAAGCTGATGATCTTTGCCGCATCGGGTGCGACGCTCGTCATCGCGCCGCGTTTCTTCGAGAAGATCGGGTGGATGAAGACCGAATTCCCGATCCTCATCCTGTTTGCCGCGCTTGGCATGAGCATTATGGTCTCGGCCAATGATCTACTGACGCTGTATATGGGCCTCGAGTTGAATTCGCTCTGTGCTTACGTGCTGGCCGCCATGCTGCGTGATGATGAGCGCTCTGCCGAAGCGGGCCTCAAATATTTCGTGCTCGGCGCGCTTGCGAGCGGGATCCTGCTGTTCGGCATGAGCCTGACTTACGGATTCACCGGCACAACCAATTTCAGCGGGATCGCCACGGCTGTGTCCGGCGGCGTGAATATGGGAATGCTGTTCGGACTGATCTTCATTCTGGCGGGCCTCGCGTTCAAAATCAGCGCCGCGCCGTTCCATATGTGGACGCCGGACGTGTACGAGGGCGCGCCAACGCCGGTGACGATGTTCTTCGCCAGCGC
>DFBR01000080.1:4727-5225 GCA_002367375.1 Erythrobacter sp. UBA3075 | reverse complement strand
GTGGCAGCAGGTTGTGATCGCAGCGGCCTTGCTCTCGATCATCATCGGTGCGCTGGGCGCGATTGGTCAGGACAACGTCAAACGGCTGCTGGCCTATTCCTCAATCAACAATGTCGGCTTCATCCTGATCGGCCTTGCTGCGGCAACG
The DNA here is from genome assembly GCA_002367375.1 of Erythrobacter sp. UBA3075. Taxonomy (GTDB): domain Bacteria; phylum Pseudomonadota; class Alphaproteobacteria; order Sphingomonadales; family Sphingomonadaceae; genus Alteraurantiacibacter. Next base: position 5,077 of record DFBR01000080.1, on the reverse strand, counting down.
GCCGCCGGCGTAAGCGCGCTGTTCGTCTATCTGGCGATTTACACTGTGATGACGGTCGGCAGCTTCGTTGCGGTGCTGCTGATGCGTGATGCTGAAGGCAACCAGCTGGAAGGCATTTCCGATCTGGCAGGTCTCGCCACTACACGCCCGGCGCTTGCATGGGCGCTGATGGCACTGATGTTCAGCCTTGCGGGCATTCCGCCGCTATTTGGCTTTTGGGGCAAGTTCGTTATCTTTCAGGCCGCTGTCCAGGCTGACCTGCTGGCACTCGCGGCCATCGGTATTGCTGCCAGCGTGATCGGTGCGTTCTACTACATCAAGATCGTCAAGATCATGTTCTTCGATGATGC
>DFBR01000080.1:0-4676 GCA_002367375.1 Erythrobacter sp. UBA3075 | reverse complement strand
CGGTGATCGTATCCCCGCTCGGCTACTTCCTCACACCATGGCTCGGCAATTTGGCGGATATGGCGGCGGCATCGCTGGCGCTTCCCGCCTGACGAGCGCGGCTTGTTCGAGACAATACCAGAAACAGGCTCCACCAATGCTGACCTGCTGGAACGCCTTCGCAATGGCACACAGCCAAGCGAAGGTGACTGGCTGCGCGCTGAGCGTCAGACTGGCGGGCGAGGGCGTCTCGGGCGCGAATGGAAAAGCCCCGAAGGCAATCTGCATTGCAGCACGGTTGTGAACCTGCGTCCGGCTGATCATTCCGCATCGACGCTTTCGCTCGTCGCCGGACTGGCCGTGTTCGACTGCGTCAGTCGCTACCTGTTCGATCATACACCGACCCTGCTCAAATGGCCTAATGATCTGCTGATCGGTGACAGAAAAGCCGCCGGCATCTTGCTTGAGCGGCAGGGTGATACGGTGGTTGTCGGCATTGGCGTGAATGTCAGCCATTCGCCGGAGATACCGGGGCGCAAGACCACGCATATCGGTTACGAGAACGGCAAGTTCGCCAATGGACCTGACGGCGTGCTTGATATGCTGGCCAATCACTTTGCGCAGCGACTGGCGGATTGGCGTGACCAACCACTCTCTCTCACCGTTCTGGAGTGGGCAATCCGCAGCCACCGGTTCAATGATCGACTGCGCGTGACCGATGCCGGCGGAAAGGTGCTGCAAGGCCACTATCGTGGTATTACGCCCGATGGCGGGATGCGTATTTTGCCCAATGGGGGTGCGGAGCAAGTCGTCCACGCAGGCGATGTCTCGCTGTTATGGAACGATGAGGAGGAGACGGCGTAATGCTGTTGGCGGTTGATGTTGGAAACACCAATGTGGTCTTCGCTCTGTTTGACGGGGCCGAGATCAAGACCCGCTGGCGCATCGCCACCGATCCCCGCCGCACGGGTGATGAATACGCCACTTGGCTGTTGCAATTGCTGGCGATCGAAGGGTTCAACCGCAGCGACGTCACGCGCATCATCTATTCCTCTGTCGTCCCGCGCGCCGATCACAACCTTACCGTTTTGGCGAACAAATATTTCGATGTCGAACCACTGTTCGCTGGGCAGGGCGTAGCGGCGTGGGAGTTCGAGATTGATGTGGAGCAGCCGCACACGCTGGGCGCAGACCGCGCGCTTAACTGCATCGCCGCACATGAATTGGTGGGCGGTGACATGATCGTTGTCGATTTTGGCACCGCGACCAAGTTTGAAGCAGTCGATTTCAACGGCGCCTATAAGGGCGGTATCATCGCACCGGGCATCAATCTGTCGCTCGACGCACTGGTCGGCAAGACCGCCAAGCTCCCCCGCATCGCCATCCGTGCGCCCGAAACCACCAGCGTCATCGGTCGCAATACCGAGGATCAGATGCTGATCGGCGTGTTCTGGGGCTATGTCGCAATGATGGAAGGGCTGATTGAGCGGATGAAGGCTGAAATTGGTCGTCCGGTAAAGGTTGTAGCGACCGGCGGGCTCGCCATATTGTTCGATGAGAAAACCAACATCTTCGACGTGATTGACGCCGACCTTACCATTCGCGGCCTGCAGATCCTTGCTGATCGTGCGACGAGCCGCGCAGGAGCATAATGAAAAAAGACTTTACCCCGCAGGACGAGCTGCTTTTCCTCGCGCTCGGCGGCTCGGGCGAGATTGGCATGAATGTCAATCTCTACGGCTGCAAAGGCAAATGGCTCATGGTCGATCTCGGCATGAGTTTTGGCAGCAATGAGTATCCCGGCACCGAACTGATGTTCGCCGATCCCGAATTTATCGAGGAACGGGCAAAGGATTTGCTCGGCATCGTTCTGACCCATGCGCATGAGGACCATATCGGCGCGATCCCCTATTTCGCGGGCGAGTTGGGCGTACCCCTGTACGCAACCCCGTTCACCGCCGATTTGATCCGCCGAAAGCTGGATGAGGCAGGGCTTACCAAGAGCATCGAACTGAATGTGATCAATGACGATCACGGCAGCTTCGATATTGGTCCGTTCAACATAACCTATCTACCGCTCGCCCACTCGATTGCAGAGGGCAATGCGCTGCTGATTGAGACGCCTTACGGAAACGTGTTCCACACGGGCGACTGGAAGCTGGATGAAGAGCCGATTATCGGCGAACCGACCACCGAAGCCGAACTCACTGAAATCGGCGATGAAGGTGTTCTGGCGCTGGTTTGCGATTCCACCAACGTCTTCAATCCGGTGCCATCGGGCAGCGAAGGCGCTGTCTATCGCGGGCTGCTGGAAGAGGTGCAGAAACACACAGGCAAGCGCGTTTTGGTGACCACATTCGCGTCCAATGTGGCGCGGTTGCAGACTCTGGGCGATGTTGCGCGGGAAACTGGGCGACAATTGTGTGTCGCTGGCCGCTCGCTCGACCGCATCATCGAAGTATCCAAAGCCAACGGATATCTCCAAGATTTTCCGGACGTTGTGCGTTTCGATGCGGCGATGGGTGTACCGCGCGGCGAGATCATGATCTTGGCTACAGGCGGCCAAGGGGAACCGCGAGCGGCGCTTAGCCGAGTGGCGGATGGCAACCATCCGCTCAAGCTTGAGGAAGGCGACGTCGTGCTGTTCTCAAGCCGGGTGATCCCCGGCAACGACCTCGCCATTGGCAGAGTGCAGAACCAGCTGGCCGAACGCGGGATCAAGATGGTCACCGACCGGCAGAGCGAAATTCATGTTTCGGGCCACCCCGGGCGGCCTGAGCTCGAAGCGCTGTATGGCTGGCTCCGGCCTGACATTCTCGTGCCTGTGCATGGCGAGATGCGCCATATGCAGGAACAGGGCCGCTTGGGCCGCGCCAATGGTATCGAGCATAATGTTGTCCAGAAGAACGGCGATATCGTACGCCTTGCTCCGGGCATTCCTGAAAAGCTCGCGGAAATACACACCGGACGCCTAGTGCTGGATGGTGATGTTATCGTGCCCGCCAATGGCGATGCTGTGACAATGCGCCGCCGCCTGTCGCGGGACGGGATGCTGATCGTCGTTCTCGACGGCGAGGGCGGCGTGACAATCGAAGGCATCGGCATTCCTCTGGATGAGGACTATGCGGAGTTCGTTGTCGAAGCGCAGGCGGACGTGGTCGATGCGCTGATGAAGCTGCGCAAGGGCCGCCGCGATGATCGTGATGCGATCATGGAAGCGGCACGTCTGGCGGCGCGCCGGGCAGCACAGCGCTGGTCGGGCAAGAAGCCGCAAACCCGCGTCATCCTGCTGGGCGTTGATTAGGGAGCACCTCCGCAATGCAGATCACGTCTATCGTCGCGATCTACGCCCTGTTTTGGGTAATGAGCGCCTTCCTCTTGCTGCCTTTCGGAGTGCGCACCGCAGATGAAGCTGGGGTGGAGAAGGTGCCCGGGCAAGCTGACAGCGCGCCAGTCAATTTTCGTCCCGGAAAACTAGCCTTCCGCGCTACCATCTTCGCGGCGGTGCTTTGCGCGCTGTTTGTCGCCAATTACTCGCAGGGTTGGGTCACGGTGGACGACATCAACATTTTCGGCACGCCGCCCGGCTACGAACCCGCTGACGGCTAGTCGCGTAGCCGCTCAATCGCCTGAGCCAGTGTGACGTAGAGCTTGCCCGTATCGCTGGAGAGCAAGGTCACTGCCAACGCATTGCCATCGCGGGTGGACAGGACTTCGCGCAGCATCGCTTCAAAATCATGGATGAAGCGATTCACTGTTTCTCGGAATTCGCTGTCTTCTCCGTAGATTTCGGCCACCCCACGCGAGTCTCGACGATCAAGCAGGCGGACTGCCCGGCGCGTAAAGATGCCTCTATCGCCCCGCAGATAATGCTCCCATTGCGTGTCGGAGACTTCGGTGTCGAACGCCTTGGAAATATCAATGGCGGAGGAATTCAATGCCTCCGTAATCAGCGCGATACGGCGAGAGAAAGCGCTGTCGACATTTTGTTCTGCCTGTTCGCGCGCAGAGGCGACGCGCTGTTCGAGATTGCCTGCAAGATCGTTCACAATGGCCAGTTGATCGCGCAGCGATTGCGTCGTTTCCCGGCCGCGTTCAGCGGCTTGCGCTGTGGCAGCTTCAAGTTCTTCAATGGCTGAGAAAGTATCCCGGCGGATGGCGTCAGCCACGCTTTCCCGACTTTGCTGTGCGATCCGGCCGGCAATTTCCTCGATTACTTCGCGGTGATCTTCCCGCAGGCTTTCAAGCGCTTGAGTGGACGAACCCGCGAGAAGCTGGATCGCTTCACGCAATTCGCTGGTGGTCTCCTCCGCCAACTTTTCGCTTTCCGCAGTAACGATGCCGATCTGTGCTTCCAACGCTTGCATCTGCTCCAGCGTTGCGGCGCTATTGCCTCGTGCCGATCCGATGTGGCTTGCCAGAGCTTCGCCGCGTGTTTCCGCCTCTGTGACAAGCCTGTGCAGCCTATTCGTCTCTTCGCTGAAACTTGCGAGACGCGTCCCGGCCTCGCTGATCGCATTGGCCAGATCGCCTTGCGAGTGGTCTGCACCCGAACGGATGATTTCAAGCAAGCGCACACCATCATCGGTCAGCCGCGCAACATGGGCAGTGTTTTCCTCCAATGCGGCGCGGCTCTGGTTCAGGCGCTCGGTGAACTCGTCTGTAACAGCGCCCAGTGCTCCGCGAGCATCGTCGCC
>DFBR01000051.1:3806-4539 GCA_002367375.1 Erythrobacter sp. UBA3075 | reverse complement strand
CGCTTCCATGCCCGCAGCGTCCGGTGATCGTCGTATCGCCGCCAGTCATGCTACAGATAGACCGCGCGCGCGAATAGCGCCGCAAACCCCTCACATCGCCTGACTTTTACAGGCCGCGCCCACTTGCGCGGCCATCTTTCATATTATCCGAACAGGAACAGCCCGCCATGTGGCAGACAATCGCCAAAACCATCTTCGGTTCGTCCAATGATCGTTACGTCAAATCGCTCGACAAGATCGTGGCCCGTATCGATGCGCTGGAAGATCAGCTGCTCGACTTTTCCGATGACGAGCTAAAGGCCCAAACCGCCAAGTTCCGCATCAAGCTGGAAGAGGGCGCGACGCTCGATGATATCATGCCCGAAGCTTTCGCCACCGTGCGTGAGGCGTCCAAGCGCGTGCTGGGTATGCGGCATTTCGACGTGCAGATGGTTGGCGGCGTGGTGCTTCATCGCGGCGAGATCGCGGAAATGAAGACGGGTGAGGGTAAGACGCTGGTCGCCACGCTTGCCACCTATCTCAACGCCATCGAAGGCAAGGGCGTCCACGTGGTGACGGTCAATGATTACCTCGCCAGCCGCGATGCGGAATGGATGGGCCAGCTGTACAACTTCCTCGGCCTGACCACCGGCGTGGTTGTGCCGAACTTGCCCGAAGCGGCGCGGCGAGAGGCCTATGCCGCAGACATCACCTACGGCACCAACAACGAATTCGGTTTCGATTATCTGCGCGA
>DFBR01000051.1:0-3739 GCA_002367375.1 Erythrobacter sp. UBA3075 | reverse complement strand
TCCATCCTGATCGACGAGGCGCGTACGCCGCTGATCATCTCCGGCCCGACCGAAGACAAGAGCGATCTGTATGTCGCGCTTGACGAGGTTATCAAGCAATTGGTCAAGGATCAGGAGGCGCTCGAAAAGGAAAACGGCGGGCCGCTGGGTGAAGAAGAGGGCTATTACACCAAGGACGAAAAGAGCCGTAATGTCTCGCTGACCGAAGACGGTGCTGAAGAGCTCGAAAAGCGCTTGCTCGCGTCTGGCCTGCTCGAAACCGACAATCTCTACGATATCGAGAACACGCAGGTCGTCCACCACATGGACCAGGCACTGAAAGCCGTGGTCATGTTCAAGAAGGACACCGACTACATCGTGAAGGATGACAAGGTCATCATTATCGATGAATTCACGGGCCGCATGATGGATGGCCGCCGCTGGTCGAACGGCCTGCATCAGGCGGCAGAGGCCAAGGAAGGGGTGGAAATCCAGCCCGAGAACCAGACCATGGCCTCGATCACCTTCCAGAACTATTTCCGCATGTATCCCAAGCTGTCCGGAATGACCGGCACCGCCGCCACCGAGGCGAGCGAATTTTGGGATATCTACAAACTCAACGTCGTCGAAATTCCCACCAATGTGCTGATCCAGCGCGTCGACGAGGAAGACGAGTTTTACAAGAGCACGCTCGACAAGTTTGCCGCGATTGCCACGGCGATCCGCGAAAAGAACGAGATCGGTCAGCCGGTGCTGGTCGGCACCGTGTCGATCGAGAAGTCCGAACTGCTCAGCAAGTTTCTCGACGAGGAAGGCGTGCAACACGCGGTCCTCAACGCCCGCATGCACGAGCAGGAAGCGCATATTGTGGCGCAGGCTGGCCGTATCGGCGGAGTGACGATTGCCACCAATATGGCTGGCCGCGGCACTGACATTCAGCTGGGCGGTAATGTGGAATTCCGCATCGGCGATGAATTGTCAGAACTGGAAGACGGTCCTGAAAAAGACGCTGCCATCGCCAAGATCAAGGCTGAAGTGGCCGAGGAAAAGCAGCGCGTTCTGGATGCGGGCGGGCTGTTCGTACTGGGCACGGAGCGGCACGAAAGCCGCCGTATCGATAACCAGCTGCGCGGTCGCTCTGGCCGTCAGGGTGACCCCGGCCTTTCGCGCTTTTACCTGTGTCTGGAAGACGATCTGCTCCGCATATTTGGCCCGGACACGCTGTTCGCCAAGATGATGAACGCCAATCTCGAAGATGGCGAGGCAATCGGCTCCAAATGGCTCTCCAAGGCGATTGAAACCGCGCAGAAGAAGGTCGAAGCGCGCAATTATGAAATGCGTAAGCAGGTCGTGCAGTACGATGACGTGATGAATGACCAGCGCAAGGTCATCTACGAACAGCGCAGCGAAATCATGGATTCAGAGCGCGTCGATGACGTGGTCGATGACATGCGCCGCGATGCGATCAATGCCATCGTGATGACCGCGTGCCCGCCGGGATCCTATCCTGAGCAATGGGACGTGGCGCAGCTGAGAGAAAAAATCGACGAGGTGCTCGGTCTTGAGGTGCCGCTCGAAGATTGGCTCGAAGAAGATCAGGTCGAACCGGACATCATTGAGGAACGACTTCAGGACCTCGCCGAACAGAAGATGGCTGCGCGTATCACCGATATCCCGGAAGATACGTGGCGCCGGGTGGAGAAGAGCATCCTTCTGGAAAGGCTCGACTATCACTGGAAGGAACACCTAGCGACGCTCGACGCGCTGCGTCAGGTCGTGTTCCTGCGCGCCTATGCGCAAAAGCAGCCGATCAACGAGTATAAGCAGGAGGCCTTCGGCCTGTTTGAAACCATGCTCGATACGCTGCGCGAAGATGTCAGCAAGGTTCTGCTAACGGCGGAGTTCCGCGCCGCAACACCGCCGCCGCCGCCGCGTGAATTGCCCGATTTGCCAGAGTTCCTGACCGGACATATCGACCCGTTCACAGGCGAGGACAATTCCAACGATGGCGATGGCTCCGCTCAGCAGGCCCCGCTATTTGGTACGCTGGCGGGATCACCCGTCGCTTCGACAGGTTCGGGCGGCGCGCAGACGGAAGACCCCTATGCGGGCCAGAACGTCAGCCGCAACGCGCCATGCCCATGTGGTTCAGGCAGCAAGTATAAGCACTGCCACGGGGCTGCTTGATTAGTGTTCCGCGCGCCCATCCGGGCGCGCGGTCCTCGCTAGATGCGCAGTCAAGCTGCGCCCGCTGCGGGCGGGCGGTCGCCCTGTGTCGTGCGCTGTGCGCCCGATGAACTGATGAGATTTGTACCAGACGGTCCCGCAGGGACCGCAAGCGCGACCGCGCGTCGGCCGGTCAGGCCGGAAGCCTAAGGGCCCGGATGGGCCCGCCGGCGATTGAGGCTAAAAGGAATAATGGCTCCCCGAGTTGGATTCGAACCAACGACCAAGTGATTAACAGTCACCTACTCTACCGCTGAGCTATCGGGGAGCAGCCCGAAAGGCAGGTGAGCGCCTATATGGGGGGCGATTGGGTTTGGCAAGGCCCTGTTTTAACCAATCGGAGTCAGGTGATGAATTGCTCTGCCACGATGCGTTCATCCAGCGCGTGGCCGGGGTCGAACAGCAGCGTCAATTCCTTGTCGCGCGCGATTTCTACGTGGACTTCGGCCACGTCGCGCACTTCCTTCTGATCGGCTACCACGGCAACCGGGCGCTTGGCTGGCTCGTGAACATGAAAAGTCACCCGGCTGCGGTCAGGCAGGATGGCACCGGGCCAGCGGCGCGGGCGGAACGGGCTGATCGGAGTGAGCGCCAGCATCCGCGAATCGAGCGGCAGTATCGGACCGTTGGCGGAAAGGTTATAGGCGGTTGAGCCAACCGGCGTTGCCAGCAACACGCCATCGCCTGCCAATTGCGGAATACGCACCTTGTCGTTGACCGAAATCTCGATCTTGGCTGTCTGCCGGGTTTCACGCAGCAGACTGACTTCGTTGATCGCGCAGTAGGTTATCCGCTCGCCTGACTGGGTAATAGCTTCCATGCGCAGGGGTGAGACGGTGAGCGGTTTCGCGCGGGCAATCCGCGCAGCCACATCGCCGGCCTTCTTGTAGCGATTCATCAGAAAGCCGACCGTGCCCAGATTGACACCGAAAACGGGCAGCACGCGGTGCGTGTCCAGCATATCGTGCATGGTATCGAGCATGAACCCGTCACCGCCCAGCGCGACGACGATATCGGCGTCTTCTATCGGCACGAATTCAGCGCGCTGCGACAATTCGCGCGCGGCCTCTCCCGCCTTTTCGGTGTCGGAATGCAGCAGCGCGAGGCGCCGCCGACTGGCCGATTGGGCTTCCCCGCTGGTCATATCCTCTGCCATTGCGCCCGACCCTATGGAGCAGCGTCCCGATTTGCAACGCGCCATTATCGGTGCGAGACTGATTCAGTCCCATTTGGCAGGAACGTGTGATGACGATACCCGCACAAACCATTGAACGCCGCGCAAGATATGACCGGCGCAAGATGGAACCGCATCCGGTGACGGAGGATTTGGCTGACGCTCTGACGGCGAATACGATTCAGTTCTTGTTCCAGCCGCAATTTCGCGGATCAGACAGTGCTCTCGCTGGTGCAGAGGCGCTGGTGCGGTGGGAACATCCGGATCACGGCGTGCTGGCCGGTGATGCGCTGGTGGCGATTTCGCAGAGTGGCGGAATTGCACGGCGATTGTCTCGTCATATTGCGCGTGCGTCGTTGA
>DFBR01000196.1:10106-11349 GCA_002367375.1 Erythrobacter sp. UBA3075 | reverse complement strand
CTCAGGCGGGCGGTTGATTGCTGTGGGCACCACCAGCCTGCGTTTGATCGAAAGCGCTGCGGATGAAGATGGCCAAATTCAGCCTTTTGCTGCCGACACCGACATTTTCATCACGCCAGGCTACAAATTCCGCGCTGTTGACGGGCTGATGACGAATTTCCATCTGCCCAAATCCACACTGATGATGCTGGTCAGCGCGCTGATGGGTCGTGACCGGATGATGGCCGCCTATGCCCACGCCATCGCGGGCGGGTATCGCTTTTACAGCTATGGCGATTCCAGCCTGTTGCTGCCTGAAGGTTAGATTACCTGACTATTTCACCAGGGCCGCTTGTTGCCGTGGATCGCGCCGCCGCTGCTTCCGAAATAATTCGCCAGCGCTTTCATCGAATGCGCCGCCATGCCGTCGGTCCCGTTGTTGACGTTTTTCAGCACACCAAGGTGCTTGCCGATAGCCTTTGTCGCCGCGGACACGGGATCGTTATACTGGTTGATCGACAGGAAATTGGACGGCGGCTTGATGTCGTATCCCAGCTGCGAGACTGTTGGTGCGTTGAATGCAATGCCCTTGATGCCCAGCTTCGCCGCCACGATCTGCGCCAGTCCGCCGCCGAGCGAATGGCCGACCACGAATACATTGCGCGGTCCCTCTGCCACCATGGCGGCATGGGCTGTCATTGATAGCGCATCGGTGATCTGGCTTTCCAGATGCTTCTTCCCAGAAGCGAGGAACATCGCCAGCAGGGGGCTTGAGATATAATGCAGCACACCCGGATCAACACCGGAAAAGCCCACATCGGCCATCAGATCATTGGAATCGGTGCCGTTCTCGCCGCCAAAGTCAGTCCCGGCGAAGGCGACAACACAGAAGGTGGAGGCTTTCTCCGCCAATTGAAAGCGAGAGCCTTTGAAGCCGCTCGGCAAGGACCGCCAGCTGACGCGTGTGTAATTGGGAACAAGCGGCTCACGGCTCGTGATGTAGCTGGCATCGGCCATGCGCGCGAATTCATGGATAGTCGGACAGGTCACCGCATCTCCCCCGTATGGATTGGCGAATTACTTTTTTCTGCGACCCTCTCTGAGTTGTTTTAGGCAAGTTTTGGTGCTGGGCAAGCTGTTTGCCGAAAATGCTTGGTGCGCGCACGAAAACTCGGCATCTCTTGGTGATGGACAGCATTCTCGACATTCGCGGACTCGAAAAGACCTACAAGGGCGGCGTTAAAGCGCTTGATGGAGTGGACCT
>DFBR01000196.1:4165-10091 GCA_002367375.1 Erythrobacter sp. UBA3075 | reverse complement strand
ACCACGTTGATCGGAGCTGTGTGCGGCTTGGTGCGCCCGACCGGCGGGGCAATTTCCGCTTTCGGCATGGATACCGGCCGTCATTGGAAAGAGGCGCGCATGCGGATCGGGCTGGTGCCGCAGGAACTCAGCTTCGACATGTTCGACAAGGTGATCCGCCAGGTGCGTTATTCGCGCGGAATGTTCGGCTGCCCGCCGGACGAGGCGCGGATCGAGGAAGTGCTCAAGAGCCTCAGCCTGTGGGACAAGCGCGATGTGCAAATCCGCGAACTTTCGGGCGGGATGAAGCGCCGGGTGATGATCGCCAAGGCGCTGTCGCACGACCCCGACCTGTTGTTTCTCGATGAACCCACTGCGGGTGTCGATGTTGAATTGCGGCGCGATATGTGGCGGCAGATTGATGCCCTGCGCGAGCGCGGCGTCACGATTATTCTCACCACCCATTACATCGAGGAGGCCGAGGAAATGGCTGATCGTGTGGGCGTCATCAACAAGGGGAAGATCCTGCTGGTCGATGACAAGAACGCGATCATGGCCAAGCTGGGCCGGACCGAGGCGCATTTTGAGCTGGCTGAACCGCTGGACGGCGTGCCGGACGCGCTGTCAGGCTATCCGTTGCATCTGGAGCAGGAAGGCACCTGCCTGGTCTATCGCGGTGGCGACGGCACGGGGAAGGGCAAGCGCGAGGTGGCGGAATTGGCGCAGCTGATGGCGCGCGAGGGTGTGACATTTACCGGTCTCGATATCCGCGACAGCACGCTGGAGGATATCTTCGTCGATCTTGTCGAGGACAAACCGGCGGAGGCGGCGGTATGAGCGGCGGACTGAACCTGCGCGGCGCGGTGGCGATCTTCAAGCACGAGATGATGCGGATGTTTCGCACGATCTTCGGCTCGATCCTGTCGCCGGTCATCACGACATCGCTCTATCTAGTGGTATTTGGCGCAGCTATCGGCAGCCGAATGGAGCTGCCCGGCGGCGTTGATTACGGTGCATTTATCATTCCCGGACTGTTGATGCTCACTCTGCTTTCCGAAAGCACCAGCAATGCCAGCTTCGGCATATATATGCCCAAATTCACCGGCGCGATTTACGAACTGCTGTCTGCGCCCGTGGGCGTGGCGGAGACGCTGATCGGCTTTGTTGGAGCTGCGGCGGTCAAATCGTTGATCCTGGCGGCGATTATTCTCGGCACAGCAGCGCTGATTATCGATTACGAGATCGTCCATCCGTTCTACGCCTTCGGTTTTATACTGCTGGTGGCCGCGAGCTTTTCGTTACTCGGATTTATCATCGGGCTGTGGGCGAACGGGTTTGAGAAGCTGCAGATTGTGCCTTTGCTGATCCTGATGCCGCTGACATTCCTTGGCGGTACGTTCTATCCCATCAGTGTCCTGCCCGAGCCATGGCAGACCGTCGCCATGATCAATCCGGTGGTCTATCTGGTCAACGGCCTGCGCTGGACGTTCCTCGGTACCTCCGATTTCCCAATTCTGGTGTCGCTTGGCTTCACACTGACGTTCCTGATGATTTGCATCGGGATCATCGCATGGATATTCAAGACGGGCTGGCGGTTGCGCGAGTGACACGTTAGCAGGCGTGGGATGAGACTTCGGACACTAATTGGCGCTACAATGCTGGCCGTTGCAACTCCGGCCACCGCGCAGGAGGCGACCGAAGGTGCAAACTTGCCGGATGCTGCGCGGGCGATGATCGACGCCGCGATTGCGAATGGCGATACCGATGATGTTGACGCAGTGGTGGAAGCCGCGCGTACGGCTTTTCCCGATAGCGCCGCTGAGATTGACGCCATGGTGGCCGCCTATCAGGCGCAGCAGACCCTGCTCGCAACTGAGGCCGCTGCGGCTGAAGAGGAAGCGATCCGTTCAGCTGGCCTGTTCGGCAATTGGGGTGGGCAGGGTCAGATTGGCGGTTTCCAGGCATCGGGCAACACCGATGAAGTCGGCATCACCGCCGCGTTGGAGCTGGAGCGCGAGGGTATCGATTGGGAGCACCGCCTGCGCCTGTCAGGCGATTTCCGCCGCACCGACGGCGTGACCTCACGCGAACAGATACTGGCCCGCTACGAACCGCGCTATCAGATCAATGAACGCCTGTTCGCCTTTGGCCTCACGCAGTTTGAGCGCAACACGCAGCAGGGATTTTCCGCGCGCTACGCTGTCTCCGGCGGCCTTGGCTACCGCGTAATCGACACCGATGCGATGGAGCTCTCCATCAAGGCTGGCCCCGCCTATCGCGTGACCGAATTCGTCGATGGCGGCACCAGCAGCCGACTCGCTGGCCTGTTCGGGCTGGATTTTGACTGGCAATTGTCAGACTCGATCAAATTGACGCAGGACGCCAACTCCACCGTGGAAACTGGCGGGGAGGCGCTCCTGATTGTCGATGGGTCGAACACTAGCCTCAGCGCTGTCACCGGGGTTGAGGCGAGTATCATCGACAGTCTTAGCGCGCGGCTATCGTGGACCATTGAATATGACAGCAATCCGCCCGAAGGCTCCGTCAGCACCGACACCGTCACGCGATTTTCTTTGATCTATGGCTTCTAAGAACCCCCGATTTGAGTATTCCGTCAAGGCGACGGACGGACGTGCGCGCACTGGCCAGATCGCCATGCGGCGTGGCACCATTCGCACGCCTGCCTTTATGCCTGTGGGCACGGCAGCGACGGTCAAGGCGATGAAGGTGGAGGATGTGCGCGCCACTGGTGCGGACATCATTCTCGGCAATACTTACCATTTGATGCTGCGCCCCGGTGCGGAGCGGGTGGCGCGGCTTGGCGGCCTGCACAAATTCATGCGCTGGAACCGCCCGATTCTGACCGATAGCGGCGGCTATCAGGTGATGAGCCTGTCCGATTTGCGCAAGCTGACTGAGAAAGGCGTGGAGTTTCGCAGTCATATTGATGGCTCCAAACACATGCTGACGCCTGAACGCTCGATGGAAATACAGCGCCTGCTGGGCAGCGATATCGTGATGGCCTTCGATGAATGCCCCCGCGCTGACCGTCCGATGGCGGAAATCGAGGCCAGCATGGAACTGTCCATGCGCTGGGCGCAGCGCAGCCGCGATGCGTTTGATGCGGGCGGCGACCATGCTGCCAATGCAGCGCTGTTCGGCATCCAGCAAGGCGCTCTTGATGAAGGGCTTCGCGCGCGTTCGGCGGAGGCACTGCGCGATATCGGCTTTGATGGCTATGCCATTGGCGGGCTGGCCGTGGGCGAGGGGCAGGAGGCCATGTTCAGCGTGCTCGATTATGCGCCCGCAATGCTGCCCGAAGATGCGCCGCGCTATTTGATGGGCGTGGGCAAGCCCGATGATTTGGTCGGCGCGGTGGAACGCGGTGTCGACATGTTCGATTGCGTGCTGCCCACAAGGTCTGGCCGCAATGGTCAGGCCTTCACTTGGAACGGCCCGGTCAATCTGCGCAATGCTCGCCATGCCGAGGATTCAGGACCGCTTGATCCGCGCTGCCCATGCCCGACCTGCACCGGCTATTCGCGCGCTTACCTCCACCATTTGCAGAAGAGCGGCGAGATCCTCGGCTCCATGCTGGTGACCGAGCACAATCTGTCCTTTTACCAAAACTTGATGCAAGCGATGCGCGATGCAATCAGCGAGGGCGTTTTCGCGAAATTCGCTGCTCAATTCAGAAGAGACTACACATCGCCGACCTGATGTGATCTAGTACCCTCAATTCAGGAGGGACTATGAAAAACAGGATGTTGGCAAACACTGCTGCCATGATCGCCATGGTTGCAGCAACCCCGGTGCTTGCCCAGGAAATGGGCGCAGAAGAGATGGCGGCCCGGTTTGGTGCGCGCGCGACAATCCTCGACATCAGCCTGTCGCCGGATGGCAATCAGATTGCCTATCTCACGTCCGACAATGCCACGACCGAAATGCTCTATGTCATCGATCTGAATGGCACGGCAGAGCCACAGGCACTATTGGCCCTGACCGAAGCCAATTCGGAGCTTACCAATTGCGATTGGGCCAACAATGAATGGCTGGTGTGTCAAGCGGTGGGCATCACTCGGGTCGATGGCAGTACGCCCGTCTACTTCACCCGGCAGCTTTCGGTCGGGACCGATGGGTCCGATCCGCGGCTGCTGACATCGCGCCGGTCGATCGGCTCCTATGGTGTTTATCAGGATGGCGGCACCGTGCTCGCGCTTGATGTGGAGGGTGAGGAAAACCGCATCCTGATGACCCGGGAATTCCTTGCGGAAACCACCGCCGGCACGCGGCTCGGTAATGATGATCCGGGGCTGGGCGTGGAATCGGTTGATGTTACGCGCAATCGGCGCAGGACGGTTGAGGACGCCGACGAACATGCAACGCGATACGTGGCGGATGAGCATGGGGATATTCGCCTGAAAGTGCGACGTCCGATCAACAGCGCTGGCCGTCTGACTGGGGAAGTGGAATATTACTATCGCACGCCCAATTCGAGCAGCTGGCACAGGTTTGAAGGCGGGCTTGCAGGTTTCAGCCCGGTGGCTGTGAATGCCGCGGCCAATATCGCATACGGCTTTCAGGAAGAGGATGGCTTTACCGGGCTCTACCGTGTCTCACTGGATGACGAGGCCCGGCGCGAGGAGGTTCTGGCGCGCACCGATGTCGATGTCGACAGGCTTATCCGGGTAGGCCGCCAGCGCCGCGTGGTTGGCGTCAGCTATGCTACGGAAAAGCGTCAGATCGAATATCTCGATCCCGATTTTGCCAGTCTCGCCCAGCGTTTGCAGGCGGCTCTGCCGGGCAATCCGCTGATCGATATCGTCGATGCCTCGGCAGACGAGCAGACCTTGCTCATCGTCGCTTCAAGCGATGTCGATCCGGGCATGTCATACCTGCTGGAGCGCGAGACCAATTCGCTTTCGCCATTGCTGCCTTTGCGCGATCCGCTGATGGAAATCGCGATGGTGCCGATGCGGCCAATTACCTTTCCAGCAGCGGATGGAACGCAGATTCCCGGATATCTGACCATGCCGGAAGGTGCCGAGGGTCCGATGCCGGCCATCGTCCTGCCGCATGGCGGACCGGGCTCGCGCGATGAATGGGGTTTCGACTGGCTCGTGCAGTTCTTTGCCGCGCGCGGTTATGCCGTGCTGCAACCAAACTTCCGCGGCTCTGCCGGCTATGGCGAAGCATGGTTCGGCCGCAACGGCTTCCAGCAATGGCAAACTGCTGTTGGTGACGTGAATGATGCCGGACGCTGGCTGGTGGCAGAGGGGATCGCTGATCCGCAACGCATGGGCATCGCGGGCTGGTCCTATGGTGGTTACGCCGCGCTGCAATCGCAGGTGGTTGACCCTGAGCTCTACCAGGCCGTGGTCGCCATCGCGCCGGTGACTGATCTCGAACTGGTCGTGGAGGAGGCAAGGCCTTACACCAATTTCCAGGTCGTCCGCCGCTTCATTGGCGATGGGCCGCATGTTGAAGAAGGCAGTCCAGCCAATTTCGCGGACAGGTTTCAGGCACCTGTCCTGCTGTTCCACGGGACACAAGATATGAATGTTGGGCATTTCCAGTCGCGCCGGATGGAAAGCCGGTTGGAGGATGCAGGCGCAACTGTGCGTTACGTGGAATATGAAGGCTTCGATCACTATCTCGACCATGGCCAAGTGCGCGGAAACATGCTTTTGGCTATCGACGAATTTTTGACCGAACATCTGGGCCAATAGGTCCCCAAAGCCAGGACATACACTTCCATGCCGCTAATGCCGGATGATTGCTCCACCATGCAGGATGTGCGGGCGGGGGTCGATGCGACTGATCGCGAGCTGGTCGCACTGCTCGAACGCCGCTTTGGCTATATGCGCGCGGCTGCTCGCATCAAACCAAGTCGCGATACGGTGCGTGATGAGGCGCGCAAGGCGTCGGTGATTGCCGCAGCCGTGGC
>DFBR01000196.1:1190-3971 GCA_002367375.1 Erythrobacter sp. UBA3075 | reverse complement strand
GTTAGGTTCCATCTGCACCGGATACGGCACTTCATCCAGCGAAGGTACGCGGGTGAAGCTGACCTTGTCGTTGCCATCAGGCGCGACATAGTCAGGAATTTCACGCTCGGGCAGGCTCTGCGCTTCGATAACCAGTGCCATTTCCTTGGCCTTGTCACCCAGCGAGATCACGTCGCCGATGTCGCAGCGGCGCGAAGCGATGTTGCACTTCACACCATTGACCTTGATGTGGCCGTGGCTGACGATCTGGCGTGCAGCGAAGATCGTCGGTGCAAACTTGGCGCGGTACACGATCATGTCGAGACGACGCTCGAGCAGGCCGATCAGGTTCATACCGGTATCGCCCTTCATGCGGCTCGCGGCTTTGTAGGTCGCCTTGAACTGCTTTTCGGTAACGTCGCCGTAATAGCCCTTCAGCTTCTGCTTGGCGCGCAGCTGCAGACCAAAGTCGGAAACCTTGCTCTTGCGGCGCTGACCGTGCTGGCCGGGGCCATAAGAACGCTTGTTGACGGGAGAATTTGGACGACCCCAGATGTTTTCGCCCATCCGGCGGTCGAGTTTGTGCTTGGCGCGTGTGCGCTTCGACATAAGTCGCTTCCTTACATTAGCTGGACCGCCCAATTGGCGGCCATTCAACCCGGCATCGCACCGCCATGGCGAAATCCATGACGCGGCCACTGCTTCACCGGGGTGCAGGGCCAATTTGTCGCGAAGGCGCGCATTTAGCTGCGCGGGCGGGGAAGTCAAGGCTTGCCGAAGGGGAAAGGGGTCAATCGCGCCTTGCTTTGTTGAGCGTCGAAAGGACACCGCGCAGAGTGCGCACTTCCAGATGGCTCCATCCCGGCTTCGTCAGGATGCCGCGCAGTGTCAGGCGCGTGGCCTCGCGGCGACCTTCCGGGAAGAAATAGCCCTTTGGTTCGAGTAGCTTTTCAAAGTGATCGATCAGGCCCTCAAGCTCTTCCTGCGGGGCTGGAGGGAGCAGTTCTTCCTGCGTGGGAACGGTCAAATCCTGATGCTTGGACAGTTCATACGCCACCAGGATCACAGCCTGCGCCAGATTGAGCGAGCCGAATTCGGGATTGATTGGGGCCGTCACAATGGTGCGGGCAAGGGCGACATCTTCCGTTTCCAGCCCTGAGCGCTCGGGGCCGAACAGGAAGGCGCTGCGCCCAACCAGCGCGGGCACTTCGCGCGCGGCCTGTTCGGGCGTCAGCACAGGCTTCGTCACGCCGCGTTTGCGCACTGTGGTGGCATAGACATGAGCGCAATCGGCCACAGCTTCTGCTGTGGTGTCGAACACCTGCGCGCGTTCCAGCACGATATCCGCACCCGATGCAGCCGGACCGGCGGAGGGATTGGGCCAACCATCGCGCGGGGCAACCAGCCGCATCTCTACCAGCCCGAAATTGAGCATGGCGCGCGCTGCTTTGCCGATGTTTTCGCCCAGTTGCGGGCGGACCAGAACGAATACGGGAGTTTCGGCCTCGGCCACTTACTCGCCCGATCCGGCCTGCTGCACGGTGCTGGCGAATTCCTCGAAATCCTTGGCTTCGCTGAAATCGCGATAGACCGATGCGAAGCGGATATAGGCAACCGAATCGAGTTGGCGCAGGCCGTCCATCACCATTTCGCCGATGCGGCTTGCGGGAATTTCGCTTTCGCCTGCGGTTTCAACCTGCCGCTGAATGCCGGAGACGAGCCGGTCGATCCGTTCCTGCTCAATCCCGCGCTTACGGCAGGCGAGCGCGACAGATTGTTCGATCTTGCTGCGGTCGAAGGCTTCGCGGCGGACCTCTCCGCCTAGCTCGCTCGACTTCACCACCGTTACGTCGCGCAATTGGACCCGCTCAAATGTCGTGAAGCGTGCGCCGCAGCCTTCGCATTGGCGGCGTCGACGGATGGCATTGTTGTCTTCAGTAGGGCGCGAGTCTTTTACCTGACTGTCGTCATGCGCGCAGAATGGGCATTTCATCGATAATCAGGGCCGCACGCGTTTGTAGAGCATGATGCCAGCACCGGCGATGAGACCGATAGGCCATGTCACGACCGGGAGCAGTCCTGCGGCTACCGCACCCACGGCGGCACCGGTTAGAATAGGCTTTGTGGAAGGGTGCTTCACACCTTCCCGGCCAATCGCCTTCATCTCATCGACCGCGTCCACAAGGATGCGTTTGTCGATATCATTATTGTTGTTGCGCGGATCGTCCATTTTGAGAATTACCTTCCGGGATAAACGGGGAATGCCGCGCACATATCGCCCACTTCGCGGCGCACGCGCTCTTCCACCTGAGCGTCCCCTTCGTCGCCATTGCGACTCATGCCGCCGATGACATCAGCGATCATAGCACCGATCTTGCGGAATTCTTCCACGCCAAATCCTCGCGTCGTGCCCGCAGGCGTTCCCAAGCGAACACCGCTGGTCACAAACGGGCTGCGTGTGTCGAACGGAATGCCGTTCTTGTTGCAGGTGAGCAACGCGCGATCGAGGCCCTTTTCTGCGGCCTTCCCCGTCACATCCATCGGTGTGAGATCGACCAGCATGGAGTGGTTGTCCGTTCCGCCCGAAACGATCCGCAGGCCCTGTTCTTCAAGACTGGCGGCCAGCGCGCGGGCGTTTTCGACCACGCGGTGGGCATAATCGGAGAAATCGGGGCGCAGTGCTTCAGCAAAGGCCGTGGCCTTGGCCGCAATGATATGCATCAGCGGGCCACCCTGCATTCCGGGGAACACCGCCATATTGAACGGCTTGGTCAATTCCTCGTCATTCCACAGGATCACGCC
>DFBR01000196.1:906-1145 GCA_002367375.1 Erythrobacter sp. UBA3075 | reverse complement strand
GCGACGAGGCCGGAGATATGGCTCATATCGACCATCAGATACGCGCCAACCTCGTCTGCGACGCGGCGGAAGGCTTCCCAGTCCCACACGCGTGAATAGGCGGTGCCACCAGCGATAATGAGCTTGGGCTTGTGTTCCTTCGCAATCGCCATGACCTCGTCCATGTCGATGCGTTCATCGTCTTCGCGCACGCCATAGGCGACCGGATTGAACCATTTGCCCGACATATTGACCGGCGA
>DFBR01000196.1:0-874 GCA_002367375.1 Erythrobacter sp. UBA3075 | reverse complement strand
GGCTGCAACAGCGCGAGGAACACCGCCTGATTCATCTGGCTGCCCGAATTGGGTTGCACATTAGCAAAATCGCAGCCGAACAATTGCTTGGCGCGCTCTATTGCCAAAGTTTCGATGACATCGGCATATTCGCAGCCGCCGTAATAGCGCTTGCCCGGATAGCCCTCGGCATATTTGTTGGTGAACACGCTGCCAGCGGCTTCGAGCACGGCCGAGCTGGCGGTGTTTTCACTGGCGATTAGCTCGATGCCGTTCTGCTGGCGTTTCAGCTCGTTCTGGATCGCGGCGTGGATTTCCGGATCGGCGGTGGCCAGATCGTCATGCCAAAAGCGCTGCAGCGCGTCTGAGTTGTGGGCGGTATCGGGAGCGGTGCTCATGTCAGGAACCTTGTGTGTTGAGCTTGTCGACGCGGCGCTGGTGGCGGCTTTCAGGATCATTGGCGCCTGCGAATTCGGTTTGGAGAAAGGCCGTGATACAGGCCTTGGCCATGTCGCTGCCAGTCAGGCGCGCGCCCATGGCGATGACGTTGGCATCATTGTGCTCGCGCGAGAGGGCTGCGGAGAGCGGTTCACCCACCAGAGCGCAGCGCACTGCCGGATTGCGATTGACCGCCATGGAAATGCCGATCCCGCTGCCGCATAGCGCTACGCCGCGCTCCGCCGTGCCATCGGCGACAACTTCAGCGAGCTTGTAGCCATAGTCGGGATAATCGACACTTTCGCCGGGTTCGGGACCAAGATCGGCCACGTCGTGACCCTGTTCGATAAGCCAATCGCGCAACTCGGCCTTGAGGTCGGTTGCGGCGTGGTCTGATGCAATCGCGATACGCATGGGGCGTCACATAGGGACTAGCACACAGAGTCGCTACCCCGCA
>DFBR01000098.1 GCA_002367375.1 Erythrobacter sp. UBA3075 | reverse complement strand
TGGCGCGCTATTTCATCGATCCGGAGGAGCTGGGCCTTTTCACGATCGCCTTCTCTTTCATCTCCCTGCTCGCTGTATTGCAGGAATTCGGGATCACCCGCTTCATAACCGGCGAGAAGGAGCTGGATGACGGGCGCATCCGCACCGCCTTTACGGTCTCGCTCACGATTAGCTGGGCAGTGGCGATTGGCTGCGTAGCGTTCGCATGGCCGGTCTCCGCATTTTACGACATGCCTGAGCTTCTGCCGCTGATGCTGGTGATCGCGGCAAGTTACTTCTTTGTGCCGCTTGCTATCGTGCCCATGGCGCTGGCGCATCGCAAGCTCGATTTCGTCTCCAACACCATGACAGAGAACGGCGTTGTCCTCGCCAATGCGAGCGTGGCGCTATGGCTGGCGTGGAAAGGTTACGGCGCGATGGCGCTGGCATGGGGCGCCTTTGCTCAGCAAATTGCGCGCATGATAATCGCACAATGGCGCGTCGGCTTTATCCTGCCCTTCCCGCCCCGGCTGGACGGCGCACTGCCCATACTGCGCTTTGGCGGCTTCGCGACGATACTTTCCGCCCTGTATCAGGCGAGCGCGCGGCTGCCCGAACTGCTGATCGGACGTCTGCTGGACACAGCCGCGCTCGGCCTGTTCGCCCGTGCCTTTGGCCTTGCGGCGCAATTGCGGCTGCTTGTCTCAGGCGCGCTTGGAACCGTCTTCTACCCCGCTTTCCGCCAATTGCGCGATGAAGGGGAGGCACTTGGCCCGCATTACGAACGCGTCACGGCCAGCTATTGCGCAATCACCTGGCCAGCGATGGCAGGACTGGCCGCTTGCGCCACGCCGATCATCTCCATGCTCTATGGCGAGCGGTGGATGGGCGCGGCGGTTCCGCTGGAATGGATTGCGATCTCGCAAATCCTGTTCATCGCCCTGCCCCTGCATACCGATCTGCCGATCCTGCTGCACCGCAAGCGCGCGCTGTTGTGGCGCAGCGGCTGGGACACCTTTGCTTCCGTCGCCTTGCTGGTGGTCGGCGCGTGGTTCTCTCTGGAAGCGGCGGCGGCGAGCCGGGTTGCGCATGGGCTGGTGTGGCTAGCTATCTTCGCACCCTTCCTTGCTCAGACCATCCAATTCAACTGGAACGCGATGATCCGCATCTGGCTGCAATCTGCGCTGGCCACAGGACTGGCCGTGCTGCCCGTGTGGCTGTCCTACATATATTGGGCCCCTGCCGAGCAGGCGAGCATCGGCCAATTGCTGGTCGCAGTTCTGGCGGGCATGGTTCTGTGGCTCATATGTCTGCGCCAGACCCACCACCGCGCCTATAGCGAGATTCATGGCTATGCCTGCTCGGCGTTCGATCGGTTCGGATGGAGCCACTGGATGCCCGCTCCGCTATAGGAACGGGCTTTCATTATTTGGGCCTCATTTGGGACTTGGACCCTGCCGTGATACAATCTCGACATTCTCGTCGCTGATGGGACGCGTCGACGGGCGGGAGAAGCAGACATATGAACTGGCTCGCCATCTTTGGAGCGGTTGCGCTTTCGGGCGGCACTCTTTTTGCCCAGGGCGAAAAGATCGGATCGGGCGAACCCGAAACTGTCGCCGGAACGCAGGACCCTGAGCAGGAAATCGGGCCAGATGGGCGGATTGACCCGCTTGTCGACATCATCGCCATGGAGGCCGAACGCAACCGCCGCATGACGGTGCCTGTTACGATCATGGGCCAAGGCCCATTCCGTTTTATGGTCGATACCGGCGCTCAGGCGACGGTGCTGTCGACCGAGCTGGCCGAACACTTGCAGCTCCATGATCGCGACGATGCCTTGCTGGTCGGCATGGCCAGCAGCCGCGCGGTGCAAACCACCATGGTACCCGATTTCGCTCTGGGCGATCGCACCTTCACCGTGCGCACCGCGCCGATAGTGGAAGGCAGTAATATCGGCCGGGCCGACGGCATATTGGGACTGGACAGTCTGCAGGGCCAGCGCGTGCTGCTCGACTTCGACAATGAAGAGATGCGCATTGCCGACAGTTTTGCAGCGGGCGGATCACGCAGTTACGACATCATTGTGCGTGCGCGCGAAAGGCTCGGCCAGTTGATCATTCACCGCGCCCGGATCGATGGGATCAGGGTCGCAGTGATTATCGATACCGGCGCGCAAAGCTCGATCGGCAATCCCGCCTTGCAAGATCGGATGAGGCGGCAGCGTGTCGCGCAGGAACACACCGTCATGACCGATGTGAACGGCATCGACATCACCGGCCAGACCCGCATTGCCCGCAATATGGATCTGGGCAGCATGCGCCTGACCAATATTCCGGTTACCTTTGCCGACGCCCCGACTTTCCGCGAGCTTGGCCTGGCCGGTCGTCCGGCGATGATCCTGGGGATGAGCGAGCTGAGCTTGTTCAGCCGCGTGGCGATTGATTTTCGCTCAAACCGTATCCTGTTCGACATGCCGGCTGAACTGACCCGCGATCAGAATTGGAATTTCAACCAGCGTGCTACACGGCTTGAGCAATAACACGCGGCCTTGCACCAGTGCTCTGCATCCCCAATTGAGAGGCTGTGAGAGATTTCGGCGACAGAACGGGAACTGGCGAAAGCGCCGATTGGGCGACCATGCGCCGGTTCCTGCCCTATTTGTGGCCCAAGGGTCGGCCTGAACTCAAACGCCGTATCATCGGTGCGGGCCTGTTCGTGCTGCTGGCCAAGGCTGTCGTCCTCACCCTGCCTTTTGCCTATGCCCGCGCAGTGGACATCATGGCCGCCGATGGCGATCCGGCGGTGTGGGTCGCGCTAGCTCTGGTGATTGCCTATGCGACGGGACGCTTTGGCGGCGTGTTGTTCGATCAACTGCGCAACATCACTTTCAACCGCGTAGGACAGGATGCGGTGCTGGGCCTGACGCAGGACGTGTTCGCGCGGTTGCGCCGCCTGTCGTTGCGCTTCCACCTTTCGCGCCGCACGGGCG
>DFBR01000132.1:7773-8451 GCA_002367375.1 Erythrobacter sp. UBA3075 | reverse complement strand
GGCGGCTGCACTCAGCGCCGTGTTGGCCTGACACTGGAAGGCCGCCAACCGGGCCGCGAAGGCGCGCAGGTTTTCTCCGGTGACAAACAGGTCGGCACTCTTACCAGCGGCGGATTTTCGCCCACGCTCGGCCACCCTATCGCCATGGGCTATGTCGATGCCGAGTTCGCAGGCGAAGGCACTTCGCTCGAAATCGACGTGCGCGGCAAACGCTTGCCCGCAAAGGTCGCCCCATTACCCTTCGTCCCCCATCGCTACATGCGCAAAGGAGCCTGAAACGTGGCACGATACTTCACCGAAGAACATGAATGGATTGAAGTCGATGGCGAAACCGCCACGATCGGCATTACCGACTATGCGCAGGAACAGCTGGGCGATGTGGTGTTCGTCGAAGTCCCGCAAACGGGGGCCGATCTGGCCAAGGGCGCAGAAGCCGCCGTGGTCGAAAGTGTGAAAGCAGCAAGCGACGTCTATGCGCCGATTTCCGGCACTGTGCTGGAAGGCAATGCCGCGTTGGAGGCCGACCCCGAACTGGTCAACACCTCGCCCGATGACGAAGGCTGGTTCTTCAAGCTGACCATCGGCGACCACGACGAGCTGGAGGGCCTGATGAACGCCAAGGCCTATAAGGCGTTCTGCGACAGTTTGTGACCACAAAACTCCCCTCCTCTTCAGAGG
>DFBR01000132.1:0-7668 GCA_002367375.1 Erythrobacter sp. UBA3075 | reverse complement strand
CCGTCCGACCTTTATCTCGACGGACCCGTCGAGGGCCTGCCGCTCCACGCCACCGAAATGGCGGTCGAAAAGCATATGCGGCAGCTTTCCAAGAAGAACCTCGCCGCAGCTGACGCGCCGTTCTTTATTGGTGCCGGAGCCTATCGCCATCACGTCCCAGCATCGGTCGATCATTTGATCCAGCGCGGCGAATTCCTGACCGCCTACACGCCCTACCAGCCGGAAATCGCGCAGGGCACGTTGCAGATGTTGTTCGAATTCCAGTCGCAGGTTGCGCGGCTGTATGGCTGCGCGGTGGCCAATGCCTCCATGTATGATGGCTCGACCGCGTGCTGGGAAGCGGTGGCGATGGCCGGGCGCGTCACGCGCAAGAAGCGCGTCGTGCTGTCGGGCGCATTGCATCCGCATTACGCGCAGGTCGTGCGCACCATGGCGAAGTTTACCGAGGATGAGATTGCCGGAGCCGATCCCAGCCTTACCGCCCTTCCCGACGATGACGGCCTCATCGCGCGGATTGACGACAACACCGCCAGCGTGGTGGTGCAATATCCCGATATTCTCGGGCGCATCCCCGATCTGCAACGTATCGCAGATGCCGCGCACGAAAAGGGCGCGAAGCTGATTGTTGTAAACACAGAACCGGTGGCGCTCGGCGCGCTGGAGGCTCCGGGCAATCTGGGCGCGGATATCGTGGTTGGCGAAGGTCAGGCGCTGGGCGTTGGGCTGCAATTTGGCGGGCCATATCTCGGCCTGTTCGCCATCACCGATCCCAAGCTGGTGCGGCAGATGCCGGGCCGTCTGTGCGGTGAGACAGTGGATGCCGATGGCAAGCGCGGCTTCGTGCTGACGCTCTCCACCCGCGAACAGCACATCCGCCGCGAAAAGGCGACGAGCAACATCTGCACCAATAGCGGGCTGTGCGCGCTGGCCTTCTCCATCCACATGACCTTGCTCGGTGCAAAGGGCATCACGGCGCTGGCAGCAGAGAACCACCGCCTCGCCTGCATCGCGGCAGAGCGGCTGGCACGCGTGCCCGGCGTCAGTGTGCTGAACGAAAACTTCTTCAACGAATTTACGCTGATGCTGGGAACGGACGCGCGCCAGATCGTGCGTGATCTCGCTGACAGGGGCGTGCTGGGCGGCGTCGGTCTGGGCAAGCTGTTCCCCGATGTCGACGGGCTCAAAAGCGGCCTGCTGGTCACCGTGACCGAGACCGCCAGCCTGGAGGATATCGAATCCCTTGCCTCCGCGCTTGAGGAGGTGCTGCCATGAACCAGATCAACCAGAGCGGGTGGAAGCCCGGCACGCCTGTTGCTGCGCAAGATGGCGGCGATCACCCGACAGTCACCGGCAACAAGGCGCTGATGCTGGAAGAAGCGCTGATCTTCGAAATCGGCGGCGCGGACACTTGCGGTGTCGATTTGGCTGAAACGCAAACTGATCTACCCAGCCGCATGGGCAAGTTTGCGCGCAAGGACGAGATCGGCCTACCCGGACTTTCCGAACCGGAGACCGTGCGCCACTACACCCGCCTCAGCCGCCAGAATTACGGGATCGATCTCGGCTTCTTCCCGCTCGGCAGCTGCACCATGAAACACAATCCGCGGCTGAACGAAAAGGTCGCGCGGATGCCTGGCTTCCTCGACGTGCATCCCATGCAACCGGCCAATACCGTGCAAGGCGCGCTGGGCGTGATTGACGAACTGTCGCACTGGCTCATCACCCTCACCGGCATGAATGCGGTCGCGATGAGCCCCAAGGCCGGAGCGCATGGTGAACTGTGCGGCATTCTGTGCATCCGCGCCGCGCTTGAAGCACGCGGCGATGCGCGGAAAGTCGTTCTCGTCCCTGAGAGCGCCCACGGCACAAATCCCGCCACCGCTGCCTTTGCCGGATATGAAACCGAAGACATTCCCGCCAACGCCGATGGCCGCGTCGATCTCGATGCCCTCAAGGCGCGGCTTGGTCCCGATGTTGCTGCGGTGATGATCACCAATCCCAACACTTGCGGATTGTTTGAGCGCGATATGAAAGCGATCTCTGACGCGGTCCATGAAGCGGGCGGGCTGGTCTATTGCGACGGCGCAAACTTCAACGCGATCATGGGCCGGGTGCGGCCGGGCGATCTTGGCGTGGATGCGATGCACATCAATTTGCACAAGACCTTCTCAACCCCGCATGGCGGCGGTGGACCCGGCTCAGGCCCTGTTGTGCTTTCCGAAGCGCTGGCACCCTTTGCTCCGCTACCTTTCGTGGAGAAAAAGTCCGATGGCAGCCTGCGCATCGTCGAAGAAGAAAACATGGAAGATCAGCACGCCAGCGCATTTGGCCGGATGACAGCATTCCACGGACAAATGGGCATGTTCACCCGCGCGCTGACCTATATTCTCAGTCATGGATCGGACGGATTGCGCCAAGCATCGGGTGATGCCGTGCTCAACGCCAATTATGTGCTGCGCCAGTTGGAAGATGTCCTGCACGCGCCCTATGGCGCCAGCGGGCCGTGTATGCATGAGGCGCTGTTTGGCGATGAAGGCTTTGCCGATGGCTTCTCAACGCTCGACCTCGCCAAGGGACTGATCGACGAGGGTTTCCACCCGATGACGATGTATTTCCCTCTGGTGGTCCACGGTGCCATGCTGGTCGAACCGACTGAAACCGAAAGCAAGGATGCGCTCGACCAATTCATCATGGCCATGCGCTCACTCGCGCAAAGGGCGAAGGACGGGGACGAGGCGTTGCTGACCGCTCCGCATCACGCCCCGCGTGCACGGCTCGATGAAGCACAGGCGGCGCGCAAACCGCGCTTGGCGTGGAGCGAGGCGAATGGGGGCTAACCCGAAGACTAACCAATCCGTCGGCGCACATTCGGGTTTCGTTCAGACATTCTATGGCAAGGATGAACAGAAATTGTATTTGATCAGGGGGAAATTATGAAGAAGGCTGGATTGCTGACCGCCGCCGCACTTGGCGCGATTGTCATCCTCGCGCCTGTCGGGGCGCAGGAAATGTTCGCGGGCGAGAGCGCCGCGAACAAGGACACAATCCTTACTGAGGCAGACAAGCAGCAGGGTAAACCTAGCAATAGCGGCGGCTCGATTTCGCTGGGCGAACGGGTCGACGGCTTCCTCTCCGACAATAGTGCAACTTACGTGATGGAAGGCCGCGCAGGGCAACGTGTTCGCGTGTCGCTCAACTCCGCGCGTTTCGACACGGTACTGCGCATGACAGGCCCCGATGGTTTCGAAACCGAGAATGATGATGCTCCCGGCGGACAATCGCTCGATAGCTTGATCGATGCGGTGCTGCCTGCCGATGGAACCTATCGCCTGATTGTATCGGCCTATGCCGATGAAGGTGGCGGCGGCTTCAGCCTCGCCACGATGGACCCGACAAACCCCGCGCCCGGCGGCGCACGCGCCGTTGCGCTGGGAGAGACCGCCAATGGGATGCTGACGCAGAGCGATGACCGCGCGTTCGATGGCGGCTTCGTTGATTATTACGCCTTTGCCGGACGTGCTGGCCAGCGGGTGACTTTTGACCTCGGTTCGAGCGAAATCGACACCACGCTCGCCATTTTCCTGCCCAATGGGCGCGAGGAAGCGAATGACGATTTCCGCGCCAGCGATGGGACCGACAGCCGGCTGTCCATCACCCTGCCCGAAACCGGCACCTATCACGTTGCCGCGAGCAGTTTTTCTCCCGGTGAGACGGGCGGCTATTCACTGAGCTTGCGTGAAGCTGATGCCAATGTGCGCACTGTGCGCCCGCCCAGCGGCAATGCACGCGTTTTTGCGCTGTCTGTTGGCGTGGCCGATTACCAGCGCATCAATACGCTCAATCGCACCGATGAAGATGCCGAGCGAGTGACCGCTGCGCTGCGCGAAGCCGGTATGCTCGCGCCCCAAAGCGTCACCCTGCTCAACCGTGATGCAACACGCGCCAATTTCCGCCGCGCATTGAACGATCTGAACAATGCAATGGGCGAGGACGATCTGTTGCTGGTGTTCTTCTCCGGCCATGGCGAGAAGGTCGAGAACATGACGACCGAAGCGGATGGTAGCGCCGAAACCATCGAACTCTTCGACGCGCCACTATTCGACTATGAGCTGGCGCAAATGTTCGAAGGCATCGACGTGCGCACGCTGCTGGTGATTGATGCCTGCTTTGCCGGCGGCTTCGACAATGTGATCGACCAGCGGGTGGACCGCATGGGCATTTTCAGCTCGGACGAAGATACGCTGAGCCTTGTCGCGAGCGGCGAGAAATCGGGCGGCTATATCAGCCATGTCTTCCGGCAGGCGCTGGAAGGCGGAGCTGATTTGAACGGCGATCGCGCAGTCGAAGCGGGCGAAATGTCCGAATTCATGCGCCGCGAGTTTTACCGCATGGTGCTGGAAGAGCCTCTCGTCACCGATGCTGAGGATTTCCGCGATATGCAAACGCCGGGCTGGCAGCACATCATCGTCGATCGCGGCGGTGACGGAATGCCGCACCAGCAGGTGCTGATGAACCTTGGCAGCGCGAACGGAGGAACGCTCGCGCGCGCAGACTAGAGCCACTTCGGGGGCAAGAAAAAGGGCGGGAGTCTGAGTGACCTCCCGCCCTTTTTGCGTCTTGGTAGAGTTCGATCAGGGCGCGTCTTGCGCTGGTCGCCGGGCAAACACGCCGAAGCCTGCAATGATAGCGTAGCAGATGACTGGAATAATCATGGCGATTGCCAGATTGCCGCCGGTCGCATCAGCCACCACGCCGTAAAGAAGTGGGACAATTGCACCGCCGCAGATGGCGACATTGATGATACCCGAACCATCAGCCGCACGCGGGCCGAGCTTTTCGCAGGCGAGTGAGAAGATGGTCGGGAACATGATCGAGTTCATCAGGCCCACTGCCAGCAGCGAATAGGCCGCAACCTCGCCGCCTGTATTGGCGGAGATGATGATCAGCGTGATTGCTCCAATCGCGTTGAACGCGAGGATCTTGCCCGGGCTGAAGATACGGAGGAAGTACGAGCCAATGAAACGTCCAATCATCGCGCCACCCCAGTAGAATCCGATCATCGTGGCAATCTGTTCCTCGGGTTGGCCGAGCACACGCTCGGTCGAGAGGTAGTTGATAATGACCGAACCGATCGCGACTTCTGCGCCGACATAGAGGAATATGCACGCCGCGCCGTAGCCAAAGCGCGGGCGCTTAAGAAGCACAAGCCCATCTGCTATGCTTGTCTCCTCATGCTTTTCACCTTTGAGCCGGTTGCGGAATATCCAGACGACTGCTGCAACGATGCCGATGGCAATCGCAAGGCCCATATAGGTCGTCCAAATAACCTCGCTTTCGGCTTGACGGTAACTGGCCAGTTCGGCGCCAGACAATTCGTCCGCGCTGACATTGGCAAGGCTGCCCAGAATGAGGCCCGCGCCAACTAGCGGAAAAATCCAAGTACCGAAGGAATTGAACGCCTGTGCGAAAGTCAGGCGACTGTGAGCGGTCTTGGGTGGGCCAAGCAGACTGATGAGCGGATTCGCCACAACTTGCACAATCACCACGCCGCTCGCCAGAATGAAGAGCGCGAAGAGGAAGATTCCATAGGTCGCCGTCTGGCTCGCCGGGATGAACAGCAAACAGCCCAACATCATGGTGCAAAGCCCGGCCACTGCGCCGCGCATGTAGCCGATTTTCTTGACCAACTTGGCACCGGGAATACCGATGATGGCGTAGGCCGCGAAAAAGCAGAACTGCACCAGCATCGCTTCGGTGTAGCTGAGCGTGAACAGTTCTTTCAGCTTGGGGATAATCACATCGTTGAGCGAAGTGATCCCGCCGAAGATGAAGAACAGTCCCATCACGAAATATTGCAGGCCGGGCGCATCCACCGGGGGCGAATCATCGGTCACCGGCATTGGGTCCGTGCTGCTCGAAACGTCAGGCGCTAGGGCCATATTCTATACTCCCTTCAAACGGGCCGCTTGTCCCAGCGGCTCCGCGACAATCAATCCCTGCGGATCAGAACGAACACTCCGTACCCTCGGCCACATCGACGCGCGAAATCGACGCGATGCGGATGGTCAGCGGGTCAACCGTATCGATCTCCAGTGTGTTGCCCAGATCGGGCAGGCACGAGGCTGTCAGAACCATCTCTCGATAGCCCTTGCCCTCGGCAATCGAGAGACCCTGCGTGATGTCGAAAGTGCTCGTCCCGCTGGTCAGCGAAACGGCACCGCTCGGACGGTTATCGAGCGCATATTCAATGCGATAGGCATTGGCATCACTTTCGCCTTCCAGCATCAGCGTACCGCCAGCGGTGAAGGCGAGCTCTCGTGCATCTTCCTGCGCATTGCGATCGATCCCGCGCGCCACAAGGGTTGCGACGCGGCCAATCAGGTTCGGCAACGGCGCATCCATAGAACTGGCCGATGCGCTGTCGGCCAAACGTCCAGCCGCAAACCAGTCATTCGCAGGACCGTCCGTCAGCGGTGCGCAATCCTCACTAAGCGCGGCGAGCGGAGCGGTGTCTGTCAGCGCGCGGCCATAGCCGACCGCGAACAGAGCGCCATGCGGGCCATTGAGCGGCTCACCCTCGCATGTCGCGGGCCAGGAGAAGGACAGGCGTCCGGTTGCCTCGCGCGCGCCGGTCAGGATATCGGCAATGCCGCCGCCCTCGCCGCCGGGCAGCCATGATGCGACGAAGGCATCGGCTGCGTTCAGTTCGCGGTTCATCCACATCGGACGACCCGAAAGGAATACGGCCACGGTCGGGATGTCCTGCTCTGCAAATGCACGGAGCAATTCTAGGCCTTCCTCATCGCGGAAGGCGAGATCGCGCTGGTCGCCGGCAAATTCGGCATAAGGCTTTTCGCCAAACACCACGACAGCCACATCGGGGCGCGTGGTAAAGCTGCCATCTGCAGACAGCGTCGCGCTTCCACCATTAGCAGTGACGGCCGCGTTCAGCCCGTCCCAGATGGATTCGGCATTGGGGAAGAGCGCATCTGCAACGCCAGCATCTGCACCCATCACGCCTTCAAGGCCGCCTTGCCATTCGATGGTCCAGCCGCCTGATGCCTGCCCGATGTCATCGGCTGCGCTGCCCGCCACAAGGACATTCGCCCCTGCCGTCAGCGGCAGCAGGCCATCATTCTTGAGGATTACCTGTGAGCGCGCCACGGCCTCGCGCGCCAAAGCGCGGTGCTCGGCTGATCCCAGCAGCTCGAACTGCCCGGCGACGCCGCGTTCGGATGGCAGGAGTGGTTCAGGGGCAAGCAGGCCAGCGCGGTATTTGACACGCAGCACCCGCGTCACCGCTTCGTCCACACGCGCCATCGGGATCGTTCCGTCTTCGACTTGCGCGATCAGCGTTTCCGTTAAGCCCTGCCAATCGTCAGGTACCATGAAGATATCGAGCCCAGCCATCAGCGATTGCGGGCAATCGGTCACTTCGCATCCGGCGACTTGTCCGTGGCCGTTCCAGTCCCCAACAACGAGGCCGTCAAACCCCATCTCACCGCGCAGCACGTCGGTGAGCAGATCGCGATTGCCGTGCATCTTCCGGCCATTGATCGAATTGAAGCTGGCCATGACCGATTCCACACCCGCGTCGATTACAGCGGGATAGGGCCTGCCGTGCAGCGCGAGCAGCTCGTCCATGTCACCAGTGACTTCGCCCTGATC
>DFBR01000054.1:5010-5756 GCA_002367375.1 Erythrobacter sp. UBA3075 | reverse complement strand
GTCTTGTCGGTCAGCGCGAATTTGTCGACCAGATCGGCGCTGGCCTGATTGAGGCCAACCACCTGCACGCTGCGGCCGTTCATGCGCATCCGTTCGACCACCTTGTCGAGCACGCCGACGCCGGAAATATCCCAGAAATGCGCGCCGGTGACGTCGATCACCACATGGTCTGCCGGGTCCGGGAGCTCGCTCTCGCGGCCAAAGGCTCTGGAGAAGCGATCCACGCTGGCGAAGAAAATCTGGCCCGTTACGATATAGGTCGCGATCTGGTCATCGCGGGTGCGTTCGACTTCGAACAGTTTGGAGACCATTCCGGCGAAGAAGAAGGCTGACAGCAGCACGCCGACCAGCACGCCGAGCGCAAGGTTATGCGTAGCAACGACAACGACCACCGTTGAAAGCATGACGATATTCGCCTGCCATGGGTGCTTGCGCAAATTGGGGATCGAGTTCCAGCTGAAGGTACCGATGCTCACCATTATCATCACGGCGACCAGAGCGGCCATCGGGATCTGCCCGACGATGGGGCCGAGCAACCACAGCAAGACCAGCAAAGTAAAGCCGGCGGTGAACGTAGACAGCCGTCCGCGCCCGCCGCTGGTCACGTTGATCACCGACTGGCCGATCATCGCGCAGCCGCCCATGCCGCCGAAGAACGCTGCGACCACATTGGCAATGCCCTGACCGCCGCTTTCGCGCTGCTTGTTGGAATCGGTGTGCGTCATGTCATCAACAATCTGCGCGGT
>DFBR01000054.1:4090-4933 GCA_002367375.1 Erythrobacter sp. UBA3075 | reverse complement strand
CCCATATCGCTGACGGTGTTCACATCGAAATTCAGCCCGATGGACAGCGCGCCCAGCACAATGATCGCGACCAGTGGTGAAGGGACAGCAGTGGTCAGCTTGGGCAGCAGGTATATGATAAACAGACCGCCGATCACCATTGCATAGGTGATCCAGTTCACCCCGTCATTGGTCCAGTCGAGCTGCGGCAGCTGCGCCATGAAAATGAGGATCGCCAGTGCGTTGACGAAGCCGGTGATGACTGACCGGGCGACAAATTGCATCAGCAAGTCGAGCCGCAGCGCGGCAGCTACTAGCTGGATAATGCCCATCAGGATCGTGGCGGCGAACAGATATTCAACGCCGTAGTCGCGCACCAGCGGGATCACCACGACTGCGACGGCAGCGGTCGCGGCAGAGATCATTCCGGGACGACCACCGGTAAAGGCAATTACCATGGCGATGCAGATCGAGGCAT
Source organism: Erythrobacter sp. UBA3075 (assembly GCA_002367375.1). Classification (GTDB taxonomy): domain Bacteria; phylum Pseudomonadota; class Alphaproteobacteria; order Sphingomonadales; family Sphingomonadaceae; genus Alteraurantiacibacter. The sequence goes on along the minus strand of DFBR01000054.1, from coordinate 4,476 downwards.
AAAGGCCAACGCGAGGATCGACGCCTGCGATGATCGAAAAGCCTATGGCTTCGGGGATCAGGGCAAGGGCGACAACGATGCCAGCGAGGATTTCGGCGCGCGGATTGGCGAGCCAGTCGCGCTTGAGCGCGGCTGTGTCGATCATGATAACTGTCCGTTTGGGCTGAGACGCACTGCTGTGCTGCGCACCGATATGAAATTCGGCAACGCCCTCGCATGTTGCGCTGCACAATGCAAGTTTGAAGCTGTGGCGGAGCACAGGCATGACTGCTTGGCGAAGCGGGTTTGCCGTTCGTCGAGAGATGCCAATTGCGCCCTTGCGGTGCCGTGTTTGCGATGTTCTAACCTGCAGCCTGAACCTATGAATTTTCGAGGGGACTATTCAA
>DFBR01000054.1:0-3993 GCA_002367375.1 Erythrobacter sp. UBA3075 | reverse complement strand
ACGACCGCAACTGTCACCACATCGCTGTGGTATGAAATCGGGTCGAAGCTCGATCCCGAGGGGCGCTCCGGTTTCGCGCATCTGTTTGAACATATTCTCAGCCGCAAGACGGTGAATATGCCCTACAACATGATTTACGACCTGACGGCTGATGTCGGCGGCACGCGCAATGCCTCTAACGGCACGGACCGCACCAATTACTTCGAAACCGTGCCGGCCGAATATCTCGAAACGATGCTGTGGACGCACCGCGAACGCATGGCCTTCCCGGTGGTGGATGACCAAGTTTTCGAGACAGAACGCGATGTGGTGAAGGAAGAATACCGGACCCGCGTACTGGCGCCGCCATATGGCCTGTTTGGCCGGGTCGTCGTTCCCGAAGTTGCTTATGACAGCCTGCCGCATCGCCGCCCCGGCATTGGCAGTATGGCAGATCTGGATGCCGCCACGCTTGAAGATGCGCGTGCCTTTCATCAGGCCTATTACGGGCCGGATACAGCTACGCTGATCGTCGCGGGCAATTTCGAAATGGACAATCTGCGTGCGCTGGTGGGCGAATATTTCGACGACATTCCACCGCGCGCCAATCCGGTGGAGATCACCATCACGACGCGCGAAGACCGCCGGACCCAGCCGCGCAGTGTCACGGCATCTGCGCCCAACGTGCCGCTACCGCTGATAGGGACTGTCTGGCAAGTTCCCGAAGCAACCCATCCTGATACCGCGGCGCTCGAAGTGCTCAGCGCGATCATGGGCCGCGGAGAGAACAGCCGTCTGTATGCAGCATTGGTGGAACCGGGCATCGCGGTGCAGGCCGAGCAAGGCGTGAGTTTCAGCGAAGAGGCTGGCACGTTTTCGCAATTTGGCGTGATGAACCCGCAGGCCAATCCAGAACAGGTCGCCGCGATCCTCGCTTCAGAAACAGCGCGGATGCGCGATGAATTGGTGACGGCAGAAGAGCTGGCCGAGGCCAAGAATGAGCTGATTTCAACGTCGCTGCGCCGCCGTGAAACTGCACGCGGCAGAGCGTTTGAATTGGGTGAGGCGCTGGTTTCAACAGGTGATCCGCGTGCAGCGGACCGCCGCCTCGCCGCGATTGCCGAAGTGACAGCAGCAGACATTAGGCGCGTAGCGCGCGAATGGCTTGATCCCGACGCGCGTGTCGACATGACTTACACGCGCGGCGAGTTTGATCCTGCGACTTTCGCCAATCCCGAACCCATGCCCACTTTCCGCACACTGCCGCCCGCCGTCGGCGAGCCGCTCGCCGTGCTGCCGGAAGGCGAACGCCAAGCGCCTCCAGGGCCCGGCGAAGTGCCGGTCGTGGAAGTGCCCGACTTCGTAACGCACACGCTGTCCAACGGTATTGAGGTTCTCGCGGTGCAAACCGGCGATGTGCCGATTGCCACCATGAGCGTCCTGCTGCCGGGCGGAAGCGTCAGCGATCCGCGCGCCAAGGCGGGCATCGCGCAAATGGCCGCCGCGCTTGCCGAACAAGGCACATCGACACAAAGCGCGCAGGAAATTGCCGCGCGGCTGGAAAGCCTTGGGGCAAGCATGGGCGGTTCTGCGCGCAGCGACAACACCTCCTTCTCACTCACCGCACCGGTCGCCAATCTTGATGCCGCAGGTGAAATCCTGTCGGCAGTGATCCGCGATGCGTCCTATCCCGAAGATGTGTTTCAGCGCGAACGCGCCCGCGCGCTGGACGGTATGCGCGTTGCGATGAGCGAGCCTGCCTCGCTCGCCCGCATGGCTATTCGGCCCATTCTCTACGGTGACGCGCCCTATGGTTCGATCACCGGCGGCACTCCGCAATCGCTCGAGGCGATCAGCCGCGAGGATCTCATGGCCCATCGCACGACCTATTGGCATCCCGGCGCGGCGCAGATCGTCGTCAGTGGCGGTGTCTCGCCCGAGCAGGCTTTTGCTCTGGCCGAAGAACTGTTTGGCGATTGGCAAAGTGATGCACCGGTTCCCGCGCCCATCACGGGCCGTGCGGGCGAAGCCCAGACGGCGCGAACGGTGGTGATCGATCTTCCCGATGCCGGACAGGCTGCCGTGTACCTTGCCGGACGCGGCCCCGCGCTGGACAATGACGACTATTTCCCATTGTTGCTTGCCAACGCCGTGCTTGGCGGCGGTTCGAGCGGGCGCCTGTTCGAGGAAATCCGCACCAATCGTGCCTTGTCCTACGGTTCCTATTCCAGTCTCGGCTCACTGATGGAAGACCCGCTGCTACAAGCCAGCGCGCAGACAGCCAATGAGACCGTGGATGAAGTCGCGCAGGTCATGCTCGACCAATTCGCGCGCATCGGCACAGAGCCGCTGGAAGACAGTCTGCTTGATCGTCGCCGTCTGTATCTGACGGGCGGTTTCTCGCGTGGTCTGGAAACCTCATCAGGTTACGCAGGCAGGCTTGCCACCTTGTTGACGCTGGGCGTCGATCCGGCAGAGATCACGCGCTACGCTGCCAATCTGGATGCTGTTACCAGTGCTCAGGCTACGGCGGCAGCGGCAGAGTATTTCGCGCCTGAAGACGTGACGCTTGTTGTGGTTGGCAATGCGTCTGCATTTATCGATGATTTGCGCGCACTCCGACCCGATGTGGAAGTCATTCCAGCCAGCGATCTGGACTTCACCAATCCGCAGGCACCCGCCAGCGGGGAGTAATTCGAACTCAGGCCGAGGTCGCTATTCAGCGGCCTCGGCTGCCGGGTCAGCTGTTGTTGGCTCTTCATTCTGCTGGCGGTTCCACATGTCGGCGTAGAGCCCGTCTTGGCGCAGCAGATCGCCGTGATTGCCCGTCTCCACGATCTGCCCTTTATCCATCACATGGATGATGTCTGCGTCCGCAATCGTCGACAGGCGGTGGGCAATGGCGATGGTCGTGCGGTTGGCACTTACGCGCTTTAAGGTCGCAAGAATGTCCTGTTCTGTACGGCTGTCGAGCGCGCTGGTCGCTTCGTCCAGCAACAGGATCGGCGGGTCTTTCAGCAGAGTGCGGGCAATTGCCACGCGCTGCTTTTCGCCGCCGGAAAGTTTCAGTCCGCGCTCACCCACTTCGGTGTCGAAGCCCTGCGGCAGGCTTTCAATGAAAGGCAGGATCGCGGCATCGGCAGCGGCCTTGCGGATGGCGCCTTGCGATGGATCATCGCGGCCATAGGCGATGTTGTAGCCAATCGTGTCGTTGAACAGCACGCTGTCCTGCGGGACGATGCCGATCGCATCGCGCAATGATGCTTGCGTCACTTGGCTGATATCTTGCCCGTCAACACAGACGCGGCCTTCCCACGGATCGTAAAAGCGGAACAGCAATCGCCCGATTGTCGATTTTCCCGCACCTGACGAACCGACCAGCGCTATTGTGCTGCCAGCAGGTGCTTCAAAGCTGAGGCGGTGGAGGATCTGGCGATCTTTGTCGTAGCCGAAGCTCACGTCCTCGAAAGTCACGGCCGGGCGGCGCACGATTAGCGCAGGAGCGCCGGGCGTATCCTCCACTTCGGTCTCGGTATCGAGCAGGCGGAACATATCGGCCATATCGATCAGGCCCTGACGGATAGAGCGATAGACCCAGCCGAGCATGTCGAGCGGGCGGAAAAGTTGCAGCAGATAGCTGTTCACCAGCACCAGATCGCCGGGGCTGAGGCGGCCTTGCGACCATCCCCACACGGTCCACGCCATCGCGCCGCCCATCATCAGATTGAGAATGCTCGCCTGCACAATGTTGAGCAGGCCGAGTGAGTTCTCGGTTTTTATTGCGGCTTCGGTATAGGCGTTGGCTGATTGTGTGTAGCGGCGCTGCTCGCGCGCTTCGGCGCTGAAATATTTGACCGTTTCGTAATTCAGCAGGCTGTCCACCGCGCGCGCCATCGCTTGCCCGTCGAGATCGTTCATTTCCTTGCGCAGCTTCACGCGCCACTCGGTAATGCGCTGGGTGATCCAGATGAAACTGACAACGGTGACGGCAGTCGCGGCGACCAATTCCCATCC
>DFBR01000063.1:8169-11024 GCA_002367375.1 Erythrobacter sp. UBA3075 | reverse complement strand
ATGCTCTGCAGGCCAAGCTGGCTCAGGCGCCAGTCGGCGATGTAGCGGATGTACTTTTTTATTTCCTTCGCCGTCATGCCGGGCACGGGGCCTTGCTCAAACGCGAGATCGATAAAGGCATCTTCCAGCCGCACCGTTTTCTGGCACATATCCATGATGTCTTCTTTCACGGATTTGGTCAGGCATTGGCGCTCTGCACAAAAGGCGTGGAACAGGCGCGTGATGCCTTCGCAGTGCAGGCTTTCATCGCGCACGGACCAGCTGACGATCTGCCCCATGCCCTTCATCTTGTTGAAGCGCGGGAAGTTCATCAGCATCGCAAAGCTGGCGAACAATTGCAGCCCTTCGGTAAAGCCGCCGAACATGGCGAGCGTGCGGGCGATATCCTCGTCCGTGTCGACGCCGAATTCCTGCAAATAATCGTGCTTGTCCTTCATCTCCTCATATTCGAGGAACATGCCATATTCGCTTTCGGGCATGCCGATGGTGTCGAGCAGGTGGGAATAGGCGGCGATGTGCACCGTTTCCATGTTGGAGAAGGATGCCAGCATCATCTTCACTTCGACCGGCTTGAACACCGTGCCGTATTTTTCGTGGTAGCAATCCTGCACCTCGATATCGGCCTGGGTGAAGAAGCGGAAGATCTGGGTGAGCAGATTACGCTCATGATCGGTCAGGTTCTGCGCCCAGTCGCGGCAGTCCTCGCCCAAGGGAACTTCTTCGGGCATCCAGTGAACCTGCTGCTGCCGCTTCCAGAACTCATAAGCCCAGGGATATTCAAAGGGCTTGTAGGTCTTGCGGGGCTCGAGCAACGACATCTGGTATCTCCGGCATTAGTGCGAACGTCCTATATAGTGAATCATACCACTGATTCGATAGCAAGGTCGTCCTTTGGTCCGGGGATAAATGATCAGAAACTGTGGGTAGTGGAGCTGGTCCACTCAGCGCGCTGTGAAACGGGCCGTCCCAGTCGTTTGTTGGGCGGCTCTATTTCGGGCCCTTGTCCATCCGGCGGGAGATTTCCAGCGCGATCAGGATTGGCGTTGCCCACAGCCAGGTCAGCAATGCCGCTTCTCTCCAGCCGCCGCCATCCTGCGGCAGACGGGCCGAGCAGCCGTAGATCTCAAGGAGGTTTTCCGGCTGACAGGTGGAAGGCCAATAAGCGCCGGAATACAGGTAGATACCGAGCGCGACCCACGCGACCTGCGCCAAATACAGCACGAAATAGCGCGAGACCTTGACCTCGCCATGCCCGTGATGCTGCGGAAATCGTTTTTGTAGCCGGCTGCTCATCGGATAGCTTCTACCGACCGAATGGTTAGAGAAACCTTACCTCCGGGCGATTTGCCTCGACAAAATTCGCGATTTTGGCCGTGAGTGAGCCGCGATCGGGACGAATATCGCGCGCTGCTGAACGCCGAATTCGGCCTCGCGTTCAGCGCTGAGGAGATCGCGCGCCTGCCGCTATGGAGATAGGCGGCGAGGTGGTTTCACATAGAGAGGAAGATCGCCAGCCCGAGCATGGCAGCACCCACAACCATCAGGATAGGCGCCTGCTTCTTCGCATTCGCGGCCTTGTCCGGGTCCTTCACCAGCTTGTCCCCGCCAAGCATGAAGATCAGGCCTGCGATCAGCAGTCCCAGTCCGCCATATGTGAGCATCGCTCTTCCCCCTGTGTTGGTCCCGAGGCGCGCTGCCTTTTGCAGCGTCACCTGTTTCAGGACACTTGAACAATTCGGATGACAATAGGGTATAGGCGAGCAATGACCATACCCGCAAATCGCGGGCCGGACAGGCGGGCCGGCCCGCTTCAGCCCTTGTTGCGCTTCTTCGACCCGAAGATGCTTCCTCCACCCAGCACGGTAATGCCGAGGAAGAAGCCGAAATCATACCAGCCGCCCGAATTGGGCACGGCGTAGACAGCAATATCAGGCTTGAACAGCGATCCAATCCACGCAAACGGGAAGACAAAGCCATGCCACAGACCCCACCAGAAACCGGGCGCGGATGCTTCCTGCGATACGCCAGCGTCGATCTGCGAAGCGCAGCCGACAAGGAGCAGCGACAGAGCTGCGATTGTGAGAATGCGGGTAGTCATATCGGCGTCTCCTGCGTGAATGCGCGCAGGATGGCCGTGAATTTTCGTGCGGGCAAGCCCCAGGCTTTCCCCGTCCGTTCAGCAGAAGCGTCGCTCTGCCTGCGGCGCCATCGGTTCGAATTCGCCGGGCGTGCCTTCGTCTGAGAAATCGGCAACGTGGCTGTTCTGGAACTGGTGGAAAGTTTCAGTGGGCAGCGGCGTTGCAAAGGTCACCCCGACTTCGCCCTTGGCGCACCATTTGATCGTTGCGCGGTAGGGGCCACGTCCGGCGATGACTACCTGAAGCCTTGCGCCGGGTCCCAATTCGTCCCCGCCACCGGCAAACCTGCACCCGCCCACCGAGAGGTCGCGCAGCTCCACACTCACCGGCTCACCGCGACCGGTGGAATAGCGGCCCGGCACAGCCAGGGCTTTCCGATTTTTCTGGCGCGTTTGCATGACCAGTGCACGATAGCAACAACTGGTTTAGGAGCCGTGAAGATGGGGCTGAACTCCTCCGCCAGAGCGGCGCGCGGCCATGGTGACAATACCGAAATCAAAGCCCTCTTCGGTCAGCCCGCCGGACGAATATAGATCGCAAAGGCCATCATCAGCAGCATGGTGAGACCCATGATGAGAAATTTGCGCCCGCCCGGAAGATCGCCGCCGCGGATCAGCACTGCGCCGCGCCAGGCATTCAAAATCGCCAAAACGCCGACCACGACCAGGGCGATAATGAAAAGCGTATCTCGATCCATTGCGAATATCCCTGTTCAGC
>DFBR01000063.1:5321-8103 GCA_002367375.1 Erythrobacter sp. UBA3075 | reverse complement strand
CCGGCAAAGCCTGCGCGCTGCACTGATTTCGAGCGGAGGTAATAGAGCGACTTGATGCCCTTTTCCCATGCCTGGAAGTGCAGCATCGCCAGATCCCATTTGTCGACATCAGCCGGGATGAACAGGTTCAGCGACTGCGCCTGATCGATGAAGGGTGAGCGATCGGCTGCAAATTCGAGCAGCCAGCGCTGATCGATTTCAAAGCTTGTTTTGAACGCGGCCTTCTCTTCGGGCGTAAGGAAATCGAGGTGCTGGACGCTGCCGTCCTTCTCCAGGATCGAATTCCAGATCGTGGTCGAGTTTTTGCTCTTCTTGTCGAGGATCTTTTCCAGATAGGGGTTCTTCACCACAAAGCTGCCCGACAGCGTCTTGTGCGTGTAGATATTCGCCGGGATCGGCTCGATACATGCGCTGGTGCCGCCGCAGATGATGCTGATCGACGCGGTCGGCGCGATCGCCATCTTGCAGCTGAACCGCTCCATCGCGCCCATTTCTTCGGCGTCGGGGCATGGCCCGCGTTCCTTGGCCAGCATCATGCTCGCCTCGTTCGCCTTGGCATTGATGTGCTTGAACATCTTCAAATTCCACACCTTCGCCATGGGGCTTTCGAAACCGATGCCCTTGGACTGGAGGAAGGAATGGAAGCCCATCACGCCCATGCCGACGCTGCGCTCTCGCTCAGCGGAATATTTGGCGCGGGCCATTTCGTCGGGTGCGCGGTCGATATAATCCTGCAGAACATTGTCGAGGAAGCGCATGATGTCTTCGATGAACTGTTTTTCGCCTTCCCACTCTTCCCACTTTTCGAGGTTGAGCGAGGACAGGCAGCACACCGCCGTGCGATCATTGCCGAGGTGGTCGATGCCGGTCGGCAGAGTGATTTCGGAGCACAAATTGGAAGTGCTGACTTTCAGGCCCAGATCGCGGTGATGCTTGGGCATCATGCGGTTCACCGTGTCGGAGAACACGATGTAGGGCTCGCCTGTGGCAAGGCGGGTTTCAACCAGCTTCTGGAACAGGCTGCGCGCATCGACTTCGCCGCGCACACTGCCATCCTTGGGTGATTTCAGCTCGAACTTCTCGCCCGCGCGGACCGCTTCCATGAATTCGTCGGTCAGCAATACACCGTGATGCAGATTGAGCGCCTTGCGGTTGAAGTCGCCAGAAGGCTTACGGATTTCGAGGAATTCTTCGATTTCCGGATGGTGTACGTCAATGTAGCAGGCGGCCGAACCGCGCCGCAATGAGCCTTGCGAAATCGCCAATGTGAGCGAGTCCATGACCCGGACAAACGGAATGATACCGCTGGTCTTGCCGTTCAGACCGACCGGCTCACCAATGCCGCGCACGCTGCCCCAATAGGTGCCGATGCCGCCGCCCTTGGAAGCGAGCCAGACATTTTCGTTCCACGTGTTCACAATGCCATCGAGGCTGTCGGACACGGAATTGAGGTAGCAGCTGATGGGCAGGCCGCGCGTGGTGCCGCCGTTCGAAAGAACCGGCGTTGCGGGCATGAACCACAGATTGGAGATGTATTCGTAAATGCGCTGTGCGTGCTCTTCATCATCGGAATAGGCATCGGCGACGCGGGCAAACAGATCCTGATAGCTTTCGCCCGGCAGGAGATAGCGATCTTCCAGCGTTTCCTTGCCGAATTCGGTCAGATTGGCATCGCGCGCGTTATCTGTCTTCACATCAAAACGGCGCGCCAGAATGGACTTGGAATCGCTGTCCGCCTGCGATGCAGCGCGCGTGGCTTCAGCCAGCGCAGCCGCAGTCACGCTGGCAGCTTCCGCAGCGAGCAAATCTTCCGTGGCCGTGTCGTTCTTGTCCATTGATACAGCTTTCTGGGCCGATTTCTGGGCCGCCTTTTTGGGGGCAGCAGTTTTTTCCGGGGCATCACCTGCGACATTTTCATCCAGGCCCATCGCCGCATCGTCTCCGTTTCGAAATTCCATTTGCCCCGTATCCTGTCCGTCTTGTGAGCGCGTGCAGGTTCAACGCCTGCCGCCTCTCCGATGTTCTATTTGTGTTCGACTCGGAAGGACGCTGCCAACCTAGCCTTTCACGCCGATCTTTTCACCCCGCAGAGGCCAAAAACTTGTCCCCCTGCCTTGTCCACCTACCGTCCACTTGTAATCCACTGATCGCCCCGAAAAGCCTCACAATCACAGCGACTCCCACCCCATCGCGCGAATCGCGCGCTGCAAGTCAAAATCTAGGTCTTGTGGGTGCCCCCGGCATTGCGACCACAACCCATAGTGAATCAGCCCGGACTCACACGCAAGAGGGTTAAGATGAATTTACTTGTCTGGGAGAGGTTATCGCAAGGGTGTATCAGCCAAACAATACGCCGCGACGCGCGGATTTCCCAAGACTCGCGGCGCACGCAAGAGGCAAAATCAATCTGCGGAAAAAAATCTGTGTGGTTTTGTAAAAGTGGATCAAAAGGTGGGTCTGGTGAATCAAAAGAATCAATGCGCGCAATATGGTTGCGATTTGTCCACCGGGCATACCCCGACGCTGGACCCGTGGCGCGAGTGCGCTAATGATTCGCGAACACGAATTACTCTGGAAACGGGCGCATCATGATCGCATTCCTCAAAGCCATCCCCTTCGGTGTCCTGCTGACCCTGATTGTCGCGCTGTTCATGGGATCAGGCGGCGCAACCGGCGGGATGCTCAACATCTTCCTGGTCGATGTGAACTTCCCCGAATATTACCTCGACTTCGATTTCTACTGGAGCTGGATGCTGTTTCTCGGCGGCACGTTCCTCGCCTT
>DFBR01000063.1:1362-5193 GCA_002367375.1 Erythrobacter sp. UBA3075 | reverse complement strand
GCGCTTTTCACGATCAGATCGGCGCATTGGTGTAAGTTTCGCAGCTCGATGAGGTCGGTGGTCACGCGGAAGTGGCCGTAATAGTCCTCAATTTCGCCGCCCAGCAGATCGATGCGATTGCCCGCGCGTTCGAGCCGCTTGGTGGTGCGCACGATCCCGACATAGTTCCACATCATGCGGCGGATTTCGGTCCAGTTTTGCTTGATGACGACCTCTTCATCCGAGTCCGTCACGCGGCTTTCGTCCCATTCGCGCACGGCGGGCGGAGCTTCGAAATTGTCCCAATGCGCGAGAATGTCCTTCGCCGCCGCTTCGCCGAACACGAAGCATTCGAGCAGGCTATTTGACGCCAGCCGGTTCGCCCCATGCAAGCCGCTCTCAGTGCATTCGCCCGCCGCATAGAGGCCCGGTAGATCGGTGCGGCCATTGAGATCGATCACCACGCCGCCGCAGGTGTAATGCTGTGCGGGCACCACCGGGATCGGACCCTTGGTCATGTCGATGCCCAGCCCCATCAGTTTCTCGTGAATGGTCGGGAAATGCTGCGTCACGAAGTCCGGCGCTTTATGGCTGATGTCGAGATGCACATAATCAAGACCATAGCGTTTGATCTGATCGTCAATCGCGCGCGCCACTACGTCACGCGGAGCCAGCTCCATCCGCTCCTTGTCATAGTCTGCCATAAAACGGTGACCAGTTTCGGGATGGAACAGCCGTCCACCCTCGCCGCGCACCGCCTCTGTGATGAGGAAGTTTTTGACCTCCAGATTATACAGGCAGGTCGGGTGGAACTGCATCATCTCCATATTGGAAACGCGCGCGCCGGCTCGCCATGCCATCGCAATCCCATCACCCGTGGCGCCGCGCGGGGCGGTGCTGAACTGGTAGACGCGGCCCGCGCCGCCTGCCGCCATAATCGTGGCCTTGGCGGTGTAGGCCGCCACCTTCCCCGTTGCGGTGTCGAGCGCATAGGCACCCCACACCCGGCCAGAGCCCGAGTATTTCGCCTCATGCCGCCCGGTGATGAGATCGACGCAGGTGCGATCGGGCATCAGCGTGATATTGGGGCTTTCTTCGGCGGCTTTGAGCAGCGCAGCCTGCACCGCCCAGCCGGTCGCGTCATCGACATGGACGATGCGGCGATGCGAATGGCCGCCTTCGCGCGTGAGGTGCAGATCGCCTCCCTCATTCATGGCATCACGGTTGAACGGCACGCCCAGCTCGCACAGGCGATCAATCGCGCGCGGCGCGCCTTCGATAACAAATTCCACCGTCTCGCGGTCGTTCAGCCCAGCGCCTGCGACCATCGTATCGCGGATATGATCCTCAAACGTGTCGCCCGCATCAAGAACCGCCGCGATCCCGCCCTGTGCCCATGCGGTAGAGCCACTGCGCAGCGTGCCCTTGGCGAGCACGAGCACCTTGCACTTCTCCGCCAACGTCAGCGCAGCGGTGAGCCCAGCCGCGCCAGAGCCGATGATAAGGACGTCGTGTTGGATGGTATCAGACAAAAAGAACTCCGCTCATCCTGAGCTTGTCGAAGGACAAGCCCTTCTTCTTCACGTGCGGGATAGAAGGAAAAGCAGCCTTTCGACAAGCTCAGGATGAGCGGGAATATGATCTAACCAGACCCCGTCAGCTGCACGAACACATCTTCAAGGTCCGCCTCGCGCGTGGTCACATCTTCAATGCCGTACCCGTGCTGCTGGATCAGCGCGAGCACTTGCCCCGCGCTGGTCGCATCGCGGTTGTAGGTCACTTCGAGCACGCGATCTTCAATCACTTCGGCCTTGGTGAAGGCCTCTTCCATGATCGGTCCGCCGAGATCCTTGTCGAGCGAGACGCGCACGATTTTCTCGCGCGCCATATCGACCAGTTCGCGGGTGGTCTTGTTGGCGATCAATTCGCCGTGATCGATGATCGCGATGCGTTCACACAATTGCTCGGCTTCTTCGAGGTAATGCGTGGTCAGCACCACGGTGACGCCTTCAGCATTCAGCTCACCCACCAGCTCCCACAATTGTCGGCGCAATTCGACATCAACGCCTGCAGTCGGTTCATCCAGCACAAGGATCGGCGGCGAATGGACCATGGCCTTGGCGATCAGCAGCCGCCGCTTCATTCCGCCCGACAGCGTGCGGGCATAGGCATTGCGCTTGTCCTCCAGCCGCACCGCTTTCAGCAGCTCCTCAGAGCGGCGCAGCGCCTTGGCAATGCCATACATGCCGCCCTGATTTTCGAGCACCTCAAACGGCGTGAAGAAGGGATCGAACACGATTTCCTGCGGCACGATACCGATATTCAGCTTCGCATTGCGGTGATCGCGGTCAATATCGTGGCCCCAGATTTTCACGCTGCCGCCGGTCTTGTTGACCAGCCCCGCCATGATGTTGATCAGCGTCGACTTGCCCGCGCCATTNNGGGCCGAGCAGGCCGAAAACCTGCCCTTCAGGCACATCAAAGCTGACGCCTTTCAGCGCATCTTTCGGCGGTGATTTCTTCGTCCCGGCATATTGTTTACGAAGATCGCGGATTTCGATGGCGTTGTCGGTCATATCGGAGCGCTCTTAGGGGCTTTTCCCGTCCGCCGTAAAGCGATAGGAGCGCCTCATGGACAACGTAGCTGAAACAACAATCGTCGATACCCCGCGCGTCTGGTGTGATGGCGCCGGCGACATTCGCGGCGGCGAGAATTATAAACCCGCCAGCTTGGGTCATCCGCGCGTGTGGATGCAGATCGACGAGAAGGGCTATGTCGATTGCGGCTATTGCGACCGGCGCTTCATCTTGGCGGGCGGCCCTGCAGATGACGGAAACGTGCCCGACGCGGCGGCGTAGATTCGCTGATAGCGGACGTCCTGCTCGCCTCTGTCAGCCTGTGTTCAGTGACACGATGTTACATCTGCTCGCAGAATGGAGAATCGCTATGAAGAGATTTCTTGCCGTCACTGCCGCCACCGCTGCGCTTGCCCTGTCAGCTCCGCTGGCCGCGCAGGATCGTGAATATTCTGAACGCGCGGAAGAGGCCTTCGCCGAACTGATAGAGGGCCGCGAAGCGGGTGAACCGCAGTCTTGCATCAGCACTTTCGTTCCCCATCGTCTGCGTGTGGTCGAATATGTCGGCCTTGCCTACGAACGCGGCGACACGCTGTGGGTCGCACGGGCGCGCAATCCTGATCGTCTGAGCGTGTGGGATGTGCCGATTATCGAGCGGCGCAGCAGCCAGCTTTGCCGCCACGATGTGAACCGCACGATTGATCGCAGCACCGGGATGTTCTCGGGTATCCTCTCACTCGAAGACTGGGTGCCCTATACGCTAGTCGAAGGGGAAACCGAGTAATCCGGCGTGGCCCTTGCGCAAGGCGCTGGGCCACCGAGATCCTGCATTTCTGGTTCCATGAACTGAGCCCGCGCGATTGGTGGGGCGGTTGCACGATGAACAGGTTCGCCCGGCATTGCAGGCGCATCCCCGATTGCTCACCATCAGCGTCGATAGCTGGATCTGACCTTGCGCATTCTTCTCAAATTTCAGTGTGAGATCGACCGGACACGGCACCACGAAATGGCGGCGATCAAAATCAATCGCGGCGGGGCAGGCCTGAATTGACTTGGCGCTGGCGGCCTTGCTGTCAGACCGGCTGAATATCTTGGGCGGCGCCCAGATGGCATCGCCCGGCACCCTTCCAGCGCACTGTCCAGCCAACCGTTACCGTGTGGCTCTTACCGCGCCCCTCGGCTTCACCAGCGCTGCACCTGCGAGCGCGACCTTGGGAGAGATTCGCCCCCGCCCTGCTGCTGCCGCAATGGCGAGCGGAACGATGGCGTGGGTCA
>DFBR01000063.1:0-1247 GCA_002367375.1 Erythrobacter sp. UBA3075 | reverse complement strand
GAAATTGGCACAGACATCAACAGACCAATGGCTGCAGCGATCACGATAGGTTGCCAATTGGACCACATGTTCATCGAAAGCACGGCGATCACGGCAATCCCCATCAAAGTGGTCGCGATCACCGGAAAAAGTATCAACATGATTCGAAACATTGCCCAGCTCCATGGCAGCAGAGGATTACGCTATCGGCGACAGTGGGATTGGCGGCATTGATGCAGGTCAAAGTGCAGATTGAGCGCGGTGCCGCAATCATCTCACTCCCACTCAATAGTCCCCGGCGGCTTTGACGTATAGTCATACACCACCCGGTTGATCCCCTGCACTTCGTTGACGATCCGCGTCGCGCACCCGGTAAGGAAGCTCGCGTCGAAGGGATACACGTCTGCCGTCATACCATCGGTGCTGGTGACCGCGCGCAACCCGCACACGCTGTCATAGGTGCGGCTGTCGCCCATCACGCCCACGGTCTTGACCGGCAGCAGCACGGCGAAGGCTTGCCAGATTGCGTCATACAGGCCCGCATTGCGGATTTCCTCAAGATAGATCGCGTCTGCTTTGCGCAGGATATCACAGCGTTCTTTCGTCACTTCGCCGGGGATGCGAATGGCGAGGCCGGGGCCGGGAAACGGGTGGCGGCCGACGAAGATATCGGGCAGCCCCAGCTCGCGGCCCAGATCGCGGACTTCATCCTTGAACAGTTCGCGTAAAGGTTCGACCAATTGCATATTCATGCGTTCGGGCAGGCCGCCGACATTGTGGTGGCTCTTGATCGTGACGCTCGGCCCGCCGGTGAAAGAGACGCTTTCAATCACATCGGGATAGAGCGTGCCTTGGGCGAGGAAGTCTGCGCCGCCGATTTTCTTCGCTTCGGCTTCGAACAGGTCGATAAACGCGCCGCCGATGAACTTGCGCTTCTTCTCAGGATCAGTTTCGCCCTTGAGGCCGGAGAGGAACATTTCCTCGGCGTCCACATGGACAAGCGGGATATTGTAATGATCGCGGAACAGGGTGACGACCTGCTCGGCTTCATTCATGCGCATCAGCCCGTGGTCGACGAAGACGCAGGTTAGCTGATCGCCAATGGCTTCGTGGATCAGCACGGCGGCGACGGCGGAATCGACCCCGCCGGACAGGCCGCAAATGACTTTACCATCACCCACTTGCTCGCGGATTTCGGCGATCTTGGTCTTGCGGAACTCGGCCATCGACCAGTCGCCTGCCAGCCCGCAGACATGGCGCACGAAATT
>DFBR01000027.1:8035-8174 GCA_002367375.1 Erythrobacter sp. UBA3075 | reverse complement strand
CGCGAGGTCAGCGATGATCTCGCCCGCGACTGAAGCGGTCAGACTGACTTCGGAGGTGGGAATGAGCCAGCGATCATCGGTTGTGCGAAAACTATCCTCGGCAAATTTGGGCAGTTTGTCGGTGCCATACATGGCATCA
>DFBR01000027.1:5438-7925 GCA_002367375.1 Erythrobacter sp. UBA3075 | reverse complement strand
CCGATGTCGGCGTGTTCCTTCGCTTCGAAAGCAAACTCGCGCGGGGTGCCCCAGCGGCTCACTTCGACATTGTCGCCTTCGTCCGCGCCCTGCGGCACATCGCCCGCAGGCAGGTTCGGGATGGTGGCGAGCAGGCCGGTCAGTTCCTCGCCAAGCTTGCGATCCTGATCTTCCAGCGCGGGCATGGACTGCTTGATCTCGGCGACTTCGGCCTTGAGCGCCTCCGCCTTGTCGGTGTCGCCCTGACCCATTGCCTGCCCGATGGCCTTGGAGGCTTCATTGCGGCGGCCCTGCATCTCTTGCAGCCTTGTGGTGAGCGCGCGCCGCTCCTCATCCATCGTCAGGATTTTGGCGGCAACAGGCTCCAGCCCGCGCCGTGCCAGCGCGGCATCGAAAGCTTCGGGATTTTCGCGGATCGAACGGATGTCATGCATGGCCGCGCCTATGCCTTTTCGCGGGCCAGCTTGTCCAGCGCGGAACACAATTGCGCGCACAGTGCCTCCAATTGACATAGGTCAATGTCCAGCCACTCTGCGTCTCTAAATCCGCCCTATGGACAATTCCGAGCGACTGGCCCTGAGGCATCAACGCACCGCAGACTCGCCAGCCATTCTTAGAGGCGGCTTTCGGCCATTCTTCCTGCTTGGCGCCTGCTGGGCTGTGGCGGCCTTGCTGATCTGGCTGCTGTCGCTCGCCACCGGGACGGCGCAGATTGGCCAGCTCGACGCGCTGTCATGGCATCGGCACGAGATGCTGTTTGGCTTCGTAGGAGCCGTCGTTGCGGGCTTTATCCTGACCGCGATACCAAACTGGACCGGACGGCTACCCGTCGCCGGAATGCCGCTGGCGGGACTCGCCGCGTGGTGGGCCTTGGGCCGTGCCATTCATTTCATACCGCTTGAGGCGCATTGGAGCGTCTTCGCGATTGTCGATGCGTCCTTTTATTTCGGGCTGGCCGCCATTGCTGCACGCGAAATCATCAAAGCGGGCAATCGCAATCTGCCAGTGGTGGCGTTGATCGCGGTCTTGGGGGTCGCAGACTTCCTTGATCTTGCAGCCGCTGCAGGAGCGGTGGACTGGTCACTGGGTTATAGGTTGGGGATCGGACTGATGGTGATGATGATATCGCTGATCGGTGGCCGGATCATCCCGTCATTCACACGCAACTGGCTTCAAAAAACGGGCGCGGAGAAGCCCTTTCCGGGGCAGCCGACGGGTTTCGACAGACTGGTGCTGGCGATCACGGCCGCCACCATGCTGCTCTGGACCTTCGCGCTGCCGGGCAAGTTGACCGGCGTTGCTCTGATCGTGGCGGCTGCGCTCCAGTTGGTTCGATTGGCACGCTGGCAGGGCAGGCGGTGCTTTTCCGATAGGCTCGTCCTGATCCTGCACCTCGGTTATCTGTGGCTTCCGATTGGCCTTGGCCTGCTTGCCGCAACCGAATTCGGGGCGACGATCTCGCCCACAACAGGTCTGCACGCGCTGACCGCCGGAGCGATGGGAACGATGATCCTTGCGGTGATGACGCGCGCTACGCTCGGACACACTGGCCGCGCGCTGGAAGCAGGCATCGGAACGCATCTGATTTACGCGGCGATCCTTGCTGCTGCGGGCCTGCGAGTGGCCGCCGGATTGGGCCTTGCGGACACGATGTCGCTGCTGTGGCTGTCGGGCGGGTTCTGGATTGCGGCATTCGGGCTTTTTGTAGCACTTTATGGCCCAATGCTGGTCATGCCCCGCCAAGATGCATAGCGGCTTGTTTGACCGGCCGCTTTCGCTCTCGCTGCATCTGTTTGAACATATTCATGGCGATGATCGCAAATGTCGCCTCACCTTCGACCAGAAATGAGAAGTCGCCCAATCCCGCCTCTCTACGCTTGCACGCACTCGCGCCGTGACTGCATCGGCATCGATCGCAGGCTGATCGACGCTTCGTAGCGCAGCTGCACCTCGGCAATCGGTTTCGGCGAGAATTCGTCAACCGCTACGCTCTCCTCCGCATTCGCAGCAGAAAACAGCAAAATGCGGCGCGCAATCATGATCGGAAGGCTCCGCGCCGTTAAGGAATACGGCACACTTATACAGCGCGTTGCAGTGCCGGGATGAGCCATATCAATCCGCAGCAATCAATTTGCCGCATTTCCAGGGGCGCAGGACCCTTGCCGATGGTAACCGGGATCAGCACAGTGTCTTCGGACAAAAATGTCGGAGTGTTCCATGCATGATCAAGCGCACAGACCGGACAATGCCCGATTGCTCATTCTGATTCTCGCTGGCGGAGAGGGGGACCGGATCGGAGGTGAGAAGCCTTTTCAGCATCTCGGGGGCAGTCGGTTGATCGACCACGCATTGTCGTGCGCGCGGCAATATGGCGATGAAATAGCGGTGAGCGTTCGCCAGCATGGTCAAATCGAGACCGAATTGCCCGCGATTGTCGATGCACCTGAATTGCAGGGCCCTTTGGCGGGCCTGACGTCGGGTCTTGCC
>DFBR01000027.1:0-5402 GCA_002367375.1 Erythrobacter sp. UBA3075 | reverse complement strand
GACCTGTTGGAGAAGTTAGCTCTTGCTTTGCGCAGGGCCCCGCAGTCACGCGCGGCGCTGGCGCGAAGCAACGGGAGAATTCACCCGGTCTGCTCGCTTTGGCGCAGCGATATCGGCGATGCCTTGTCTGACTATAGCGCGACCGGACGTCGTTCGCTTATCGGCTTTGCTGAAGCGGTTGGTTTCGTATGCGCTGATTGGGAGGAAACTCCCGACCCGTTCTTCAACGTGAACACGGGTCAGGATCTCGAAGTCGCGCGCCAGCGGCTGGTTGCTCAGAATGGCAACACGACAACCTCATCGCCTGAAGCGTAAGCGGGGGCATCTTTAGGAACGCGGATCAGCAAATCGGCATTCGCCAGACTATGCTGAGCGCTGGAATCCTGATTGCCGAGAGGAGATATTTGGCCGTCATTCAAGCGCGCGCGGACAAAGTTTTCGCGCGCTCCCCCAGCGGCCAATTGACTGGCGAGCGGAAGTTTCTGCCAACGCAAGGCTTCTTGTGGCACTCCTCCGCCCAATCCGGTGAGAAGCGGGGCAAGCAGCAGCCGCGCTGTGACCATGGCTGAGGTTGGATTGCCGGGTAGACCCATCACCAGACGGCCCTGAGCGCGTCCCAGCCAGACCGGCTTGCCCGGCTTGATAGCAACTTTCTCGAACAGCAATTCCAGACCGGCGGGTGCGAACATGCGCTTGGCAAAATCGCGTTCGCCAACCGACGCTCCTCCAGTGATCAGGACCACGTCGGCATCGCGCAAAGAATCTTCCGCTGCCTTTTCCATATCTGCGAGCTGATCGGGCAGGGTCTCGCTCGCGATCAAACTTCCTCCCCACGCGCTGGCAAAACTGGCGATCCCGACAGACAGACTGTTGGGTATCGCACCCGGCGTCATGCTTGCGGTGCCAGGCGCTGTCAGTTCGTCGCCGGTGGACAGCAAATGCACACATGGCTGGCGAAAACATGGCACTTGGTCATGATCCCCTCCGGCAGCTGCAACCAAGGCGCGCGGATCAAGAATGCGGCCAGCATCGAGCAGCCTGTCGCCCTCGGCAAAATCGGATGCTTTCGCGCGGATATGGCGAGCCTTGGATAGCTCCCCAGCGAATGTCGCGCTGTCACCACTGCGCGTGACGACCTCTTGCACGATGACGCGATCCGCGCCTTCCGGCAGCGGCGCGCCCGTAAAAATCCGAGCGCATTCACGGGTGCCGATTGTGCCCGCATCGGCTGCTCCGGCGAAATTTTCGCGGGCGATTTTCAGCGTTGCCGGGAGTGTTGCCAAGTCAGCTTCGCGCACCGCATAGCCGTCCATTGCCGAAACTGCGCGGTCAGGGGCGTCGATCCGTGCCGGAAGGTCTTCAGCCAAACGGCGGCCCGCGGCCTCGACAATATTTACCGACTCGCGGCCCAGCGGCCTTGCCTGCGCGGCAATGATGGCCAAGGCTTCATCAAAGGAAATCATGAGCATACGCTACGTAGGCGGGGGATTTGACCGGCGAGCGAGCATGGTTTGTGCCGGCTGTCGAATTCATCGCGCAAGACCTGCGTCCAGCCGTCGCGGCACGCACCGGTCGAGCCGGGCAGGCAAAAGACAAAGGTGTCTTCAATCTGGCCTGCCAGAGCGCGCGACTGCAATGTGGCTAGCCCAACGGTTTTCTGGCTGGCGAGGTGGAACAGCACTGAAAAGCCATCCATTTCGCGCCGCAGTAATGGCCGAACTGCTTCGGGCGTCACGTCACGCGGGCTGAAGCCGGTTCCACCCGTGGTGATGATGACATCGACTTGCGCGTCACTGACCAGTTGGGTGATCCGCTCGGCAATCGCCTGCACATCATCGGTGACGATTGATCGTCCCGCAAGCTCGTGACCCGCCGAGACCAGACTGTCCGCCAGATACGCCCCGGAAGTGTCGGTTTCTTCGGTCCGCGTATCCGAGATGGTTACAATTGCAATGCGGAGCGGGTGGAACTCCTGAGTTTGATCAATCCCTGCCATTTGCGTCCTTCCAATGCTCTTCTGGGCTCTGCGGCGGTTGCATCACCATAGCGGCATATGTGGCGACTGCAGCTATTGATGGACCCGGACCAAGGCCAGACCTGCTGACGTTAGACAATCTTTCAGAACTCCTCGATTCTGATACCATGATGGATCCTTTTGCTGAACAAGCCCAGCGGGTCAGCAAATCAGCTATCCATTCAGCCTATCAGGTATATCTCCGTTCCAACCCTGATCCAATTACGGGGGCTGGCTTCGACATGGACGTAATGCGCTCTCGTCAAGCCGCGCATGCGTTTGAGAGGCATGGGGGCAACGTAGAGCCTTGGCAACTTAGGAGACGGGCGACGTTTGGAACGAAGCCAGATCGCACACCGGGGCGGATTCCGCGTTATGCATCCGCATTCACTTCGGACGCCTTGTTGCGGTTCGCCGATCTATACATCCGAAGCAGTGGGAGCCTTGAGCAAGCCATTCTGTCCGCCATCTGCATCGCTGCAACTGTCATCTTCTGGCTCAATCAATGAGTCCTGAGCCTAGCACACCCGATCCCATAACAAAGAACTCGGTTCTGGCGCGCAATCGCTCAAGGCTGTTGTGCGTTCCCGCCCTGTGACTGATCGCATCTGCATGAACGTCGCTTACGAACAGCCCAAGAAACAATTCAGCCAGTATATGCGGTGGCGCGTTCAGTTCGATCCCTCGATTGTGCCAGTCCGTAAAGAGCTGTTGGAGCGAATCAAGGGTTCGCGTTGCCGTGCGTTCGAAAAAGCGCCGGGCGAAGTCCTTGTTGCTTACGCTTCGCGCGGTAACGATTCGAACCAAAGCGACTACTTCCGGATCTAAGAAGTGGGCCTGAAAGCTTACGGCAAGGCGGTGAAGGATTTCGTGCGGCGTGCCGCCTTTCTCAGCTGCCTCGCGGACCAGCGCCGCGCCGGAAGATGCCTTTTCGAAAACAACAACCTCGAGTATCCCTTCCTTGTTGTCGAACAGCTTGTAGACGGTAGCCAGAGAGCCGCCTGCTCGATCGACTATGTCCCCCAGCGTCGTGCGTTCGTAGCCCTGCCTGACGAACAATTCCCGGGCAGCTTCGATGAAGGCTCGCCTGCGGCGGTCAAGTCGGTCACATTCGGTTTGATCAATCATTAGCGTAGGACTCGACGAAAACGGGTTGCAGGACAAGCGCGTAATGCCTATTACACTTTTGCACATGCACAAAAGCTGACTGAAAGTCGCCCACACGTGAAATCAAAAATTGTAATCTTAGCCGCGGCCCTGTTGCTCGTCGGCTGTTCCGAACCGAATGAAGAAACGGCGGTCCAGGCGATTCCGGTCCGCACGGTAACAGTAGCTGCGCAAACCGTTCCCAACATAATCGAATTACCAGGACGGGTCGAGCCGGTACGCCAGGCAGAGGTGCGCGCCCGGGTTACGGGGATAGTGCAAGAGCGGCTTTACGAAGAAGGAACCGATGTAAGCGAGGGGCAGCCGCTTTTCCGCATCGATCCGCGCGAACTGCGTGCCAGTCTAAATCAAACGAGGGCTGCACTTGCTCGCGCTCAGGCGACAGCAGCCAATGCCCGGGCTGTGGTCGACCGCTATCGCCCGTTGGTCGAAGAAAACGCGATCAGTAGCCAGGAATACGACGCGGCGATTGCCGCTTCGCGTGAGGCGGAGGCAAATGTCGCCCAGATCCAGGCACAGATGGAGGCGGCCTCTCTGCAACTTGGTTATACCACCGTGCGCGCGCCGATCAGCGGTCGTGCAGGCCGTGCGCAGGTTACCGAAGGGGCCCTTGTCAGTCAGCCGGAAGGCACGCTGATGACCCGAATCGAACAGATTTCGTCAGTTTATGTAAGCTTCGCACAAGCAGCCAGCGAGGTTATTGACCTGCGCCGCGCCATCGCTTCGGGCGAAATCGATCTGAATGATGGCGAACAGATGGAGGTGCGTCTCACCTTCAGCAACGGGACCGAATATCCTATTACGGGTTATATCGATTTTCTTGATTTCTCGGTCGACGAGCAGACCGGGACTGTCGAGCTGCGCGCCGAGTTCAGCAATCCCTCGCGTCTGCTGCTTCCGGGCGAGTTCGTGCGCGCGAAAATCTATGCTGGAGTGCTTCAGAATGGGATCACAATTCCCCAGCACGCCGTGACGCTAACCGGTGACGGCGGTACCGTATTTCTAGTCGGCGATGACGGGCAGGCCGTGGTTCGGCCAATCACGCTCGGCGACATGATCGATGGCAATTGGGTTGTTGAAAGCGGCCTGAGTCCGGGTGATGTAGTAATCGTCAGCAATCTTCAAAAAATTCGTCCAGACGTTCCAGTCGATATGATCAATGCGTCTACCGGGGGCCGACCCGCTTCCGTTTCTTCTGCCCCTTCCTCTACCCAGGCGCGCTAGCGAATGGCACGCTTCTTCATAGATCGACCGATCTTCGCCTGGGTGGTCTCGCTGGCCATCTTGCTGGCGGGCCTTCTCGCGCTCCGCTCATTGCCGGTTGAACAGTATCCGGAGGTCGCACCACCGTCGCTGACGATTAATGTCGTTTATCCAGGCGCTGGGGCAGAGACGCTTGAGCAGAATGTTACTCAGGTAATCGAGCAGCAACTCAATGGCGTCGATGGCTTTCTCTATATGTCCTCGACCAGCACCTCGACGGGGCAGGCCAGCATTACTCTGACCTTCGAAGCGGGTACCGATATCGATATCGCGCAAACCGAGGTGCAGAACCGCCTCAGCACGGTGGAGGCTCGTCTGCCCGAGGAGGTACGCCGCCAGGGTATCACCGTTCGGCAGGCAAGCCAGGGCTTCCTCATGATCGTGGCCTTGACGTCTACCAGCGGAAGTCTTGGTTCCACCGATCTAGGTAATATCGCGTCAAACCAGGTGATCGACGAATTGCGCCGTGTAAACGGCGTGGGCGACGTTATGTTGTTCGGATCGCCCTATGCAATGCGCATCTGGCTCGATCCTGAAGCATTGGCCTCCTACAATCTGTCTCCGTCAGCCGTGTTGGCAGCAGTCCGCGAGGAAAACGCCCAGACGGCGGGCGGAGCTATCGGCGCACAGCCACTTGCTGAAGGGCAGCTTATTACGGCCAACATCTCCACTGAAGGCCGCTTCTCTACCGTGGAGGAATTCGAGAACATCATTTTGCGGGCCAACACAGGTGCAGCAGTGGTGCGCCTGGGTGAGGTCGCGAGAGTCGAGATCGGGGCGCAAAACTATGCGACCTCCGCCACCCTCAACGGACAGCCGATGGCCGGGATGGCGATCCAGCTCGCTACCGGCGCCAATGCATTGACCACCGCCGAAGGTGTGCGGGAACGCTTGGCCGAAATTGAGGGAGGGTTGCCGCCTGATGTGGCTTGGAAGATCCCCTACGACACTACCCCAT
>DFBR01000148.1 GCA_002367375.1 Erythrobacter sp. UBA3075 | reverse complement strand
TTGGCCATGTCGTAAATGGTCAGGAGAGCGACGGTTGTGGCGGTCAGTGCCTCCATCTCGACACCAGTCTTTCCGGTCAAAGCAGCCGTAGCCGTGACGCGGATTGCATCAGTTTCCCATGCAAATTCTACACTGACCGTTTCAAGAGCGAGCGGGTGACACATCGGGATGAGGTCGCCGGTCTTCTTTGCTGCCATTATTCCCGCGATACGAGCCGTGGACAGGACATCGCCTTTCGGACCACTGCCATCGCGAACTGCCGCGAGCGTATCGCTAGCCATGCGAATGCACCCTTCCGCCGTGGCCGAGCGGTGACTTTCGGCCTTGCCGCCCACATCAACCATCCGCGCAGCGCCACTCTCATCAAGATGGGTCAGTTTGGTCATAGTGGATCAACGCTCATGGAAATGATGGAAAACCATCCTGTAAAGAAAAACGCCCCGCCATGCAGCAAGTGCAAGCGGGGCGCAATTTCTCCGCGAAGTCTAAGGACGCGGTTTAGTCGCGCAAGCTGGCGGGGACATTACCACCGGCAGCAGCAAGGCGGTTCATGACCTGCTTATGCAGCCAGATGTTTTCCTCTGCCTTGCCTGAATAGTCGTTGTCGCCCAGTTCGGTCGCCAGTTCCTTGCGGTTTTCGTAGCTGGGATCGAGATCGACCAGCTTCATCAGGTCGACGATGGAAGTCCGCCAGTTGAGCTTGTCTGCGCCGGCCTTGCTGTCGAGCTGCGCTTCGACGTCAACGTCGCTGACAGCCTTGGAAGACGCGCGGTTGAAGCCGGTGGCTTTGGGCGCTGCGGATGCTTCGTCCTTGTCATCGCCGAAGATTGCATCCTTGATCGAGCTGAAAATTCCCATGGTGATATTCCCCTTCCGGTTGTTGCAGCCAAATTCGGCCAGATATGTTCCCTACGCATGACGCGGCGGAAAGTTGTGTAAAATCTACTTGCCCAAATTTAGGTGCCGAGCAAGGCGCGGGTCGCGGCTTCGACATCATCGGCACGCATCAGGCTTTCGCCGACAAGGAAGCAGTGAACGCCAGCGGTGGCAAGTCTCTTGCAGTCAGCGTGCGAAACGATTCCGCTTTCACCCACCAGCAAGCTGCCTTTCGGGGCCAATGGCGCGAGCCGTTCGGTCGTCGCGAGATCGGTAGTGAATGTTCGCAGATCGCGGTTGTTCACGCCGATCAGGCGCGACTGGAGATGCTTTGCAGCGCGCTCCAGCTCGCCTTCGTCATGGACCTCGACCAGAACATCCATGCCGCGCTCTGCGGCAGCCATTTCGATTTCGGCCATCTGGTCGTCTTCCAGGGCAGCCACGATGATGAGGATCGCATCGGCACCGATCATCCGGCTTTCGGCCACCTGCCACGGATCGACCATGAAGTCCTTGCGCAAAACGGGCAAATCGACCGAGGCGCGGGCGTCCATCATGTAGTCCTCATGCCCTTGGAAGTAGGGCGCATCGGTAAGGACAGAGAGGCACGCCGCGCCGCCCTTGGCATAGTCCAAGGCGTGCTTGTGGGGCCGAAAATCTGCGCGGATCAGGCCCTTGGAGGGGCTGGCCTTTTTGATCTCGGCTATCAGGGCGAAGCCGGTCTTCGATTTCTCTTCCAGCGCGCGGCGAAACCCGCGTGGGGCGCTGGCCTGCTGCGCTTCGCGGTCACAGTCGGAGAGTGTCCTCTCCGTCTTGCGCGCGGCGACTTCTTCGCGCTTGGTGGCGCAAATTTCTTGGAGCCTGTCGCTCACTTGGCCGCAGCGATCCAGCATTCGAGCAAGGCCTTGGCGAGACCCTTGTCGATCGCTTCGCCTGCTTCCTCCACACCATCAGTCCAGTTTTCGACTTCGCCTGCCACCATCAGCGCGCCAGCCGCATTGAACAGTACCGCATCGCGATAGGGGCCGGGTGTGCCCATCAACAATGCTTCGAGCGCCTTGGCATTGTGAACGGCATCCTCGCCACGAATGGCTTCAACCGGCGCGTGCGCCAGTCCCGCTTCACTTGCATCGACACGCCGCATCGTAACGTTCCGACCCTGCACATCGGCCACCTCATTGCCTTCATCAAGGCTGAGCTCGTCGAGACCTTCGTCGCCAGAGATGATGAAGGTCCGTTCGGTTCCCAGTCGAGCCATCGCATCGGCGTAGATCGGGACATAGGCTGGGCGGGCAATACCGATCAGCTGGCGGCGGACCTTGGCAGGGTTGGACAGCGGACCCATCAGGTTGAAAATCGTGCGCTTGCCCAGCTTCTGCCGGATAGGTTGGATGCGTGCCATCGCCGGATGGTGGTTCTTCGCGAACAGAAAGCAAATGCCGATCTCGGCGAGCGTTTTCTCCGCGGTGCGTCCGGCAGCATCCATATCGAGGCCGAGCGCTTCCAGCGTGTCTGCCGCACCTGCCTTGGAACTGGCCGCGCGGTTGCCATGTTTGGCGACTGGCACACCGCAAGCTGCGACCACGAGGCTGACGGCGGTTGAGACATTGAGTGTGTGATGCCCATCACCGCCAGTGCCGCACACGTCGATGGCGTTTTCCGGAGCGTCTATCGGGATCAGCCGCTTGCGCATTGCCCGCGCAGCACCGGCAATTTCCTCAGCCCGCTCACCGCGGTCAGAAAGGTCGGAGAGAAATTGCGCGATTTCCTCTTCGGATGGCTTCCCGTCGAGCATGTCACCAAAGGCGCGCTCGGCATCGGCTTCGGTCAACGCGATATCGGTGGGAGGCAATGCGCCGCTCATGCTGGAATTCTCGCTTCTATGCTGCACATCTTGAGGAAGTTGGCGAGCAGCGCGTGGCCATGCTGCGTAGCAATGCTCTCCGGGTGAAATTGCACGCCGTGAATGGGCAGATCTGCATGACGGAAGCCCATGACGCTGGTGCCGTCCAGTCCCGGTGTCTCACTGACCGCGTTGACCAGCAGGCAGTCCGGAATATCCTCCACAACCAGCGAGTGATAGCGGGTAGCGTTGAACGGCGAGGGCAAGCCTGCGAACACGCCAGTCCCATCATGGTCCACCGGCGAAGTCTTGCCATGCATCAGCCCGCCACGGGCCACGCGGCCGCCAAAGTGCTGTCCGATAGCCTGATGGCCAAGGCATACGCCGAGCAAGGGTAGCTCCGCCTTGGCACAGGCCGCCACCAGATCAAGGCTGATCCCCGCTTCATTGGGTGTGCAGGGGCCGGGAGAAATCAGCACACCTGCCGCGCCTGATGCCATGGCCTCGTCCACGTTGATCGCATCATTGCGCTGCACAATAACGTCAGCGCCCTGTTCCATCAGGTAATGGACGAGGTTGAAGGTGAAGCTGTCATAATTGTCGATGACGAGAATGTGGCTCATTGCGCAGCCTCTGCCCGATTTTTCACCACGATCAAGGGGCCGATGTCCGGTCCGGTGTCGAGCCGTTCATTCGGCACGTCCCAGATTTGCGATACGCTGCCGTCGAGAAACAGCGCGTTATCGACATTCAGCACATCGCGGTAATAGCGCGCCAACTTGCCAAAGCTGATCGGTGCTTCGCTGATGACGAAATGCGCACGCCCGCTGGCATCGACGCCCACGGCATTGCGAAT
>DFBR01000118.1:5015-10301 GCA_002367375.1 Erythrobacter sp. UBA3075 | reverse complement strand
CTGGCGCGTATCGCCGACCGGGTGATGGTGGCCAATGCTGCGCTCTGCAACACACTGATGCCCGCGACGGGAATGATCCTGCACAGCGCCGACCAGTACCGGGATGGAATCGCCGACACGCGCTTTGCCGGTGGTCCGGTGGCACTGTCGGGCATTGTGCCGCATTCACCCGCAGCTCGCGCCGGGTTGCAGCGTGACGACACCCTCTTGGCGATTGGCGGGCGGGAAATATCCACCCTCACCGCTCCCGAGGACGGAAACCTGCGCGAGGCCGCATTTGCCGTGCTCGCAAGCCAGCCCGTCGGTGCGCCGGTGGCCCTGAGCATTCTTCGAGACGGGGCGCCGCAGACCGTCATCGTCGACGCACCTGCGGGATGTCGGTCGCTGGTGGAAATTTTGGTGGGTGATGGCCCGCGCGCGCGCTCGGATGGGCGGGTTATCCAATTGCAATATACTTTTGCCGCGCAGCTTGATGACAATCAGGTGGCCGTGGTCCTCGCACATGAACTGGCGCACACCGTGCTTGAGCATAGGCGGCGCAAGGAAGAAGCTGGCATCGACAACGGCCTGTTCGCGGAGTTTGGCCGCAACCAGCAGGCCAACAGACAAGCCGAAGTGGAGGCGGACCGGCTCTCCATCCACCTGCTTGCCAACGCCGACTTCGATCCGGCAATCGTTCCACAATTTTGGCGATCAGAAGTTGGCCGCAGCCTTGGCGGAGCGATGCCCAGCTTCATCTATCCATCACAGGAAGCGCGTGCCGCATTGGTCGAACGTGAGATCGAATTTTATCTTCCACTGGGGCGCGGGCCGAGCTGGCCGGGACATTTGCTGGCGATGCGCGAACGCAGCTTCACCGCTGATTGATCCGCAGCCTAGCGCTTTCGTTCGGGTGCCGCGCTGATGTCGATGTAATTCCGATCGAAATAGGTCAGCGGTGTCGCGTCTTCGCGGTGATTAGCCGCAATCAGCTCGCCAATAAAGATCGTGTGGGTCCCGAATTCGTGTCTGTCGGCGACCGTGCAAATCAGGCTCGATTGGGCATTGGCAAGCACCGGAACGCCGTGATGCTCCTCCCATTCGCCGACTGCAAAGCGTTCTGGCTTGGGAATCATAAAGTGCTCGGCGACATCGTGGTTGTTGACGCCAAGGATGTTGACGCAGAACGTCCCGGCCTGGACGAGCGGATCATGCAGTGACGAATCCCGATTGATGCAGGCGAGCAGCGAGGGCGGATCGAAGCTGAGCGAACTAACCGCAGTGGCCAGTATGCCGTAGCTGCGACCTTCATGCGTGGTCGTCACCGCATAGACTGTCGCCGCGACGTGACGCATCGCTTCACGAAAGGATTGGCCGAGTGCGAATTCGCTCTTTCCTACAGGGTCCATAGGCATTCATTGGCGATCTCTGGCTTTGGGCGCAAGATCGAATTACGACGGGCAATGTGATACTCGCCACTTGCGATCACATTAAAATGTGATATGGCTGTGTTATGAGCGAAAACACCGTCGAAAAAGTCCGCAAAATCGTCTCCGAAGGTCTCATGACCCGCGCCGGTCTCGCCCGCGCTGCCGGGCTTCACGCCAACACCTTACGCGATTGCGCGGAGGACGGCTGGAATCCCACTACGGAGACATTGAGCAAGCTCGATCATTTCCTGACCGAGAATGACGAGACCCCAGTGCTCGTCGGGATCGAGGAGATCATCGAGGAAGCGCGCAACGGGCGCATGTATATTCTGGTGGATGATGAGGACCGCGAGAACGAAGGCGATCTCATTATCCCTGCGCAAATGGCCACACCTTCTGCAATCAATTTCATGGCGACGCATGGACGCGGCCTGATCTGCCTTTCGCTCGACAGCAATAGGGTCAACCAACTCGGTCTCGAACCCATGAGCCGCAACAATCGTGAATCTATGCAGACAGCTTTCACGATCTCTATCGAGGCAAAGGAAGGCGTGACGACCGGCATTTCTGCGGCTGACCGTGCGCGGACCGTCTCGGTGGCGATCGACAGCAGCAAGGGTCCGGACGATATCGTGACGCCGGGGCATGTTTTCCCCCTCACCGCGCGCGATGGCGGCGTGCTGGTGCGCGCTGGGCATACCGAAGCTGCGGTCGATATCTCACGCCTCGCTGGCCTCAATCCCTCGGGCGTAATCTGCGAAATCATGAATGAAGACGGGACAATGGCCCGGCTTGAAGATCTGTATGCATTTGCTCGCAAGCATGACCTCAAGATCGGAACGATCCGCGATTTGATCGCCTATCGGATGCGCAATGACCACCTTGTCGAACGCATTGATGAACGCGCTTTTGAATCCGACTACGGCGGGCAATGGCGCATGATCACCTACCGCAACAAAGTCTCAAACAACGAAGCCTATGTCCTGCAAAAGGGACATGTAGTGCCGGATGAACCCACCCTCGCCCGCGTCCATCCGATCTCGGTATTCGATGATCTTCTTGGCCAGCCCGGCCCCCGCAAACGCACACTCCAGCGCGCGATGCAGGCGGTTGGCGAGCATGGCTCTGGCGTGATCGTGATCCTGACCGGCCGTGTCGGTTCAAGCAGCGCCTGGTCCACTGAAGAAGAGCTGCGCAACGTCGGGATCGGGTCACAAATCCTCGCCGATATGGGCGTCGATGACATGATCCTGCTGACCAATTCGCAACCCAACGTCGTCGCAATCGAAGGCTACGGCCTGGACATTGTCGGCCACCACCCCATTCCGGAGTAAATCATGGCGCACTTCCTGATAGTCGAAGCCCGTTTCTACAGCCAATTCAATGACATGCTTATCGCTGGAGCCAAGGCGGCGCTGGAAGCTGGAGGCCACACAAGCGAAGTGGTGACCGTGCCGGGCGCTCTCGAAATACCGGGAGCGATCGCGCTGGCTGCCGAGAGCGACAAATACGATGGTTTCGTCGCCATCGGTGTCGTCATTCGCGGTGAGACATATCACTTTGAAATCGTCGCCGGTGAAAGTGCGCGCGCAATCATGGCCCTGACCATGGATGGCATCCCCATCGGCAACGGCATCCTCACCACCGAGAACGAGGAGCAAACGCTGGTCCGCGCCGACCCGGCTCAGAAGAACAAGGGTGGCGAGGCAGCGCAGGCGGCTATGCGGATGCTCGAACTGCAGAGCCACTTTGCCTGATCACATCGGATCACATTACGCTGTGATGCGGTAGGACATTTGTCCGGGAATGCGCGGCTTTGAAAGGGGTCTAGCGGGGCCTTAGCCGGTTCCGCTATCTCCTGGCCCTCAGCCAAGCTTGCCGAAACAGCCCTTCCCCGCATAGCTTGCCGAGCTGCCCAGCTCTTCCTCAATGCGGATGAGCTGGTTGTATTTCGCCAGCCTGTCTGACCGTGCGAGCGAACCGGTTTTGATCTGCCCGCAATTGGTGGCAACCGCGAGATCGGCGATGGTCGCATCTTCAGTCTCACCCGAGCGGTGGCTCATTACCGAAGTATAACCAGCACGGTGCGCGATATCGACGGCCTGCAAAGTCTCGGTCAACGTGCCGATCTGGTTGACCTTCACCAGCAGCGAATTGGCGAGGCCCTGCTCGATCCCCATGCGCAGCCGCTCTGGATTGGTGACGAACAGATCATCGCCGACCAGCTGGACCTTGTCCCCGATGGCGTCGGTAAGCGCCTTCCAGCCTTCGAAATCATCTTCGTCCATCCCATCTTCGATCGACAGGATCGGGTAATCGCTGGCCAGCTTGGCGAGATAATCAGCCATCTCATGCGGAGAGAGTGACAGACCCTCGCCCGAAATCTCATACTTGCCGTCGCGGAAAAATTCGGTCGCTGCGCAATCGAGTGCCAGCACCACATCCTCGCCCGGTGTGAAGCCCGCTTTCTCGACCGACGCCATGATGAAATCTAGCGCCGCGCGGCTGCTGGCCAGATCAGGCGCAAAGCCGCCTTCATCGCCAACAGACGTCGACAGACCCTTTTCCGCCAGACCCTTTTTCAGTGTGTGAAAAATCTCTGAGCCCCAGCGAACCGCTTCCGCCAAAGTCGGTGCGCCTACCGGCATCACCATGAATTCCTGCACATCGATGGGATTGTCGGCATGTTCGCCGCCATTGACGATATTCATCATCGGGACCGGCAGCATATGGGCCGATACGCCGCCGAGATAGGCCCACAGCGGCATACCGCGCGCATTGGCCGCCGCCTTGGCAACCGCCATGCTGGCGCCCAGAATGGCGTTCGCGCCGAGAGTGGCCTTATTGCTCGTCCCGTCGAGCGAGATCATGGCCATGTCGATGTCGCGCTGGTCTTCAGCATCCAGTTCGCGCAGCAAATCCGCGATTGGGCCGTTTACAGCTTCAACCGCCTTGGTCACGCCCTTGCCGAGATAACGATCCTTGTCGCCATCGCGCAATTCTACCGCTTCATGCGCGCCTGTCGATGCGCCAGACGGCACTGCGGCCCGCCCCATGCTGCCATCTTCCAGCAGGACATCGACTTCGACCGTGGGATTGCCTCGGGAATCCAGAATTTCGCGGCCGTGGACGTCGATGATGGCAGTCATGTATAGGCTCCTGTAATAGTGTTTGTTGGCGTCCTATAAGCCGGAACCTTGCACTGCAACATGCGTTAGTTACTTGAAGCCCGGTGTGTTATACCCATAACACATTATGCGGGACACGCTTTAGGGAGGCTAACAGCTTCCGGAATGGAAAGGGAAACAGCCATGGCTGCCAAGAAGAAGACACAAGCCGAGACTGCCACAGAGAATGTGACAGAAACTGGTGCCGCTGCAGAAACGGCCGCAACTGACAACACGTCTGAAGCAAAGACGCGTTTCAATGCTGCACTCGACGAAGCAAAGGCTGGCGCAGTGGCTCTGGGTGACGAGGCCAAGGCTCGTGCCGACAAGGCCCGTGGAGAAGCACTGGCGCGCGGTGAAGACTGGTCCGTCGAAGCCCGATCCAAGGCTGGTGAACTGGCCGAAGAAGGCAAGCACAAAGCCAGCGAAGCACTGACCGGCCTCTCGCGCGTTATCGACGAGAACGCCCCCACACTCGATGAGAAGCTCGGGGCGAAATATGGTGATTATGCCCGCAGTGCCTCGCAGAGCTTGCAGGACAATGCCCGCAAGCTGGACGAAAAGAGCCTCGACGAACTGGCTGAAGATTCGCGCGAAGCCATTCGCAAGAGCCCCGCAACGGCTGTTGGCCTCGCTGCGATTGTCGGCTTCTTCTTCGCCCGCCTGTTCCGCTAATCAGCGGTGCCAGCGCGCGAGGACGACGCCCTCGT
>DFBR01000118.1:1369-4924 GCA_002367375.1 Erythrobacter sp. UBA3075 | reverse complement strand
TATGTCGATGCCGAGCTCACCTATCAGAAAAGCCGCGCGGGCTTTGTCGCGAATCGGTTCAAGGTCGTCGTCGTCTTCGGAATCGTCGCGGCGTTTCTTGCGGTGCTCGCGTTGATTGGCCTCACAATGGGCATGATTATCGCGCTCACCCCCTTGATCACCGCCTGGGGTGCCACGGCAGTGGTGGTGCTGACGCTGTTGCTAATCGCCTATCTGTTAGTTTGGCGCGCCGGAAAGGCATGGAATGAACTGACGGGAGCAATGACGCCACCAGCTGATGAGCCCGCCGCCGAGCCTGACGAGGAGCAAGCGGGCAATGGCTGATATGAAGGCCCGCCTCGAACAAGACCTGACCACGCGCAATGTCGCCAAGCAGATGGTGACCGACGGTCTGCAACATTTGCGCGGCGACGTGGAGGACAAAGGCGTAGGCGCACGCTTTGCAGATCGCATGCGCGACGGTGCCGATGGCCTTGTTGATGACGGCGTCGAATTTGTGCGTGAGAACCCCGGCAGAGTGGGCAGCGGCGCGGCATTCGGGTTTGGCCTTCTGTTCGCCTGGCTTTTCCGCGATCAAATCTCGGGCTTGGTAGAGCGAATTTCGTACCATGCGGAGGAAATCGCTGATCCGGGCTCCAACGACGACGAATAAGCGTTCGAACCAAATTGCGCTTGGAACCCAAGCCCCCTGCACCCCGTTCTATATTCATAGCCAAATTCATTGGAGACCTCCCATGACCGACACAACTGACCAGACCGATGCCAAGCGCGAAGAAATCATGGCCCGCATCGCCGCAGCTGAAGAGCGCGAAGCTATCCGTGGCGCACCCAGCCTGACAACGACGGCTTCCGAAACAGCATCCGATGCCGCCGATGCTTTCACCAGTTTCGTGAAGGAACACCCGCTTGCCGCCGCCGCAGGTGGTGTTGCATTGGGCATCCTGGTTGCCAGCATGTTCAAAGCCCCGCGACAGGCCGCCGTGCGCGGAGGAACCAAGGCGATTGGTCTCGCAACGATCGGTGCAGAAATCGCCAGCGGCTTTGCCGCGCAATTGATGGATGACGCCGGCGATCTTGGCCGTGAAGGCGCGCGCCGGGTTGAGGACATGTCCGATGTTGCCGGTGACAAAGCGCGTTCGATTGGACGCAAGGCCAACCACAAGGTGAGCGATGTCGCCGATGCGGCCCGTATCGCGCGGCGCGAGACCGGCAAGGCCATTGCCCGCGCGGTTGGCCGGAAATGACCCTGAATTGGCAATTGCATCAGATTAGCTCTTGCGCGCCCAGCGCGAATTTCTAACAGAGCGCGCAATCGCACATTTTCAGGGGAATTTTCATGTCAGATGCACCGCAGCTCCTTCACCTTGTCATAGGTGGCCGGGTCACAGACCCGCGCGGAACCGAATTTCAGGATTTGAAAGACATTCACACAGTCGGCTTCTTCCCTGACTTTGAAAGCGCGGAAGAGGCATGGCGCGGCTGGGCGCAGCGCACTGTGGACGATGCGGAGATGAAATACGTGATCGTCCACTTGCACAAGCTGTTGGAGCCTGACCTCCCCGGCGCCTAATCTGGCACAGGACACAAACAAAAAAGCCCCGCTTCGGCGGGGCTTTTCGTGTCCATTGTCGGACCAATCAGATAAATTCGATCTTCTTGATGAGGTAGAACTTCTCGCCCGACGGCACAGTCACTTCCACTTCGTCACCCTCGCTTTTCCCGATCAGCGCACGTGCGAGCGGGCTTTCATAGGAAACACGGCCGATCTTGGCGTCGCTCTCTGCCTGGCCGACAATCTGGTATTTCAGAGGTTTGTCATCCTCGTCCAACACCGTCACCGTCGCGCCAAACACCACCCGGTCACCTGAGAGCGACTTCGGATCGATGATTTGTGCGCGGCTGGTCTTGTCTTCCAGATCAGAGATATACGCTTCGACCTGACCCTGCCGTTCCTTGGCAGCGTGATATTCAGCATTTTCCGAAAGATCGCCATGCGCGCGCGCTTCCTCGATCGCATCCACGATCTTGGGGCGCTCTTCACGCAATGCCTTGAGGTCTGCGGCCAGCTTTTCATAGCCTTCCGCGAGCATCGGCACTTTTTGCATCTCGTTCCCTGTCTTCGTCTGTTTCGCCCGTCAAAACGACCCTGCCCCACCGAAATGGCGGATGGCGCGGATCAAAATGAGAGGGAATTGGTGTTTTCGTGCTACCTATAATAGTCCTGCAGGCTGCGAACTGCAAGATCACCCACCGAAACCGTAACAATTGCCTCTGCCACAGCCGCCGATGCGGCCGCCGTAGTGTAGTAAGGAATCTTCATTTCCAGCGCCGATGCACGGATGGATTGGCTGTCCTTGTGGCTCTGCCAACCTTCGGTCGTGTTGAATACCAACGCAATTTCGCCGTCGCTGATCTTGTCGACGATATGCGGGCGCCCCTCGGCCACTTTGTTGATCCGTTCCACAGGCAAGCCTTGCTCGGTCAGATAGGCTTGCGTCCCACCCGTCGCCACGACCGTAAAGCCGTGATCGAGCAATTGCCGCACCGGCTCCACAATCTGCACCTTGTCGCCATCCTTGACCGACACGAAAACGGTGCCGCTTTCGGGCAGCTTAGATCCTTCGCCCAATTGCGCCTTGATGAAGGCCGTGGGGAAATCTTTATCAATTCCCATGACTTCGCCGGTAGACTTCATTTCCGGTGTAAGGACTGGGTCAGAACCGGGGAAGCGGGCGAAGGGGAACACCGCCTCTTTCACCGCGACATAATCCATCTCGCGGCGGATTTTCGGCAGATCGGCGAGCATTTCGCCCGCCATCACGCGTGAGGCGATCTTGGCGACCTGCGATCCGGTTGCCTTGGCGACGAAAGGCACGGTGCGGCTGGCGCGTGGATTCACCTCGATCAGGTAAACCTCGCCATCCTTGATCGCGAACTGCACATTCATCAGCCCGCGCACTTTGAGCGCGCGCGCCAGTGCTTCGGATTGGCGTTCCATTTCCTCGATGATTTCGCCGGGCAGGCTGTAGGGCGGGAGCGAACATGCGCTGTCGCCCGAATGCACGCCGGCTTCTTCAATGTGCTGCATAACGCCGGCAACAACCACGTCTTCACCATCGCACAGCACATCGACATCGCATTCGATGGCGTCGCGCAAATATTGGTCGACCAGCACGGGGCTTTCGCCCGACACGTTCACGGCGGTGGCGATGTAATCATCGAGCTGGGCATCGGAATCGACGATCTCCATCGCGCGTCCGCCGAGTACGTAGCTGGGGCGCAGCAGCACCGGGTAACCGATGTAATGCGCGCGCGCCAAAGCCTCATCGCGGCTGTAGGCGATCCCGTTTTCCGGCTGCTTGAGTTTGAGTTGATTGACCAGTTTGGCGAAGCGTTCGCGGTCTTCGGCAAGGTCGATAGCGTCGGGCGTAGTGCCAAGGATCGGGATGCCCGCTTCCTCCAACGCGCTCGCCAGTTTGAGCGGGGTCTGTCCGCCAAACTGCACGATTACGCCCTTCAGCGTGCCCGTAGATTGCTCGACCCGCAGGATTTCGA
>DFBR01000118.1:0-1179 GCA_002367375.1 Erythrobacter sp. UBA3075 | reverse complement strand
CCAAAGCTGGGCGCTTCGTAGGTTGAGTACATATAGGGCGTGATCGCCTCGAACTCAGCGGCGCAGCTGTCAATGCGCTTGTAGACAGGCAGCACGCCCAGCTTCTGGCGCAATTCGCGCACTTCGTCCTCGCTGGTGGCACCGGCCATGGCGCGCAATGCGTCGTGGAGCAGGCCGGAACGCTTGGCCTGCGTTTCGCCCATGCCGCCCGCAACTCCCACAGAGCGCACAGCCAGCGTGGCGAGGCGTTTGTCGGAAAAACCCATCGCTTTCAGGCGGCGCAGCGCGTCCGCGTCATTGGGCAGGCCTTCCCGCCTGATCATGCCCTCCTCAAAGATGATTTCCTCGATATGGCGCAGGAACCACGGGTCGTAATGCGTGATCGCCTGCACTTCCTCCATCGTGAAGCCTTCGCGGAAAGCCTGTGCGATGTTGAGGATGCGGTCGGGCGTAGCGCGGCTGAGCGCGGCAACGATAACCTCGCGGCTAACACCTTCCAATTCAGGCACGCGGTTGAACCCGTCGAGATCGGTTTCCAGCCCGCGCAGGGCCTTTTGCATCGATTCCTTGAAATTGCGCCCGATGGCCATGACCTCGCCGACCGACTTCATCGCGGTGGACAGCAGATTATCCGCGCCTTTGAACTTCTCAAACGCGAAGCGCGGGATCTTGGTGACGACGTAATCCAGCGTCGGTTCAAAACTGGCGGGCGTTGCGCCGGTGATTTCGTTGGTGATCTCATCCAACGTGTAGCCCACTGCCAGCTTTGCCGCGACGCGCGCGATGGGGAAGCCGGTGGCCTTGGAGGCAAGCGCGGATGAGCGCGAAACGCGCGGGTTCATCTCGATCACGATGAGCCGGCCATCCTTAGGATTGACTGCGAACTGGACGTTCGAACCCCCTGTTTCTACGCCAATTTCACGCAAGCAAGCGATGCTCGCATTGCGCATGATCTGGTATTCCTTGTCGGTCAGCGTCAGCGCTGGCGCGACTGTGATGGAATCGCCGGTGTGAACGCCCATCGGATCGACGTTTTCGATGGAGCAGACGATGATGCAATTGTCCGCTCTGTCGCGCACAACTTCCAACTCAAACTCTTTCCAGCCGAGCAGCGTTTCCTCGATCAGAACTTCAGTCGTGGGGCTGGCGTCGAGGCCGGTGCGCACAATGTGCTCAAAT
>DFBR01000113.1 GCA_002367375.1 Erythrobacter sp. UBA3075 | reverse complement strand
GCAATTGCAACTGCCCACCACGCCGACGATCAAGCCGAAACTCTGTTGATGCGCCTCAATCGCGGTAGCGGTTTAAGTGGTCTATCGGGCATCAGGGAGTTCCACGTCGAAGATTTCTCTGGCGTTGCTTCGTTTATATTCATGCGCGTGTTTCGTCCCTTGCTGGGCTTACGAAGAGCAGAATTGCATGACATCGTCGATCACTCCGAGGTCAGTTACGCTCTTGATCCCAGCAATGATGACCGGACTTTTGATCGCGTAAAAATGCGGGACAATTTGCGCCAATGTGATTGGCTTGACCCAATGGCTCTCGCCCAGTCTGCTGGCTTGTTGGCAGAAGCGGAAAGGTTCGTCGAAGATCAAACCATCAAATTTTGCAGCGAACGCATTAGCAATGTTGATGACACTGTCGAATTTCGGCCGGGCTTCGGCGCGTTTGAGAACGTTGAGGCTGTGACGCGATTGTTCAAGACCCAGCGCAAACAGGTTTCGCGTTCCGAAATCGCTGCGCTAGTCAGTCGTTTAGAGAGTGCGGAGAACGCTTCTCTAGCTGGCATTCTTGCTCGTCCGAAGAAAAATGAAGATGGCAAGCGAGTCTGGGTTTTCGCTGATGAACCGCCGCGTAGGACTGATTAGCGTCTCCCCTCCTTTTCAAAGGAGGGGATCAAGGGGTGGTAGTGTGACCGCAAGGTCGCACTCTGGCCTCGGCACCACCCCGCTGCGACTAAGCCTCACCTTCGCTTCGGCAAGTCTCGCTGCCCCTCCTCTGAAGAGGAGCGGCCCCTATTCCTCGCGGTAATCCAGCGAGCCGCCCACGCCGGTCCGCACGCCATCTGTAATAATCACCACATCGCCCACTTGCGCAATGTCGTACAGGCGGGACACGAATTCGTCCGGTACGCCGATACAGCCGTGGCTGGCGTAGCCGAGCTCCACCGTCGAGCCGCCGTGAACGGCGATCCCGTCCCAAGTCAGGCGCAGGGTCCAGGGCATGGGCGCATTGTTGTATTTCTCGGAAACATTGTGGCGTTCCTTGGTCAGGATCGGAAACACGCCCGTCGGTGTGGGATGCGTTTCGGTGCCGAGCAGTGCGGCAGCGGCACCGATCTCGTAACCATCGCGGAACACGCTGATCACACGCGCCTGCAAGTCGACCGTTACGATCAGCGGACCATCGGGCACGCCTTCATCGTCCCAATGCCATTCGCCATAGCGGATCGGCCCTTCGATGGGCAGCACCCGCTTGATAACAAAGGGATCGTCCGGGTCGAAAGCGGGAATGCCCTGCACCACCGGATTGGAGGCATATTGCAGCCGTTCCTCTTCAGAAACCGGATCATTGGCGTAATAATCGCCGTCCGCGAGTGCCGATGTGGGCGTGGGCGAAGTAGGCTCAACCTGAACAACGCTGTCCTCGCTTGCCAGCACATCATCCGCAGTCAGGCGAATTTCGGGTGCGTCCTGCGCGCCGAGTGGGTTACCCACCAGCATAACGCTCGCCACGAGTGCCACGGCCCCAAGGGCTACGCCGCCAATCCATTTCACGCCACTGTTCATGCGCATCTACCTAGGCGAAAACGCGCGCGATTCCCACTCCCTGCGTGCGCAAGTCCCGATACGAGACGAACCGCCGCTGCGGGTTAACGCGCCCTATCCGTGCGCGCCGAAGATATTGGCGATGGCGGTGGAGATGCGCAGCGACAGGCCATAGGCGCGCTCAATCGGGTCGACGAAATCGCGGTGGATGGCTTCATAACCTTCGTCCGAACCGTCCGGCCAATCGGTCGGCTCGGTCAGGTCGAAGCGCGAAATGCGCGGGAAGCTGACCGGATAGGCGCGCCGCAATTGCGCCAGCGCTTCGTCCACACGCAGGGTGAAGATCATCTCCAGCACATCGTCGCGGCTGACATCATTGGCGCGGCTGAACACCGGCACGCTGACAGCGCGGATAAACATGGACTGGAACAGGGCAATGCGCAGCGCCTGGAGCACGCCGATCATCCGGCGCTTGTCCTCACGGCCCTCAACCGGAGCATCGTCTGGAACATGTTCGAGCAAGCGGTGCAGTTTCATCGCATCGACGCGCAAGCGGCTGGCGAGGCGGCGGAAAGTGCCGACGCGGTCATCCTTGACCAGATATTCGCTCAGGCTCTCGCAGGCGGAGGTGAGATGCGCCTCGGTCCCGCGATAAGGGCGGCTGGCCCAGTATGCGGAATTGAACAATTCGCCATAGGCGGCGACGGTTTTGACGCTGGCCAGAGCGTTGGCGGCGCGCACAAGGCGGATCATTTCGCGCCCGCGCGGGCTTTCGGCGAGCAGCGCGCCGATTTCCTCGTAATTGCCTTCAGCCGCGTGGCCGATGCCGGCGATCACATTTACCGGATAGCCGAGCTGTTGCAGGATCGAATTGTGCGGAATGGCGCGGATTTGCCGCAGGCTCATGTCGCGGTCCGCATTCAGATCGCTCTGGCGGCGGCTGACGCGGCTGCCGGTAGAATTGAGCAGGCCAAGGCCAAACGCGGTGATTGCGCGGCTGTAGGTGCGGCTTTCCAGATGCTCACGCTGATGATCCTTCACCGCGCGGTAGAAGTCGAGGCTCAGATCGGTGCGCTGGTAAAAGCTGTCCTTGGGCGCGTTGGCGTCAGTTGCGCAGGGGCGCAGGCAGGCAATGCGGGTGAGCGTGGCGCGTGCCAGTTCGGGCGTCTCGAACCACAGATAACCGTCGCCGCCTTGGAAACTGACTTCGGGTTCAAGCGGTATGCCCGCACGGGCAAAGCGCCGCCGCGCCCACGGGCTGAGCGCCCATTCCAGCCGGTCGCGGAAATTGTTGGGATGCGCGCCGCGCCCCATGCTTTCGCCGTGCGTGTTGAATATCAGCGCGGCCACATCGGTAAGGCCATTGGCTTCCATCGCTTCGCCCAAGCGGCCCTGCAGGCGCTCGATGGCGAGGCTGGCAGGCACTTGCCCGACAAAGCGGCCTGCATCGGAAAAGCCGGCCTGAATGGCCACGCGGCCACGTCCCCGCGCATAATCCTGATAGACTTTCTCAGCGAGCAATTCGTCGAGGAACCGGCCACCATGCTCCAACGCGGTTTCGGTTTCGAACAGCGGCGAAACATCGACCTTGTCTTCGATACCGAACAGCTTGGCGAAATAGAGCGCGGCGAGCACGGTTGCGGGTTCTTCACACTCGGCAATCAGCATCCGGATCGGCGCGTCTGCATCGATATGCTGGAGGATTTGCGCCATGGCGAGGAATTGGCGGATGGCGGTGCTGGCCTCGATAGCAAGCGCGCCGAAATTGCTGCGGCGCGGCTTCACGTCGGCAATGGCGTGGCGCAGGTGGACCACCGCGCCTTTGCTGCCGAGATCGAGATTGCCGTCCGGGTCGATCCGGCGGCGGATGGCATTGTGCAGCTGTTTCGCGTTCACACGGAAGTGAATCCAGCCCATGCCAAGGCCATCCGCGCGCATGGCGGCGGCGAGTGTCTTTAGCTCGACCGCGCGTTCACCGTCATCGGTCTTTGCGGCTTCTGCCTCCAGTGCCTCGATGAATGGTGTGAGGCTGAGCAATTTGCGCGGATCGCTGGCGGTCAGGCGATTGGCTGCCACTGACAGGGCGGCGGGATCGGTCAGATCGCTGGTGAAATCCTGCGAGCGTTCGAGCGCGTAAAGCGCGGCCGGGCGCAATTCGGCGAGCAGCACGTGATCGGCATCGATGGCTTCCAGCCCGGCGACATAACGGCGCAGGCGCTCGGCCTTTTCGGACAGGCGGAAGCCGATGGAATTGGACCATGTGATGTCCGTGCGCCCGTCCATGTCATACCCCACCCAGCTGGCGAAGCGGAAGGGCAGGGGGGCAAGCGCTTGCCATTCATCCGGCCAGGTATCGCGCGCATGGGTTAGCACCTGCGCCACGATGGAATTGCGCGCTTCCTGTGCATGGGCGATGGCGCGCATCGCGCGCTGGTGTTCGTAGATCAGCGTGACTTGCGGACGTTCGCCGCCCACGACATCGCTGGAAATTTCCTCGCCCGATGAAGCTGCGGCAGCAACCGCTTCGGTCTGGTCCGGCGTCAGCAGGAAAGTCGGATGCGCGGTGAACACTGCGTGCAGATTGGGTCGTTCCCAACGCTCCCGAAATGCAGCGAAGTCGCCGGTTTCGAGCGCCTCTGCCAGCGCGGCTTGATTGCTCGGCGCATCGACCGGCGCGACCATGCGGGTGAGCCGCTGCGCCCGGCTGTCGAGCGTTTTGACTTCCAGCTCGGCAATCGCGGCCTCGATATCATCGAACGAAATTTCGCCTGCCTCCAACTGGCGCGAAAGATCATGCGCAAGCTGGAATACCGGATTGAACAGCGGCGTCTCGACCGTGCTGCGATGCAGCTGCTGCAAGCGTTCGGTAAGGTCGTTGATCCCGGTCATACGGAAAATTCACTGGCTTCGCGGGCGAGGCGGGCGACCTCTTCGGGCGAGGCGCCTTTGGGCGCAACCCAGCTTCCGCCGACGCACAGCACCGGATCAAGCGCCAGCCAATCGCGCGCAGTCTCTGGCGAGATGCCGCCAGTGGGGCAGAATTTGGCCTTGTGAAATGGCGCAGCCAGAGCTTTGAGCGCAGGAATGCCGCCCGCTGCCATGGCGGGGAAGAATTTAAAGTGGTTTAGCCCCAGATCCATGCCGCGCATGATGTCGCCCGAATTGGCAATGCCGGGCAGGAACGGCACGCCCGATTTCCTGGCCGCGCGGCCCAAAGGCTCGGTCAGGCCGGGGGAAACGATGAATTCGCTGCCCGCTGCCAGCGCCTCATCAAGCTGCCTTTCATTGAGCACCGTACCCGCGCCGACAACCGCGCCGGGGACAAGGTTCATGCGGCGAATGGCGTCGAGCGCTTGCGGTGTGCGCATCGTCACTTCGAGCACTTTCAACCCGCCTTCGACCAGCGCCTCTGCCACTTCGCGGGCGTGGCCCACATCATCGACCACCAGCACCGGGATGACCGGGGCGCTTAACATGATTGATTCGATATCGCCGCGAGCGCTCATCATTGGTCTCCAAATTTCTGGAAATAGGCAGCAGCAGCGCCGAACAGGCCGGGCTGCGGGTGGGTGATCAGTTTGACCGGCAATCCGGCCATCAGGGTTTCGAAGCGGCCCTTGGCGCGGAAGCGTTCGGCAAAACCGGAATTGGGAAGATGTTCGCGCAGGCGATAACCCAGCCCGCCCGCGATCACGACAGCCTTGGCGCCGTGGGCCAGCGCCATGTCTCCCGCAACCGAACCGAGTGAGAGGCAAAAGCGGTCCACGGCGGCAGCGGCCAGACTGTCTTCGCCGCTCATGCCCATGGTCCAGATTTCGATGTCACTGAGTTCAGGAACGCTCTTGTGCTCCATCCCGGCGAGCGTCTGGAAAATGTCGGAAATCGCAGGGCCTGCAACCACGCGCTCCACCGAGACGCGGTTGTGGCGCTTGCGCAGCCGGGCGAGGATGGCGTCCTCGATCTGGTCGAGCGGGGCGAAATCGATATGCCCACCCTCGGTCGCAGAGACGCGGTAAGTGCCATCAGCTTCGCGGTAAAGATGCGCCACGCCAAGCCCTGTGCCCGGCCCCATGACAGTGAGCCGCCCGGTTGGCGGGAGCGGGCCATCGGGGCCAGTCAGATGCTCGAACTCGGCATCTGTCGCGCGGGCCACCGCATGGGCGACAGCCTCGAAATCATTGACGATAACATGATGCTCTGCGCCCAGCTTCTCTTGCACCAGAGCAGGGCGAATGATCCACGGATTGTTGGTGAATTGGATCACTTCTCCGCCGACCGGACCAGCGATGGCCATTGCCACGCGCGGCGGCAGGGTGCCGCCCATCTGCGCCCGGTACTTTTCCCACGCCGTCTGAAAGCTGGCGTGATCTTCAGTGTGTAGCGTAATCGGTTCGCCCAGCGTGATTGCGCCATTCGGGCCGCAGCTGGCGATGGCAAAGCGGGCATGTGTGCCGCCAATGTCGACGGTGACGATATCGGTCATGTGCAATCCCCCCTCACAGCCCTGCCGTGGCGAGCATTGCGCTGCCACCCTTTTCCGCTTCATCCGCCAATTGCCGGAACATGGCGAACAATTCGCGCCCGGTGCCATTGTCTGGCGCGGGATCGGGTGCGGGTGTGCGGGTGGACAGATCGGCGGTGGTCGAAAGCTCTCCGGTGGCGGCGCAGAGTTTCACCACATCGCCGTCCTGCAACAGCGATAGCGGACCGCCGCCCAGTGCTTCGGGTGAGCAGTGGATGGCGGCAGGCACCTTGCCCGATGCGCCCGACATGCGGCCATCGGTGATCAGCGCCACGCGATATCCGCGATCCTGCAACACGCCCAGCGGCGGGGTCAGGCTGTGGAGTTCGGGCATCCCATTGGCGCGCGGCCCCTGAAAGCGGACGACGACGACGACATCGCGGTCCAGCTCACCGGCTTTGAAAGCGGCGACGACATCGTGCTGCGTCTGGAATACGCGGCACGGGGCCTCGATGGTCCAGCGTTCGCGCTCAACCGAGGAAGATTTGAAGCAGGCGCGGCCAAGATTGCCGGTGACCAGCTTCATTCCGCCATCAGGCTGGAATGGCTCGGCAGCAGTGCGCAGCATTTCATCATCGCCCGACGAGCCGACATCGCGCCAAGTCAGCGCGTCATCATCCAGTCCCGGCTCCTGCCCATATTCACCCATGCCGCGATCCCGGCCAACGCCGATCACATCGCCATGCGCCAACCCTGCGCCGACCAGTTCGCGCACGACAAAGCCCATGCCGCCGGCATTGTGGAAGTGGTTCACATCGCCCGATCCATTGGGATAGACGCGGCACAGCAGCGGCACGGCGGAGCTGAGTTCGGACAAATCCGTCCAATCCACCTGCACTCCGGCAGCGCGGGCGAAAGCGGGAATGTGGATCGCGTGATTGGTCGATCCGCCGGTGGCCAGCAGGCCGACCATCGCATTCACAATGGCCTTTTCATCGACACAGTGGCCGAGCGGGCGGTAATCATTGCCATCGGCATTCATCGCCGCAACGCGGTGGACAGCTTCGCGGTCCAAGGCCTGACGCAATTTGGTGCCCGGCTGGACGAAAGCTGCGCCGGGGACATGCAGGCCCATCATTTCCATCATCATCTGATTGGAATTGGCCGTGCCATAAAAGGTGCAGGTGCCGGGCGAGTGATAACTGCCCAGCTCGCTGTCGAGCAATTCGGCGCGGCTCGCCTTGCCCTCTGCAAAAAGCTGGCGAACGCGCTGCTTTTCCTTGTTGGAAACGCCGCTCGGCATCGGGCCGCTCGGCACGAAGATGGCGGGCAAATGGCCAAAGCGCAGCGCGCCGATCAGCAGGCCGGGCACGATCTTGTCGCAAATGCCGAGCAGAAGCATCCCGTCATACATGGCATGGCTAAGCGCGACGC
This sequence comes from Erythrobacter sp. UBA3075, assembly GCA_002367375.1. Lineage (GTDB taxonomy): Bacteria > Pseudomonadota > Alphaproteobacteria > Sphingomonadales > Sphingomonadaceae > Alteraurantiacibacter. The sequence continues at coordinate 9,536 of DFBR01000113.1, read as the reverse complement.
CGGTCGCCATCGCAATGGCATCGCGGCTGAAGAGCGATAGCTCCATGCCGTTTTCACCCTGCGTCACACCGTCGCACATGGCAGGCGTGCCGCCTGCGACCTGCGCGGTTGCGCCCACTTCGCGGGCGTAGATCTTCAGCCGTTCGGGATAGCGGCCATAGGGCTGATGCGCGGACAGCATGTCATTGTAAGATGTGACAACGCCAATGTTCGGCCCGCGGTTGGCCTTCAGCGCCTCCTGATCTTCCAGCGCGCCTGCAAAGGCGTGGGCGAGGTTGGAGCAGCTGACCTGCCCGCGATCAGGACGGTTCTCCGCCTCACGCGCAATCAGCGCGAGATAGGCCGCGCGGCTGTCTTTCGATTTTTCGATGATCCGGTCGGTGACGCGGGCGATTGTCGGGTGCAGGTTGGTCATAAAAGCCCCCTCCTTTTCAAAGGAGGGGGTTGGAGGTGGTTGCGCGACCGCAAGGTCGCGTTTGCGGCAAGCACCACCCCGCTGCGACCAGGCAGCAAGCTACCAAGTTTCGCTGCCCCTCCTCTGAAGCGGAGGGGATTTATGGCTGTATTACTCATGCCAGCTTACCCCGTCGCGTTCGGCCAGAGCGATGGCGGCGCTCGGCCCCCAGCTTCCGGCATTGTAGGTCTTGGGTTGGTTGGTTTCCGCTTCCCATGTGGCGCGGATATCATCGACCCAGTGCCATTGTGCCTCCACCTCATCACGCCGCACGAACAGCGTCTGGTCGCCGCCGATCAGGTCGAGCAGTAGGCGTTCGTAAGCGATGCGCTTGTGCTTGCCGGTGAAGGCGTCGGGCATAGCGATATTGAGCGGCACTTCGCGCAAAGTCATACCTTCCTGCTCGATGCCCGGCACCTTGGCCATCATCGACAGGGTGATGTTTTCTTCGGGCTGGATGCCGATCACCAGCTTGTTGGGATGCAGTTTCGCGCCGGGGAAGATGGAGTGCGGCACGCAACGAAAATGCACGATGATCTCGGTCACGCGCTCTGCCAACCGTTTGCCGGTGCGCATGTAGAAAGGCACGCCCTGCCAGCGCCAATTGTCGATATGGCCCTTAAGAGCGACGAAGGTTTCCGTGTCGCTGTCGCGGCCCAATTCCTCGTCATAACCGGGCACGATCTCGCCGCCTGATGCGCCGCCACGATATTGGCCGGTGACGCTTTCCTTCGCATCAAGCTTGCGCAGTGCGCGCAGCACTTTGACCTTCTCATCGCGCACCGCCCCTGCGTCAAAGCTGCTGGGCGGCTCCATCGCGACCAGCGCCAGCAATTGCAGCATGTGGTTTTGCACCATGTCGCGCAGCGCGCCCGCGCTGTCATAAAAGTCGACCCGGCTTTCCAGCCCGACGGTTTCGGCAACGGTGATCTGGATGTGATCGATATGCTGCGAATTCCACAGCGGTTCGAACAGAATATTGGCAAAGCGAAGTGCGATCAAATTCTGCACCGTCTCTTTGCCCAGATAATGGTCGATGCGGAAAGTGCGGTCTTCGCTGAAGGCGCCCGCCACTGCATCATTGATCGCGCAGGAGCTTTCCAGATCAGTGCCGAGCGGCTTTTCCAGACAGATGCGCGAATTGTTATCGGCGAGGCCATGTGCGGCCAGCCCTTTGATCGTGGGTTCAAACAGGCTGGGAGCGGTCGACAGGAAAATCGCAACCTCGCGGTTCTGACCAACTTTGTCTGCCAGATCCGAATAGCCTTCGGTGGTCGTCACATCGAGCTGGCTATAGCTCAGCCTGTTCAGAAATTCGGCCATCGAGCCACGACGATCGGCGGGCAGGTAAGTCTCAATCGCTTCGCGCGCGAAATTGCGGAATGCGGCATCGTCCAATTCCGAGCGGGCCGTGCCGACAATGCGCAAATCCTCGGCCAGCAAATTGTCCGCATCCAGCGCGCACAGCGATGGCAGCAACATGCGCTGGGAAAGATCGCCGGTCGCCCCGAACAGGATCAGCGTATCAGCCTTGGTTTTCATCGCCGTTTCAAACTCCTAAAACGCTGGCGGAGACTGCCCTGCAAGCCGGTGCAGTGCAACTCAACCCTGCCGATTGCACAGCCCCGTCGTTTGTTGACCTGCTCACGCCACTTCGGACACTTCGACCGCACTGTTCTGAAAATCACATATGCCAAATGTGGTCAGGAAACTGACATCAGCAGCATCGCGGCCAATGCCGATTTTCACGGTCTTTGCCGGGTCTGCCATGCCGGTGGGATCGATGATCTGCCATGATCCTGCCCCCGGAGCATCCGGATCGGCCAGAAAGACCTCTGCCACAGCATGAAAATCGGGTGGATTGACGCCCGGGGCATAGCAGCTGACATAGCGCGCCGGGATGGTTGAAGCGCGGGCAAAACAGATCATCACATGCGCGTAATCCCGGCAAATGCCGCGCCGTTCCACGAATGTATCGAGCGCCGTTGTGGTCGCGTCCGAAGCGCCGGGCGCATAGGAAAAATTGTCCGCGATCCAGTCACGCATGGCAGCGATCTTCGCGCCGCCTTCATATTTGCCGAACCGATCTTCCACGAAGGTGTGCATACGATCAGCCTGACAATACCGCGAATCGAATACGTATTCGACGACCTCGCCCGGCAGATTATGCGGGTTCAGAGCGGTGAGCTGGCTGACCTCGGCCACCTTGCGCTGCACATCGACCTTGGCCGTGTAATCAACCTTATACGCCCCCTCGGCGCGCACCCAGATGCGCTCGCCGATACCGCCTTGCGCGGGCACATTGGCGATGTGCGCGGCCTTGGTAAGCCATGTGTCGGTTTCGATAATACGCTGTTCCGGAATCGCGGCGGCCTGAAACTGCAACAGCAGATCGGTCGGCTGGTCGAGATGAAACGCGAAGCTGGTTTTGATGTCTATGGGCATTGGCAAACAACGTGCGCCAAAGCGGAGCGTTTCGCCAGTGTGAAATGGGCTTGCACGCGCGGGCGTCTCAACTAGTCTTCACCGTAACGGGAAGAAGGGACACCCTTATGCATATGATGAAAGCAGCGGCGCTCGGCGCGAGCGCGCTTTGCACCGCAATTGGCGGGCAGGCCGCAGCGCAGGACGCGCCTGTCGCCTTTATCGGGGCGACCATTCACACGATGGGCGGCACCAGCGGCACTGGTACGATCGAAGGCGGCACGCTGGTCGTGCATCAGGGACGCATCGTCGCAGTAGGAGGCGCGGAGACTGCTATCCCCGATGGCGCGGAAATGCGCGATGCGACCGGCCTCGTCATCATGCCCGGCATCGTCGACACCCATTCGCATATCGGACAGGTTTCGGGCGCGGACAGCTCTGCGGCGATCCAGCCCGATGTGCGCGCGCTCGACAGTATCAATGTGCGCGACAGCTCAATCGCCCGCGCGCGTTCGGGCGGCGTTACCACCGCCAATATCATGCCCGGCAGCGGCTGGCTGATGAGCGGGCAGACGTTCTACATGCATCTGACAGACGGCAATTCGATCGAGGCGATGGCGCATTTGTCCGATGACGGCAGCATTATGGGCGGCATGAAGATGGCGAATGGGACCAATCCCATTCGTGAAACACCGGGCTTCCCCGGCACCCGTGCACGCTCTGCCGCAATGGTGCGCAGCCACTTCATCGCTGCGCAGGAGTATTGTGCCGAAGACGAGGAGGGCGAGCGTAGCCCACGCGACATCGGCATGGATGCCATGTGCGAAGTGCTGGACGGGGAGCGGCTGGTCCACTTCCACACCCACCGTAGTGACGACATTATGACCGCGCTGCGGCTGCGCGAAGAATTCGATTTCGACATGCTGATCCAGCACGGCATGGAAAGCGGCCGTGTTGCCAGCGAGATTGCGGCGGCGGGCGTGCCTGTCTCCGCCATTCTGATAGACAGCCCCGGCGGCAAGCTGGAGGCGATGGAAGCCAATCTGGAAACCGCCGCCACGCTGGAACAGGCGGGCGTGTTCGTCTCGCTCCATTCGGACGACAATATCATCGATAGCCGGTTGATGTTTCGCCATGCAGGCATGGCCGTGCGCGGCGGGATGAGCCGGGACGGAGCCTTGCGCGCGCTCACCATCAATGGCGCGGTGCAGCTGGGCTTGGAGGACCGCGTCGGCAGTCTGGAGCCGGGCAAATTTGCCGATTTTCTCATCCTCGATGGCGATCCCTTAAGTGTTTACACCGATGTTGAAGAAACATGGGTGCTGGGCGAGCAATTGTTCGGTCGCGATAATCCGGAAGATTTGTTGCAGGCCACTGGCGGCGCAGGCGCGGGCAATCCGCAGACGAACACCCACGTCCTCGAACGTGAGGCACATATGCTGGAGGACACGCAATGAACGCTTTGGCAAAGACTTTCGCTGGCGCTTTTGCGGCCGCTCTCCTCTCCACCACCGCAATGGCGCAGGATGTCGCTGTGCGCGGCGAGCAGGTTTGGACCATGGGCCCGCAGGGCATGATCGCAGACGGTGTTGTCGTGATCGAGGATGGCCGCATCACCGCAGTCGGCCCCGCTGCAGACATCGCCATTCCGCAGGGCATGGAAGTGCTCGAAGCACCGATCGTCACTCCCGGTCTTGTCGATGCGCATTCGACCGTTGGGCTGACGGGCTATCTCAATCAGAGCGACGATCAGGACCAGCTCGATGACAGCGATCCGGTGCAGCCTCACTTGCGCGCTATCGACGCCTACAATCCGCATGACCGGCTGGTGCAATGGGTGCGCGAGCTGGGTGTGACCACGCTTCACACGGGCCACGGCCCCGGCGCGCTTGTGTCCGGGCAGACGATGGTAGTGAAAACAACCGGCAACACGGTTGATGAAGCTCTGGTCGAAGATGGCACCATGATCGCTGCCAATCTGGGCGCATGGGCACTGGACCGGGACAGTTCTCCCGGCACGCGCGCCAAGCAGATGTCGATGCTGCGTCAGGCCTTGATCGGCGCGCAGGGCGGTGATGGCGAGGGTGACCGCGATCTGGAGCGGGAGGCATTTGTCTCGGTCATTAATGGCGAAACGCCGCTGATGATAACCGCCAACCGGATGCAGGACATGCAAAGCGCGCTGCGGCTGGCAGAGGAGTTCGGCATCACCGTGGTGCTCGACGGGGCAGCCGATGCGCATATGATGCTGGATGAGCTGCGCGAAGCAGGCGTTTCGGTGATCCTTCACCCCACCATGGCGCGCAATGAGGGCGAGCTGGAAAACGCCGCCTTCACCACAGGCGCCGTGTTGGCCGAAGCGGGCATCCCCTTCGCCCTGCAATCGGGATACGAGGCCTATGTGCCCAAAACGCGCGTGGTCTTGTGGGAAGCGGGCTTTGCGGCGGGCAACGGTCTTGCGCCGGAAGATGCGCTGGCCAGCATTACCATCGATGCCGCGCGCATCATCGGCATGGACGAGCGGGTCGGCAGCCTCGAAGTTGGCAAGCACGGTGATGTGGCGATGTTCGACGGTGATCCGTTCGAATATACCAGCCATGTGACCGGCGTGGTGATCGAAGGCGAAGTGGTGAGCAGGGTAAGCAGGTAGGGCGGTGCGGTAAGCCCCGCGCTTTCCTACATATGTCCATGTGCGCCATCGCGGCTGCATGGAAAGTCTCGAAAAATCAGTGCTTTGGAAAAGCTGCGAGGCCGCGTGCGGGCTCGCAGCTTTTTCGCATCAAGACTGTGCTCCATGTGCTCCAAATGTGCATCATTTACGGCGAAGCGTTCAGCCGGAGATCACTCCGAAGAGGTCATGCGCGTCGGCGTCTTCGACTTCGACCTGCACGATATCGCCAGCCGCCAGCGTGTCGGAAACGTTGCGCAAATACACTGCGCCATCGATTTCAGGAGCATCAGCCTGTGAGCGGCCGGTCGCGCCGATATCGCCGTCTTCATCCGGCTCGCCAACTTCATCGATGATGACGGGCAGAATGCGGCCCACTTTGGCAGCGAGCTTGGCAGTTGAGATGCGCGCAGTGACTTCCATCAGTTTTGCGAACCGCTCTTCCTTCACCTCTTCGGGGACTGGGTTCGGCAATTCATTCGCCCGCGCGCCTTCAACAGGTTCAAAGCGGAAGCCTCCCACACGGTCGAGTTGCGCTTCTTCAAGCCAGTCGAGCAAGTACTTAAAGTCGTCCTCGGTCTCGCCGGGGAAGCCGACCACGAAGCTGGAACGGATGGTGAGATCGGGGGCAATTTCGCGCCAGCTCTTGATGCGCTCGAGCACTTTCGCCTCATTCGCCGGGCGGCGCATGGCCTTCAGCACCTTCGGCGCGGCGTGCTGGAACGGGATGTCGAGATATGGGGTGAGTAGCCCTTCCGCCATCAGCGGGATCACCGCATCGACATGCGGATAGGGGTAAACATAGTGCAGCCGCACCCACGGCGCGACGCCTTCTGCGGTGCGAAGCTGGCCCAGTTCGCGGGCCAAATCGGTCATATGGGCGCGCGGCTCCCGGCCCTTCCACGGCTTCGTTTCATGGCGCGTATCCACACCATAAGCCGAAGTGTCCTGGCTGATGACCAGCAATTCCTTCGTGCCCGCCGCGACCAGCTTTTCCGCCTCGCGCAGAACCGCATCGATCCGGCGGCTGGCGAGTTTTCCGCGAAGTTGCGGAATGATGCAGAAGGCGCAGGAGTGATTGCAGCCTTCAGAAATTTTCAAATAGCTGTAATGGCGCGGGGTCAGCTTGACCGTGGCATCATCGGGCTGCGGGACGAGGTCGATGTAGGGACCCTGGCTCGGCGGCGCGGCTTCGTGGACTGCCTCGACCACATCCTCATATTGGTGCGCGCCGGTGATCGCGAGGACCTGCGGGAAGCGCGCGCGGATGGTGTCGGCCTCTTCGCCCATGCAGCCGGTCACGATAACGCGGCCATTTTCGGCAATCGCTTCGCCAATGGCTTCCAAGCTCTCTTCCTTGGCGGAATCGAGAAAGCCGCAAGTGTTGACCAGCACCACATCGGCTCCGGCGTAATCCGGGCTCATCGCGTAGCCATCGGCGCGCAATCTGGTGAGGATGCGTTCGGAGTCCACCAGCGCCTTGGGACAGCCGAGGCTGACCATGCCGACTTTCTTCTGATCTTGTATCTGCGTTGCCATAATGCCCGGCCCCCTACACCTCGGCGGCCTGCTGGGCTAGGGGTATGGCCGGGGCGATTGGAGGGGAAGAGAAATGAACTTGCTGGAAGTGAACTGGATGGCCGTGGTTCTCGGCGCGCTGGCTGGCTTTATGGTCGGCGGAATTTGGTATGGCCCGGTCATGGGCAAAAAGTGGATGGGCGCGGTCGGCCTGACCGAAGAACAGATCAAACAAGGCAGCATGGGTCTGATCTTTGGCGGTGCGTTCGCCTTTTCCTTGCTGGCCAGCTGGACCATGGCGCACACCTTCTCAAGCTATGCGCAAGACCTGTCCTTCGCGGTCAAGGTGATGACGAGCTTTGGCGTGGCGCTGGGCTTTATTGTCCCGGCCATTGGCACCAATTATCTGTTCAGTCAGAAGAGCAAGGCACTGTTCTTCATCGATGCCGGGTACTGGTTGCTGTTCTACATCGCCATGGGCGCTGTCCATGCGTGGCTGGGCTAGGGCGAGCTAATCCTCGCTTTCGCCGTTTGCCGCGCCTTCTTCGGACGGCAGGATTTCGACCACGACATCGCCCGATTGCAGGCAGTCGGCTTCTTGCTCCCAGAAGCCGCAGGCCGCGCCATTGCGGTAGATTCGCAGGCCGCGTCCGCCCGATGACAGCTCGCTCAGCGGCTTGCCGATTTCTTCGGGCATGACTTCGCGCTCGACCAGCTGCACGCGGCCGGTGACCGAGGCGAGATCGGACATATATTCGGCGATATGCGCCCCGCGGGCAGAGCCGGCCAGGAGCAGGCCGGTAAAGCGCACCGGGTTGATGACATTGTCCGCGCCCGCCTGCCGCGCCAGCAGCTCGTTATCAGCAGCGCGCACCACCACGCTGATGGGCACATTGGGGGCAAGGTGGCGAACGGTCAGCACGATGAGTATGGAGGCATCGTCGCGTCCGGCTGATACCAGCACAGTCTGCGCCTGCGAAATTCGCACCGATTCAAGGCTTTCATCGCGAGAGGCGTCCGCCTCAATCACGTTGCAGCCCATCGCCTCGGCCTGTTCGAGCCGTTCTTCATCCTGGTCCATCACCACGATGGTGGCAGGATCGGTCCCGCGTTCGATAAGCTCGCCGACGGCTTCCGCGCCGGAAACACCGAAGCCGAGAACGACGACATGATGGTTCAGCTGTTCCTGTATCTGGGCCATGCGCCACTTCTCCCAACTGCGCTTGATAAGAAAATTGTAGGCCGTGCCCACAAAGATAAAGAGGACGGCAAAGCGAACCGGCGTCACGATCAAAGCCTCCACCAGTCTGGCGCGGTCGGTCATCGGAGCGATATCGCCGAACCCTGTTGTAGTGATCGATATCATGGTGAAATAAATCACGTCGAGAAAGCTGACGTGTCCGTCCAGATTGTCGACCAGCCCGTCACGGTCCCACCAGTGGATCATCACGACCATGAAGATCAGACCAAGTGCGGTCGATATGCGGATTCCCAGATCGCCCCAGACGGGCAACTGTACCGCCCGCCGCAGCGGAGTGTAGGGGCGCTTGCCCAGCCTTGCGCGCTCTTTCTTGTCTTCCTTCGAAGCCATCAGGTCAGCTTGCCTCCCATCATCCGGCAAACCGATCTGCCAGCGCGCCGATGGCCGAATGATGCGTCAAATCGAGTTGCAGAGGCGTTACCGCGATATAGCCGTCTGCCACCGCTTCCAGATCGGTGCCGTGGTCCAGCGTGTGTTCGGCATCTTGCAGGCCGAACCAGAAATAGGGCCGCCCGCGCGGGTCTGCGCCCTCAACCAGTGAGCCGCGAGAATAATCGTGAAAGCCCTGACGGACTACACGAATGCCGCGCACCTTGTCTGCGGGCAGGGCGGGGAAGTTGACGTTGACCAGCGTGCGCTTTGCCATTGTCACATCGATCAGCGGTTCCAGCACCCGCTTGCCCCAGCCTGTCGTGGCCGAAAAGCTGGCGCCATTGTCGCGGAAAGCCTGGCTCAGTCCGATGGCAGGAATACCCGCCAGCGCGGCTTCCATGGCCGCCGAAATCGTGCCGGAATAGGTGATGTCATCGCCAAGGTTTTCACCCGCGTTGACGCCTGAGATCACCAGATCGGGGCGCTTGTCGGCAAACAGCTTGCGCAGCGCAAGATTGACCGAATCCGTGGGCGTGCCGGTCACAGAAAAGCGCCGTTCGCCATGTTCGCGCAGCCGCACGGGCTGGTGCAATGTCAGCGAGTGGCCAGCGCCCGATTGTTCTTCCGCCGGAGCGCACACCCAAACCTCGTCAGACAGCTGCGCCGCGAGCGCCTCCAGCACGGCGAGGCCGGGCGCGTTGATGCCGTCATCATTGGTCAGGAGAATTCGCATCAGGCGAGGGGTACCAGCTTTGTCACCCCGCCCATATAGCCGTGCAACGCCTCTGGCACCACAACTGAGCCATCATCCTGCTGATAATTCTCCAATACCGCCACCA
>DFBR01000227.1 GCA_002367375.1 Erythrobacter sp. UBA3075 | reverse complement strand
GTCTGAGGTTTGTGGCTGCTGTCATCGCGAGATGCAGCGGCGACAAACCTGACAAGGAGGAAAGCGCGGGCAGGTTTCGGTGCTATGTGGATTGTGCGTTACAGATGCAGCCTTGGTTGGCCGGAAGGGCCAGGTTCATCGCATTGATGATCACAGGTACTGCGGCTTTCACGGCCGACTTTTGCCGATTGGCTGCCTTTTTCGCATCCATTGGCCTGTTTTGCTGACAGTTTCATCAGACTGGCCGCAATGATTGGTCCGGCGTCTGCGCGACACCATGCCGGGTGTGATCGTTGTATCATGCGGCGTCCTCCCTTGGCGGAGCGCGGGCTTTGGGAAGTTGACCGCGTTTGAAGGTTTCGATGATGATCATTTCGCCACCGCATTTCGGGCAAGGCTGAGACTGGTCGCGCTCGTCAGTATCGACGCGCTGATCTTCATCGGCTTTGTTATTGGCGTCCGCTTCAACTTCCAGCAGCCTCCTGATCATCTTGATCCGTTCGCGTCGGATACCGTTGGCGAGGAAGCCAGTGTGGCGGATGCGGTGGAAGCCGGATGGCAGAACGTGGATCAGGAAGCGGCGGATGAACTCGGGTATGGGCAGGCGCATGACCTTCATGCGGTCGCCGCGCTTGATGCGGTAGTCTTTCCATCGGAAGGTCACAACGTTGGCATCAGTGTTGACCAGCCGGTGGTTGGAGATTGCGACGCGGTGGGTATAGCGGCTCAGATATGCCAATACGGCTTCGGGGCCACCGAAGGGTGGCTTGGCATAAACGACCCAATTGGTTTTGCGCAATGGCGCGAGATGTGCGGCGAAGGTATCGGGGTCGGCCAGCTTTGCCAGATCGCCGAAGAAGCGCAGCTTGCCTGCCTTGTGCAATCTGGTCAGCCCTTCGATAAACAAGCGCCGGAACAGCCTGGACAGCACCTTCACGGATAGGAAGAACCCGGGGCGGCAGTTAATCCAACACCCGCCATCTTGTGACAGCCCACCGCCCGGCACGATGACATGGACATGCGGATGGTGCGTCATCGCCGATCCCCATGTATGCAGCACGCTCGTCATGCCAATCCTTGCGCCAAGGTGTTTTGGATCGGCTGCGATAATCCGAAGCGTTTCTGAGGACGCCTTGAACAACAGGCCGTAGACCTTAGCCTTGTTCTGGTAGGCAATGTCGGCGATTTGCGACGGCAGGGTGAAGACAACGTGGAAGTATTCGACGGGCAACAGGTCTTCCATCCGCGCCTGCATCCAGTCGCGGGCAGAGGCTCCTTGGCACTTCGGGCAATGTCGATTGCGACATGAGTTATAGGCGATGTGCTGGTGGCTGCACCTGGTGCAGGCTGCAACGTGTCCGCCGAGTGCCGAGGTCCGACAATTCTCAATCGCGGACATGACTTTCAGCTGCGGCAGGTTCAAATGTCCTGCATGTTCCCGGCGATAGGCAGGTCCATGGGCACGGAAGATATCCGCAACCTCCAGCTTGGGGCGCTGCATAGAGACCCGTGTTAACCGGAACCAGCTTCCCGTCGAACCAGCAAATCAAGCGGGCTGGTGACATCCTGGATCGTCTTGGTGGCGACCTTCGTGTAGATCGTCGTCGTTTCCAGTTTGGCATGGCCCAGCAGCACTTGGATCACTCGGATGTCGGTCCCGCCCTCCAGCAGATGGGTGGCAAAGCTGTGCCGCAAGGTGTGAGGCGAGACCTTCTTCTTGATCTCGGCGAAGTCGCAAGCCACACCAAAGGCCCGATTGAACTGTCGCGTCGAGATTGGGTCAATGCGATTGCGACCCGGGAACATCCACCCCCTTGGCCGCGCCTCGCGATAATAGTCGCGTAGCAGGTCGAGCAAGCTGGGCGATAACATCACTTGCCGATCCTTGCGGCCCTTGCCCTGTTCGATACGGATCAGCATCCGATCACTGTCGATGTCGCCAACTTTCAGATGGGTGACCTCGCTTGCTCGCAACCCGCCGCCATAGGCCACGCTGAACGCCGCCCGATACCGCAACCCCGGTCCGGGTGCCGCTTCAAGAATACGCGCAACCTCTTTGGCGCTTAGCACCACGGGGATCTTCTTCGCCGCCCGTTGATAGCGCATGTGCCGCTTCATCTCTGGGCGCGGGCACGTCGAAGCGAAAAAGAAACTCAGCACCGTCAACCGGTTGTTGAAGGTCGGCGCGCCCACACCCTTTTCCTTCATATCAAGCTGGAACGCCCGCAGTTCTTCAGGCGTCGCGCTATCCGGCGCGTGCCCCAGGAACCGAGTAAAATCCCGCATCCCTCGCAAATACATTGTCTGCGTCTTCGGCTGCAGCCCCTTGATCTGCATATCTTCGAGAAACCGCTGACGTAGCGCCGGTACATATTGGTCTGACATTGAAACCTCCTGTCGTCAGATTGAGAAGGTCCCAATCGTTCAACAGGTTCGCCAATTCACAAAATCACAACGCTCAAATCAGCGCGCATCACCTGCCACAAGCGACAGTACCGCGAGAGCGGTTTCGTCCTCGTCCCGCATAATGGACATTCGCCG
>DFBR01000022.1:8732-9829 GCA_002367375.1 Erythrobacter sp. UBA3075 | reverse complement strand
GATGCGGGGAAATGCGCGCTATCGTATAGTCCAATGCCTCCAACGGTGTCCCGGCGCGCTCCTGCTGTTCCACATGGCCGTTCCAATACGCCAAGAGGTGGCGTGCCATAGCGATGTTGGGGGAGTGCTAGGCCGTCGTTAGCCCGAGAATCATGGGCCGCTGTAGATGCATCGACCTTGCCGCATTTGCCAGAAAACGCCGCAGGACAAATTCCGCCCTCTGACCGGCGGGCAAAGCATCGGCCTTGTGTTGGATGCTCAGGAAATATTCGGTCTCAAACGGGATCACATTCAGATCCGGATGCCCATCGAACAGGCTGCGCAGCAATGTCGGTCCGCTTCTGGGGGAGCCCAAGATAAAGACCGGATCGCTGTCGGCGTGCGCCAGCAAGTCCGCAGGGCCTGTTTCGCAAGCTGCTGTCCATACTGCCCCTGTCCAATCCTCGATCAGCTGAACAATTGCCTTGCTGATGCGCATGGTAATAGGCGTATTTCGCAAACCATCGGCAATCCGCGTTTCGAGCGAGATAAGATCGTCAAAGACTGATGAAGCAGAAGTCACGTAGCCGACATCCCCGAGAAGGCACTTCGCACCCTGTCCCTGATTTGCCCAATCGAGGCAAGGGGGCGGATCGCCCTTGTGGCGCTTGAGATCAGACAGGAATGCCGGATTTTTTTACAGTGAAACGGGCCATTAACTTTTTGCCAACCATCGTCTCCCGCAGGAATCCTTGGGTCGGCGAAACTGGCACACACTATGCAATGTTACATGCGTACCCAAAGTCTTCGATAGAGGCGGGGCCGCACAAGGTCTCCAACCAGTCTCCCGGCCCCGCCTCCCCGAAGCCTTCTTCCCGAAAATCAGTGACCCTGCCCTAGCGGCGACCGGCCCATGGTTCGTCTGTGCGGTCCATCTGCATTGCGCCTGCGAACGGCTGGCACAGCGCATAGGCATCGCGCGGCTCGGCGGAGAGGTAGGCGTTCCAATCATCGGGAGCGAGGATCACGGGCATTCGGTTGTGAACGCCGCGCACTACATCATTCGCGTCAGTCATCACCATGGTATAGGCGCGGCCCCATTCGGCGGTATCACGCCA
>DFBR01000022.1:8365-8621 GCA_002367375.1 Erythrobacter sp. UBA3075 | reverse complement strand
GTTTGGGTTTCAATGGCTGCCCCTTCGCGCCTTTGCGCTGGAGCGGGAAGCCCCACACCATCTGTTGCAAACTGCCCTCTGCAAGCACCATGCCGGGGTAGCCGGGATAGACCATCTCGGGCGCGTTTCCGCCGGGACTGACGGCCATATCCTGCGCTATGGAATCGAAGAAATGCGCGACCTCGTCCTGCGATCTGGACATTTTGTAGAGGTTGCACATCGCGCGCTTATTCTCCCGGTGCGTACCCGGCTTCGG
>DFBR01000022.1:7451-8262 GCA_002367375.1 Erythrobacter sp. UBA3075 | reverse complement strand
CGTCAGCACCGTCATATTCGGTGACATAGACACTCATCGCGAGTTCCGGATTGTCCGCATCCCAGGTCACCACTTCGCAAGTGTCGGTCACCAGTTCAGGTTCGCCGTCGAGACCGAAGCTGTCGAAGCCCACGCGGAAATGCTTGCCCAGCGGGATGGCGCCTTCTTCGATCGGGCCGTTGAGGACATAGGCATCGAAAGTGCCATTGTCGCGCGGCGGCAGCACGATGGTGGCAAAGGTGACCGAAGGCTGCTCGCCATCGGCCACATTATCGGCAACGCAAAAGCTCGAATGGCCTGCCGCGATCACGGCGCGTGGCGCGAAGTTGCGGGCCTGCGCCATGGCAGAGGCTGGGCCACCGAGTTCGGGAATCGCGCCTGATGGATAGATCACTTCTGACAGGATTTGTCCGCCCGAAACCTGATACTCCGCCAGCGCAAGGTAAGGTGCATCGGGCGCGTCGCTCCTGCGCCCGACAATCATCGCGCGCCAAGTTCCCGGTGTCTCCGTGGGAAGCGCAATCGCGCCCTGATAGCCGGGGCCGAATGCACCCGCGACCATGCCCGAATACTGGATTTGTGCGGCGGTGACTGCGTCCTGCACTTCGCCCATCAGGCGCGCGATTTGCTGTGCCTCGGCGGCAGACTCAATGCGCGCGTCAAGAGCGGGATCGTCCTGTGCAGCGAGTGGCGCGGGCAGGATGAGCGCGGCGGCAAGTGTAAGGGCGAAGCCGAGATGGGGGGCGCGAAACATGCAGTCTCCGTGGTTAGTCAAGCCGTGCGTCTATGCGCATCGAAGCTGAACACAAGC
>DFBR01000022.1:0-7379 GCA_002367375.1 Erythrobacter sp. UBA3075 | reverse complement strand
ACAAATTCGCCCTTCACATAAAGCTGCGGGATGGTCGGCCAGTCGGAATAGGCCTTGATGCCCTGGCGCACTTCCATGTCCTGCAACACGTCGACGCTGTCGAAGGTGACCTTGCAATGATCGAGAATGGCAATCGCGCGGCTGGAAAAGCCGCACTGCGGGAAGAGCGGGGTGCCCTTCATGAACAGGACGACGTCCTTGTCGCTCACGATGTTGGAAATGCGGTTTTTGCTTTCGGCGTTCAATTCGGTCATGTGTCCCACCCGAGGGTTAGTGTGTGAACGTCACTTGGGTGCGCTGGTATGGAGTTGCAAGGCGTGAAGCTCTCCGCCCATCCGGTCGCCCAGCGCGGCAAACACCATCTTGTGTTGCTGCACGCGGTTCTTCCCGGCAAATTCGGCAGAGGTCACGCGGGCGAGCCAGTGATCATTATCATCGACAAGCGCCTCCATCTCGACGCTCGCATCGGGAATGGCCTCCTTGATCAGCGCCTCAATCTGCTCTGCGGGCATTGGCATCAGATAAGCTCCTGGGGCATCGGATCAGGACTCGCTCATCAGCTGGCGCTTCGCTTGAACCGATTTTTCTTCGAGCTGCGCGCGCACGGTCGCTTCGTCGACATCGCATCCGGCCTGAGTCAAATCACCCAGCAGTTTGCGGATCACGTCTTCATCACCCGCTTCTTCAAAATCGGCCTGCACGACCGCTTTTTTGTAGGCTTCAGCTTCTTCGGGCGTAAGGCTCATCAGTTCGGCAGCCCATTCGCCAAGCAGGCGGTTGCGGCGTGCGGCGACGCGGAAGGCGGACTCCTCATCCATCGCAAATTTGGCTTCTTCACCGCGTTCGCGGTCCTTGAAATCGGTCATGATGCTTCAGTCCTTGTCCTGTGATCTGTTATTCGGCTGACGCCGCAATCCCTGTGCCGCGCGTCATCCACGCCCGGTCTGACGCAACTCGCGTCTCGTAATCGGTAATCGCCGCATCGCGTGCCAGCGTCAGGCCCACTTCGTCCAGCCCTTGCAACAGGCAATCTTTTCGAAATGCGTCAATTTCGAACGTAAAGCGGTCCTGAAACGGCGTGGTCACGCTCTGTGCTTGAAGGTCGATGCTGATCGGATCGGTCGCGGCGACTTCCAGCAACCGGTCGATAGTCTCTTGCGGCAGCGCCACGGTAAGAATGCCGTTTTTGAACGCGTTGCCCGCAAATATGTCGGAAAAGCTGGGCGCGATCACCGCGCGAATACCCATGTCGAGCAAAGCCCAGGCGGCGTGTTCGCGGCTCGATCCGCAACCGAAATTGTCGCCTGCGATCAGGATCGGCGCGCCAGCATATTCCGGCTGGTCGAAGATATTGTCGGGATCATCGGCACGCAGCGCTTCGAAAGCGCCTTCGCCAAGTCCTTCACGGCTGATCGTCTTGAGCCAGCGCGCGGGGATAATCAGGTCGGTATCAGCATTCTTGCGCCCGAACGGAATAGCGCGCCCTTCAACATGCCGCAGCGCATCCATTAGTCAGTCTCCGGCTTCTCACCGCTGGGAATCGGACCGGGCTGGGTCGGCTCGTTCTTCTTCTTGCGCTTGTTGACGTACAGCAAGGCGGCGGCAACCGCTGCCGAGCCGATGGCACCTGCCGCAATCGCGGCCTTTCCGGGGATCTTCTTTGTCATAATGTCAATTTGGGGCCTGCGATGCGCCTAGGCAAGCGCTTGTGATGATGATTTCTGCAATTCGCGCACATCGGTCAGCCGCCCGGTCACCGCAGCAGCGGCGGCCATGGCAGGGCTGACGAGGTGGGTGCGTGCGCCCGGACCCTGTCGCCCGACGAAATTGCGATTGCTGGTGGAGGCGCAGCGCTCGCCTGCGGGAACCTTGTCCGGGTTCATGCCGAGGCAGGCCGAACAGCCCGGTTCGCGCCATTCCATGCCTGCATCGGTAAAGATCTTGTCCAGTCCTTCCGCCTCGGCCTGCAATTTCACCAGACCCGATCCGGGCACAACGATGGCCCAGCGGATATTGTCGGCGATCTGCCGTCCGCGCAGCACATCGGCCGCAGCGCGCAAATCTTCGATGCGGCTGTTGGTGCAGCTGCCGATGAAGATGTTCTCCACTGCAATATCCTGTAACGGCGTTCCGGGGGTAAGGCCCATATACTCGAGGCTCTTGGCGGCGGCCTGCTGCTTGGACGCGTCGGCAAAGCTTTCGGGCGAAGGCACGCTGCCGGTGATCGGTGCAACGTCCTCCGGGCTGGTGCCCCATGTCACCGATGGCGCGATATCGGCGGCGTCGATCACTACCGATTTCGCAAACTGCGCACCTTCATCAGTATGCAGGGTCTTCCAATAAGCGACTGCGGCATCCCACTCTGCGCCTTGCGGAGCGAGCGGGCGGCCCTTGAGATAGGCGAAAGTCGTCTCATCGGGTGCAATCAGGCCAGCGCGTGCGCCCGCCTCGATGCTCATGTTGGAAACGGTGAGGCGGCCCTCGACGCTCATTTCCTCGAACACCTTGCCGCGATATTCAATGACATGGCCTGTGCCGCCCGCCGTACCGATCACGCCGATAATGTGCATGACCAGATCCTTTGGCGTGACGCCGGGGCCGAGTGCTCCTTTGACCCGCACTTCCATCGACTTGGACGGGGTTAGCAACAGCGTCTGCGTGGCGAGCACATGCTCGACCTCGCTCGTGCCGATGCCAAAGGCGAGCGCGCCAATGCCGCCATGGCTGGCCGTGTGGCTATCGCCGCATACGATGGTCGATCCGGGCAGTGAAAATCCCTGTTCGGGTCCGACAACGTGGACAATGCCTTGCTCAGCGGCAGTCGCGTTGAAGTAGCGAATGCCGAATTCCGCGACATTCTGCTCTAGCGCAGCAAGCTGCTGCGCGCTCTGCGGATCGGCGATGGGAACATGCTGGCCTGCATCATCGAGCCGCGCCGTCGTGGGCAGATTGTGATCCGGCACCGCCAGCGTCAGATCGGGCCGGCGGACCTTGCGTCCGGCGATGCGCAGCGCTTCGAAGGCCTGCGGGCTGGTGACTTCGTGGACCAGATGCCGGTCGATGAAGATCAGGCAGGTGCCATCCTCTCGCCGTTCAACAACATGGTCGTCCCAGATTTTTTCATACAAAGTACGTGGTTTCATGCCTGTGCCAATAGCGCGCAGGCACCGCGCCGCCAAGACAGGTGCAAAAAGCCTTTCAATTGTCTTGGAAAGTTAAGGTATCGCGTCTAACTAACAACCATGTCAGCCAAGAGCTTCGCGATTCCCATTCGCATCCTGCCCGAAGATATCGATTTCATGGGCCATGTGAACAATGCCCGCTACCTGAACTGGGTTCAGGACGTGGTGCTGCAACATTGGCAGAAGCTCGCTCCGGCAGAGGAAGTGGCGAGCAAGGCTTGGGTCGCCTTAAAGCATGAGATTACCTATCGCCGCCCGGCCTTTCTCGACGATGATGTCATTGCCGAAACCGTGCTGGAAAAGATCGCTGGTGCGCGCAGTTTCTACAACACTGTTATCCGCCGGGGTGAAGAGGTGCTGGCCGAAGTGCAGAGCATGTGGTGCTGCATCGACAGCGAAACACTGCGCCCTGCGCGCATCGATCGTGATGTGGCGGAAACGCATTTCGGCATCCCGCGCAAACAGGAGCGCAATAGCGGCGATTGACCCTTTTTGCGTGTCAACGCTGGTGCGCGTATGATGAATGCCATGGAAATCCTCGTCCCCATCCTGATCGTGCTCGCTACCGTCGCGGCGATGGAGTTCGTCGCGTGGTCGAGCCACAAATACGTCATGCACGGCTTTGGTTGGGCATGGCACCGTGATCATCATGAGCCGCATGACAACAGGCTGGAGAAGAACGATCTCTACGGGCTTGTCGGCGCCGCGATGAGCATTGCGATGTTTGCGATCGGCAGTCCGCTGGTGCTGGGTGAGGCGGCGTGGATCCCCGCCACATGGATCGGCTTGGGCATTCTGGTCTACGGCATCATCTACACGCTCATCCACGACGGACTGGTGCATCAGCGCTATTTCCGCTGGGTGCCCAAGCGCGGCTACGCCAAGCGGCTGGTGCAATCGCACAAGCTGCACCATGCGACCATCGGCAAAGAAGGCGGGGTGAGCTTCGGCTTCCTGATCGCCCGCGATCCGGCCAAGCTGAAGGCCGAACTGCGCCGCCAACGCGAAGCGGGCACCGCCGTGGTGCGCGGAAGCGCCGGGGCCTGAGGCTGCCACTTGGCGTCCGCACCAATCGATCTGTCAGGCGAGTGGGACGGACAATTCAGCTATCCCGCCGGAAACGGTCCGGTCACGCCGTTCCTCGCCACACTGAGCCAGCGCGGCACCAGCTTTACAGGCACGATCATGGAGCCCGACCTCTATCTGGGCGGGGCGACTGCAGAGGCCACCGTTATCGGCGTGATTGCGGGCCATGCGGTGGATTTCACCAAGACCTATCGCAAGGCGACCATGGGCTATGAAAATCCGGTCGATTATGTCGGGCAATTGGTCGACAAGGGTGAGCGTATTACCGGCGTGTGGAGCCTGCTCGACATGAATGGCACGTTCGAAATGACGCGCCATGGCGGCGCGGAGGCGCATGTGGAACGCGAAGAAACTGTCGAAATTGAGCGGTAGCTATTCGTTGCGCGTGGCGATCCAGCTGCCGCAAATCACCAATATCACCAGTGACACGGACACCCATGGCGCGCCCAGAGTGAACCAGGTGAACGCCACGCCCGTCGTCATCGCGCCAATCGCGCCGATCTTGGCGCGGCGATTAATCGCCCGGCGGTCGCGCCAGTCGGCGATTTGCGGCCCCCATTGGCGATGCGCGAGAATACGGCGCTCCCATTCCGGATTGCTGCGGGCAAAGCAGAACGTAGCCAGTAGCAGGAGCGGCACGGTCGGCAGAAGCGGCAGGAAGGCCCCGATTGCACCGAGTCCGACAGAAATGATGCCGCCCAAAAGATAAAGCGGGCGCATGCCGATTAACCAGCCGCTGATATGCGTGCAGCATGGTCCTTCACCAGCGCGATCATATTCGGCACACCTTGCGTGCGGTTGGAACTGAGCTGGTTCTTGAGGTCGAAGGGAGCAAGCGCCCCGGTTACATCCATCGCCGCAACATCGGCGGCGGGTTTATCTTGCACGGCGGCAATCACCAGCGCGACGATGCCTTTGGTGATGGCAGCATTGCTGTCGGCAAGGAAGTGCAGATTGCCTGCTTCGCCAGTGGGATAGACCCACACCTGCGCCGAACAACCGCGCACCAGCGTGGCGTCTGTCTTGAGCGCGGCAGGCATATCCTCCAGCTCGCGTCCCAGCTCGATCAGCAGGCGATAGCGTTCATCGCCTTCGAGGAAGTCATATTCTTCGTGAATGTCTTCTAATGTTCGCATGGCTGCGCATGTAGGCATTTCGCCTCAGAGGTCCACCCCGCTGGCAATCGCTTCCAGCTTGCGGATGCGTTCCTTGAGGTCGGCGATCTCGATCCGCGCCATGCCTTCAGAAGAGCCGCCTTCCATTTCCGGCGGCAAACGGCGCATTTCCAACTCGCGATTCTTCAACGCGAGCCAACCCTGCCAGCCGAGCAAAGCGGTGCCTGCCGTGATGACCAGCCCAACCAGCGCGGTTGCGGCAACAAGCATGTCGATCTCCATCATCATCATGTTCTCCCCGCCTGAATCATCATTCCAAATCCTCTATTCGTCGCGCAGTTTTTCGATTTCTTCGGCGGTGCGTCGTGCCGGGTCTGTGGCGATGCGTTCGAGCACTTTGACACGCTCTCGCAGGTTCACCACTTCCTCTTCCAGTTCGGTCTCGCGCTCGCTCGGTAGAGCGGGCTGTTGGCTTTGTTGCTGCTCCACTTCGCGCGATTTGCGCTTGGAACGGCTCCCCCACATGCCGGTAATGGCCATGATCAGCACGATCAGAACTATGGCGGTATAAAAGTTCATTGCACCTTCTCGCCTTCGGTCTTTAGCTCGCGCAGGTTTTCGATCTGGCGCGAAATATCGGCGGAAGGATCAGTGGCGATGCGTTCAAGCACGCGCAGCCGATCTTCGAGGTGGCCGTAGGCATCACGGCTTGCGCCGCCTTGGCCCTTTTTCGCCTGTTCGATCTCCAATTCCAGCTCCAGCTTGCGCTGTTCATGCCGGATCATTCGGCGATGCGTCAGCATGATGAAGGGGAACACGATCACCGCCAGCGCGATCACGAAGCTGAAAATGAGAAGTAGATCGCCGTCCATCAGTTCGCGTCCTTCGTTGTGCCGCGCAGCGTCTCGATCTCATGCGTCAGCTGGTAACCGCTGTCGGTGACGATGCGCTCCACATTGGCGAGGCGATCTTTCATTGAGCCGAGTTCAGCGCGCAATGCGGCGTTTTCCTGGCTGAGCAGTTTAACCCGCTCTTCGTTCTCGGCGCTTTTGGGATAGACCGATTTGCCCCAGCTGTTTTCCAGCGGGTAGCCATGTCGGATGCGCAGCCATGTGTTGGCAATCCAGCCGAGCGTAATCGTGCCGATGCCAACGATGACTGCAGTTTCTGTCAGCGGAAAATCCATCAGACCTGTTCTTTCTTGTCAAAGTTCATCTGCACACCGCTATCGCTCGCATTGGAGCGAGGAGTATCCCGCAGCGCTTCGATTTCCTCGGCCACGGTGTAACCCTTGTCGGTCACGATGCGTTCAAGCACGATCATGCGGTCCTGCATCTTTTCCATCGTTTGGGTGAGTTGCTGGTTCATTTCGCGGAGCTTGGCATCATCGCGCACTTCTGACTTTTCGGTTTTGCCGCCCCACTCGTCTTCAAGTGAGTATCCGTGCCGTGCGCGGATCCAGTTGTTGACCACCCAACCGAAGGTGCTGATCGCGATAATCGCGATGACGAAACCCGGACCTCCCCAATCCATTATGCTTTTTCCTTCTGGTCAAAGTTCATCTGCACGCCGCTGCTGCGGTCCTCGACGGAGCGAGTGTCGCGCAAAGCTTCTATCTGGCTGGCGACGTCGTAACCCTTGTCGGTGACGATGCGTTCGAGCACGCGAACGCGGGTTTCGAGTTCCTGCACATGGCTGGCGTATTGCGCTGCCTTTTCGCTGCTGGCCTCGGCCGTTGCAGCAATGCGCTTTTCTTCCAGTTTTTGCTGTTTCCCTATCCAAACGATGCCGAACACCATCAGGAAGGGCGCGGAAACTGCGACCAATCCAATCAAATCACCCATGTCTCACTCCCACGATACGATTTGGCTTAGCGCAGGCGCTCGATTTCCGAGGTCAGGCGCGGGTTGGAGCTTACATAGAAGCTCTCCACGCTTGCCAGCCGTCGATCGACATCCTTCATCTGCGCGCGGATTTCGCGGGCTGTGCGCTTCGG
>DFBR01000089.1:913-6900 GCA_002367375.1 Erythrobacter sp. UBA3075 | reverse complement strand
TCCACCAGATTCGAGACACCACCGGCCCTTTTTTCTTTTTGTTTCAAAGGTGTTTAGCGAAGCCATCCGACTTTCGGAGACTGGTAGCAGCCCCGATATTAGTCTCTGAACGCCCCGCGTCTCTTTTCACCCGCCCTTCACTCATATCGAGACGCATTCAAAAATGTGCGTCTTTTCAGATGCTTGCCGAAAATGGATTGCGCCGCAGTTGAGGCGGGTTCGACCGCTGTCGAAGCGAACAGAGACACCCGAAGGCGGCGTGGTTTTGCGGGGCGATGCGAAAGCTTGAGTGGATCAGGACGCGACCGCCATGCAAAGCGAAATTTGGTGGACTGACACCAGGGTGTCAGAGAGCCGCCATTCGCTGCGGCTGAGAGGAACGACCGGGGTGCGGGACAAAGCCGCAGGTCAAATTGTCGAAAACCAATGGCTGATTTCTGTCAAAGAGTGACCTGGAGCGGACCAGATCAACGCTCTTGGATGGTCAGTCAACCAAGTGTCTTTAAATATGGACAAGAATTGTCTCGAAAAGCGTTGGCAGATTGCCTGTCGCAGAGAAAGCCCGGTCTCACCAAACTACGGGCTAAAGCGAATGTGCTTCCAGAAAAGCGCCTGCTCTGCGCACGGATTCAAACCATGCAAATTCGTGGCCCAGCAGAATGTGGTTCTTGCTTTCAAGCGGCACAAATTCCGCTCCTGGGATTCCGATGGCCAATTCGCGGCCTTGTTCCAGGGCAATACGATGGTCGTCGCGCGCATGAAAAACGATGGTCGGCGCGGTCACCCGAGGCAGGCTCTCGCGCACGTCGATATCGCCGAAAGCCTCTTGAAATCGCACGGCATTCTCTGGCGACGTGCATTGGCGCTGAAACTCGTCGAACCATTCAAGCTCTTCAGGTTTCGAATCCGGCATGAAGGTTTGCGAGAATATGTGCCGATAGGCGGGATTGGACGTGCCCCAGCCGTGGCGCGTCAAAGTCAGCACGGCTTCACGGCGCTCCTGCTCTTCGGGGCTTGCGCCTATTCGCCATCCGGTTGCGTACCCGGCCACGAGAACAAGACCCGAGACCCTCTCGGGATGACGCACGGCATATTCGATGCAGACAGCAGCGCCCTGAGAAATCCCCAGTAACGGGAACCGCTCAAGCCCTAACGCATCCACCACGGTTTCCAGGTCACGAACGAAAGCTTCGAAGCTGATCTCATCAACATTCCAGTCCGACAGGCCGTTGCCGCGTTCATCGTAACGGATGAACGTCCGATCCCTGGCGCAGGCCGAAAAAGTGCTGCCCCATATCGGGCTATTCCAGTCCAGTTCCAAATGGTTCAGCCAATTCGCCGCTTTCACCAGAGGCGGGCCCTGGCCGACGGATGCGTGAGCGATCCGCACACCGTCAGAGGCGCGGCAAAACCCGATTGTCTGTTTGCGAAGCATGCGGCGCGGCCCGGGTTCCGCTGGATTCGGCTCACTCGACGTCGTTGATGGTATAACAGGCTGCGAAAGAGTGAGATCGAAGTCGATAGGCAACCCGGCATCTCGCACTTCTGCGCAGAAGCGATCCCAGAACCTTCGTGCTTCTTCGAGCCGACCCGATCGGGTCAGCACCTGCGCTCGTGCGCGGGCCGAAGTCTCTTGTAATGGCGTATGTTCCTGCCAAAGGCGGGCCCATTTGACTGCTTCATCCGGAGAGATGTTGGGGTGCAGGGCCAACCGCCGCAGGACGTTCAGATGCATGAGGTGGACGCCGTCGCGCTCGGAGGCAAGCCAGAATTGAAACGCCTCCGTTCCGGCGGAATCCAACCCTTCCAGAAACGGATGTTCGAATTGTTCCGCCATCGCGCGAAGTTCGGCTGGTGGGATGATCGGTGGATTGTCGAACAGACGTTCCCAAGTATTGCGCAGCGCCACAGTCACGTCGTCGAGGAAAAACTCTACGCGTTCTCTGTCGGCGATGATCCGGCGCACACCGTCACGGTCCACGACTTGCCGCAACTTGCTAAGCGCCCAACGAAGAGACCCGCGCGGGTCGTCCGGTAGATCCCAAAACAATTCGCACAAACGTTCGCGCCGCACCGGACGCCCGGTTGCTGCAAGATATGCCAACAGCGCGCGCGCCTTGCGCGAAGCAGGTAGCGGGACAAGGCGGCCATCGGACCTGACCGTCAATTCTCCCAATAGCGCGATGGAAAGCGGACGTTTCATAGAAATTTCCCCGTCTCGGCCGAATAAACACGGTCTGGGTAGAGGATTCAAACGCGCGTTACAACGGTGGCCACAACGCACGGGCGTCAGAAAGGCTCCAGTCAACTGCACTGGAGAGACACTATGAAACGCAACCTCAATCAGCCTTTGCCGCATCAAACAGACGACCTTTTCGTCACAGACGCGGGTTTCGAGACGTCGATGCTTTTTCACAAAGGCTTCGACATGCCCCATTTCGCATTCTACCCGATGCTGGAAACCGACGAAGGTCGTGCGGCGATGCGCACCTATTTCGCCGACTTCTTCGCTACCGCTCGCAAGATCGGTGCAGGCTACATCCTCGATACCAATACGTGGCGTGCCAATCCCGATTGGGCCCGGCTGTTGGGGCATGATCTGGATCACCTTGCCGCGATCAACAAAAGCGCGGTGGCCTTCGCCAATATGCTGCGCCACGAATACGGTGCGGGGGTGAATGTCTTGGTCAACGGTGTTGTTGGACCGCGCGGCGACGGCTACGACCCCGAAGATGTGATGACCGCCGAAGACGCGGAAGCCTACCACGGATTTCAGGTCGGTATTTTCGCAGACGCCCGTGTCGACATGGTGTCGGCCGTGACGATGACCAATGTTCCCGAAGCTGTAGGTGTCGCGCGGGCCGCGGGCGATCGCGGTCTGCCCTGCATNNTCAGCTTTACGCTGGAAACCGACGGTCGTCTGCCAACCGGCGAGACCCTGGCCGATGCAATTTCCCAGGTCGATGCGGCCTGCGTGCAAGAGCCCGCCTACTACATGATCAACTGTGCCCATCCCGATCATTTCGCCGAAACCTTTGATAAAGGTGGTGATTGGGTCGGACGTCTTCGCGGCCTTAGGGCCAATGCCTCTCGCATGTCACATGCCGAGCTGGACGAATGCGAAACGCTGGACGACGGCGACCCGCACGAACTGGGAACGCAGTATGCCCAGCTCAAACAGGTGCTGCCCAATCTGAATGTGGTCGGCGGTTGCTGTGGCACCGATCACCGGCACATCGCACAGATCTGCAACGCGATATCGCGGCCCGTCACAACCCGACCGGGCGAATTCGAAACGACTGCGGGCACTGCCTAACTCGAAATCGCAAATCAGGAGGTGAGCGGCGCGCACCTCCACGTTTTCAACCCATTCCAAGGAGACCGCCATGCCGCGTATCCTCATCATGGCCTATGCTATCGCATCCTATTTCGCCTTCCTGGCCGTCTTCCCATGGCTTGTGGCATTTCTGCTTGATGTCGGTTCGATCCGATCCGCCGATACCGGCACTCCTGCGCATCAGGCGGCGGCGATAGATGTCCTTCTGGTTTCCCTCTTCGGTCTGGTTCACAGCGTCATGGCGCGACCGGCGTTCAAGCGGCAATGGACCAAGGTCATTCCAAAGGCGGCGGAACGCGCAACCTACGTTTTGCAATCCTCGATGCTACTGGCGGTGATCATGCTGTTCTGGCAGCCGATTCCGCTGGTGATCTGGAGCGCTAACGGCGTTGCCGAGGTCTTGTTGCTGGCCGTCTTTTTCGGCGGGTTGGGACTGATCGTGATCTCGACTTTCGCGCTCGACCATTTCGAATTCACCGGGCTGCGGCAGGCTTGGAGCAATCTTGACGGCGCCGCAGCCTGTGAACCCCGGTTCCGCACGCCGCTGCCTTACCGGATCGTGCGCCACCCGTTGCAACTCGGCATCTTGCTTGCGGTTTTCGCAATGCCGGAGATGACCGCCGGAGGTCTGCTCTTTGCGAGCGTCATGCTGGCTTACATTTTGATCGGCCTGCGGTTTGAAGAGCGCGCCCTGCTTCGCGAATTCGGTGGAGACTATGCCGCCTACCGCCACCGTGTGCCGATGCTGGTGCCGCGGCTGTTAGTGATCTCGAAGCCATTTGCAAAACATCGCACGTGACAATTTCAACCAGGCGCGTCGCTGCGCCTGCGGCCTATAGAAAGGAGAGACTATGGAACACGTACTGAACAAACCCACCGCCGCGCGGCCGCGTTTCTCGGTGGCGCTGCACGGCTGGATCGAACGGATCAGGGCTCGTCGGCTGCGCAGCCGAGAGATAAAGCAAATCGCCCAACTTCCGGACTACCTTCTGCGCGACATTGGTCGCGACGACCTGATCACCAACCGGGTCAATCTGAGCGAACACATCCTCTAGTCCCACTGGCGAACGACGTTTCCCAAGGCAACCGGCCCGCGCACGCGTGGGCCGACACCGAGCGACGTGCCGAAATGGCACAGCCGTAAACCCAACTTAATCAGAATAAAGGACAACCCAATGAAACCTCTCAAAATGATACTGGCCGCAACTCTGGCCTCGACCGCTTTCTCTGCGCACGCAGACAGCGCGCTTCCTGCCTTTGATGTTGCCGAAGATCTCAGCCGCTTTGTGTTTGCCGAAACACCCGTTTTCGACGATGGGATGCCGGCATACGGAAACCCGTTCGTCACCCAAGGCTATGTCTATCCTGCGGGGACGCTGGATGGCGGTATCGAGGGCACCCTGGCTGACGGCAGCCCTGCCTTTCCCGGAAAGGTTATCGGGACATGGACGTGCGACGGCTACTTTGTGGGCGATGGCATGCGCACAGAAACCGGCACACTCGTTATCACGCGCCAGATCATTCAGTTCACGGACGGAGACCTCTTGATCACCCACGGTCCCGAACTGGCGGATGTCGATGTCTCGGTCGTGCGCGCCGTCACGGGCGGCACGGGCGATTATGCCGGGGCACCAACCGAGATCATGCAAACTCTGCTTGGTATGAGCGATGGCTACGGCGTGCGCTTGCAAATGGAATTCGGCCAGCAGCAGGACGTGTATCTGCGCGACGAAGCGGACCAAACCGATGGGGATTACGGCTTCGCCATCACGCCCGCGTCGCAGACCGAGCAGTTCGCTGCCGTCTCCGGTAGCTAACGCCTCGATGCGATGACCAATCTGTCGGCGGGTTGAAGTGCCTGCCGACAGACTGCCCTCCAACCAATTTTCACAAGCGCACCAGCCATGCTCCGTTGAAACGCGGGGGCCGGGCGCAATTCATATTTCTGGATATCGACATGAGTTCACTCTGCAAATCGAATTCGCCCCAAGCGAACGCAGCCAGAAGCAGCGCCAAGCCGTCAGAGACGCGGTCTTTGCTTCGCCTTGCCGCCCCCATTGCAGCGATCGCTCTGGTCTCGATGGGAATGAGCGTGACCGATGCAGCGATGGTGGCGCGCCTGTTCGGTACAGAAGCGCTGGCTGCGGTTGCCGTGGGCAGCGATCTTTACTCGATCCTGTATTATTTCGGAGCCGGTATTCTTAGCGGCCTCGCACCGTTCTATACGGCGGCAATCGTCCGCGCGAACATCGCCGAACGGATTCGACTACAGCGGATCGGCCAGGTTAGCGTTCTGCTCGTCGCGACAGTCTTGGCACCCATCGTATGGAGCGCCCCTGACTGGTTGCGACCCATGGGTCTCGATCCGGCGCTTTTGGACCTTGGCCGGGGCTATACGCAGGCAATGGCGCTGACATTGTTGCCCATGCTGGGTGTGGTCCTCTATCGGACGATGCTGACCGCCGCGGAAAGACCGCGGGTCTTTCTGTGCGTCACGCTTGCAATGCTGCCCCTGAACGCGGGGTTCAATTATCTGTTCATGACCGGCGCAGGGCCGATGCCCGCGCTTGGCATTACCGGTGCAGGTATTTCTTCCCTTCTGGTCGCGGTCGCAAGCCTCGTCGTTCTGGCGATCATTGCGCGGACAGGA
>DFBR01000089.1:0-884 GCA_002367375.1 Erythrobacter sp. UBA3075 | reverse complement strand
AAGGTCGGGCTGCCGATCGGCATCACAGCTGTTGCCGAGGTCGGTGTCTATCTCGGCACCACGATCTATGCCGCCACACTCGGTACGGACGATGCGGCCGCCCATGTACTGGTGCTCAGGGTCGCCGGCGTGGCGTATGCGATCCCGATGGCGCTTCTTCAGGCCGCAATGGTGCGTATGGCACGGGCACAAACCTTGGCCGATCAGGAGTTACAAAGCAGGGTCATCAAGACCAGCCTTTGGCTGGGTTTCGCTGGCGGATTCCTTTCCTTCGCCGGACTGGCTGTTGCCGCCGAGCCTTTGGCGACGACTTTCCTTGGAGCGGACCAGATCAGCGCTGCGGCAGGCCTTGCGGTCGGGCTTCTGCTTTTGCTCGGAATCATAGAGCTTTTCGAAAACCCCTGCCTGGCGGCAGCAGGTCTTTTGCGCGGGCGCAAGGATACACTTGCGCCCATGCTGTTCACCCTTGCAGGGAACTGGATGGTCGGCGCTCCACTTGGCATCTATCTGTGCGAGGTGAACCAGATGGGGATTACCGGTATTTGGATCGGCCTGCTGGTTGGAATGGTGGTCACGACGCTGTTGACCTTGTCTCGCCTTGCCCAAACGTGGACCGGGCCGGGACTGTCCGTTCTGCGCGTGATCCGATTGAGGCAGACAACGTGACCTTGGTGATCTGCGATGCTGCAGCTTCGCTGCACCATCATATCTCGGACCCGGACCGTATATCTCCGGGCTCAGAGCGGCCCAATGCACCGGCATCATCGAATGTCCGCACTTAAGGATGAAACCTGATGCTTTACAATGTCGTGTGATTGACGCCGTAAATTCGACACTTGGACCGCGCTCGATTCGACTTCATGAAACCCGGATTCTGCCGATCA
>DFBR01000187.1 GCA_002367375.1 Erythrobacter sp. UBA3075 | reverse complement strand
TTGATGAGCGTCAGCACCTGTGCGGACAGATCGTAGCTGGCGTTTGCTTCCGGTTCGAACTGCAGTTCCGGCTCCACCGCAAAGGTCAGCGACTGTTCCAGATTGCTGACCAGCCCGCCCTGATCGATCGTTTCACCGTTCCACAGGATCGTATTGTCCTGCAGGATCACGATCTTGTTGGTGATCGGATCAACCAGCGGAGGTGGGTTATCCGGATCCGGCGCAGGAAGATCAATGTTGATCGCGTGGGTTGCGACCGGGATGGTGATAATGAACATGATGAGGAGAACGAGCAGGACGTCGATCAACGGCGTCATGTTCATTTCCATCATCGGCGCGCCGTCGTCGCTACCGCCTGCCATTGCCATGAGTGCGTACTCCTAATTCACTGCCGGCAAAATGTGCCAGCGATTGGTCGATCAGATACGAGGATCAGCCCTCTGGATCGACCGGGTTCGAAATGAAGGCGACGGTCGGATAACCGGCGGCCTGCACATTGAAGATTGTGCCCGCGACACAGCGCCACGGAGCATTCACGTCACCGCGAATGTGGACCTGCGGGATCAGTTCCGGATCGGCCATGATTGCTTCCGGTCCGCCAGCACGCTGTACAATCGCGTCAAGGCGTTCAAAGGCGCGGTCGTAAAGCTCAGTCGAATCGACCAGCGTGGTGTTGTTGAGGAACACCCGGCATTCGCCGTCACGCGTCGCACCGGTAAAGCCCGAACGGATGGTGCGCGGCGTATTGCCAGCAGCATCAGTCGTGGTGACGGTGATCAGCAGGTTTTCGACCTTGTCGTCCGATTCCTGCGTTGCGATAATCGGGATACGCAGTTCTTCGACCGTCTGAATGGCCACGGGAACCGCGATGAGGAAGATGATCAGCAGCACCAGCATGACGTCCACTAGGGGCGTCGTGTTGATCTCGGACATCGGCGTCTCTTCGCCGCCTACACTGATTGCCATGTGTCTCGTCCTATCTCACGTAAACAGGGAAGCGGCGGGCACCAGCATGCGACAAGTGCCCGCCCTTTCGTATTCGACCTTAATCAGGCCTTCTTCGTCGGCGTTGCCGCACCAGCTGGACGCGCCGCTGCCGGAGCAGTCTTGGCTGTCTTGCCGGATGCCTGCGCGGAACTGGCTGCCGCCACAGAAGGCTTTACCTGACCTGCCGACGTGATGTTCGCCTGAAGATCAGTCGAGAAGCCCGACAGCATCGCTGCGATGCGACGGTTGCGCGACTGCAGATAGTTGTATGCGAACACCGCAGGAACCGCGACGAGCAGGCCGATGGCGGTCATGATGAGCGCTTCACCCACGGGGCCGGCCACCTGATCGATCGAAGCCGAGCCGGTTGCACCAATCTTGATCAGTGCACGGTAGATCCCGATCACCGTGCCGAGCAGGCCGACGAACGGTGCCGTTGCACCAACCGTTGCAAGGAACGGCAGACCGCCTGCAAGCGTTGCATTGATGCTGGACTCCGAACGCGCGAGCGTTCCGTGCAGCCAATCGTGCGATTCGAGACTGTCGGTCATTTTCGATGATTCGTCGCCGGCACGGATGCCGTCATCGACGAGCTGACGCCAGGCGCTGTTCTTGTCGAACTTGGTCGCGCCTTCCTTCAGTGAACCGGCACGCCAGAAAGCCGCGCGACCGGCACGATATTCCTTCATCACCTTGTTCTGTTCAAAGTATTTGGTGATCAGGATGTAGAACGATCCGACCGACATGATGACCATGACGGCAAGAATAGACCAAGCGACAGGGCCGCCCTCTTTCATAGCTTCTATAAAGCCGAAAGACGATTGCGGAGCTGCATCATTCGCAGCAGCGGTAAGAGTTTCGATAAGCATGCTGTGTGTATCCTCGTATAAAGTCCAAAACCGGGTTTAATCGGGAATTCGGTAAGTGATTGCCTGAGTCATTGTCGACGAAATCGGATTGCCCGCATCATTGAGCGCCGGCTCATAGCGGGCATAACGTTCCATCCCACGGCAGGCCGCAGTGTCGAGATTGCTCGAGCCTGAACTGCCGGTCACCGAGCAATTGGACACGCGCCCATTGGTTCCGACCGTAATGCTCATGCGAACGGTCCCTTCTTCCTCGCGACGCAGAGCGCGTGCGGGGTAGTCGCCTTGGATGCGCCCTGCCCAGCGGTTCTGATTGCTCGCCCGCGCATCACGCGCCAAAGACGGCGGCGGTGGTGGTGCAACAGGCGCAGGCGGCGCTGGCGGCGGCACAGTCGGAGCAATCGGCGCCGGTGGCGGGATGTTCGGCTGCGTCGTGACAGGCGGCGGGTTGGGCGCGATGCTGATCGGCGGCGGTGGCGCGACCGGCGGCGGTGGCGCCACGTTTTCTTCCGGTGGCGGAGGCTCTTCCTCCGGCTCCGGCGGTTCAGGTTCCTCAATGTCCACAGTCGTTACTCGCTCGACCACATCCTTCACCGCCGAATAGGCGAGTCCGGAAATCAGCGCATAGCCAATAACAACGTGGATGAGGGCAACGATGATAATCGCGATAATGCGATTACCGCTCATTTCTTGGTCAGCGTAAGCCATCCAGTCCCTTCACTCCGTTTCCAATGCCGGACTAGCCGGCTTTCTTGCGACACACAGAATTTGCACCCTGCCATCCGCAGTGTTTTGTTGTCCAGCCAAAATTTCATGGCGGTATTTTCAATGCCCTGCGACACATAATATGCCCAAGGGCGACAACCGTGATATTATCTATTGCGCTTTAGCTGTCGTGCGGCGTCTTAACCGTATGAAAGGGTATGGGCAAACGCTTTATCTGTTCAGTTGTGATTCAACACAGATCGGCTCTGTCCCGAGCTCCCTGCATTGGCAAAACAACGTGGGATACAAAGGGCTTGTCAGTCCGCCAGCACCCGGACAGGAGTAGCTCCATGAACAATTTTATCCCGAATTCACGATTCGCGCATGTTCGGCACTTTGTGCTTATGCTTCTTGCCGTCGGCGTTTTGGCGGCGTGTTCAACGGCTTTGCCAGCCCAGTCGCGCGGGCCAGTCCAGTCGCGTGGTGATGATTCGGATTCGGCAGCGACCGAGCTGCGGCCGGGATATGCGCCCACCTATGCCGATCTGGTCACCTTTTCGCTCGGCGCGGATCTGGTGGCGATTGTCACTGTGGATGAGCAGGCGGTGTTCCCGCCCGAACGCGCGCCGGATGTGCCTGCTGGCCGGGTCCGGCTCTATCTCGAAACTCTGACACGCAACCTTCTCGCATCGAACACTGCGGTTGGCGAATCGCTGATTTTCGTGACCGACACAGACCGAGAAGCCGATGGCGACGCGCCCGATTTGGAGGAGCGCAGCTACATCATATTTGCCAACCGGATTGCGGGGCGGCCGGGTGAAGTGCAGCTAATTTCCAGTCGCGCGATGTTTCCCGCCGGACCGATTATCGAGGAGCGTTTGCGCCGCGTATTGCGCCAGCTCGCGACCGAGGGTGCTCCACCTTCAGTGACCAGCGTTCGCGACGTGATCTCGGTTCCGGGTAATCTTGTCGGCGAATCGGAAACGCAGATGTTCATAGAGACACAGAGCGGCGCACCTGTGTCGCTCAGCGTGATTCGGCGACCCGGAATGGCGCCGCAATGGGGCGTCTCGCTGGGCGAGATCGTGGACAGTTCCGCGCGTGCGCCAGAGCGCGAATCGCTCGCATGGTTCGGCTTTGCCTGCTTCCTGCCCAAGGAATTGCCCGACAGCGCCTTCCTCCAACCCGATCGCCAGTCGCAGGCGCGCGCGCGGGATGATTACGCCTTGGTTCTGGCTGCACTGGGTCCATGTGAGCGTCGCTTCAGCTAGCGCCGAAATGGTCTGCATTCGATTACATCTGGCCAAGCCGGAGATCGCTGACTAATCCGCTCTTCACTTACGGAAGCGGTTGATCGGGAAACGCAACATCATGGCAGACACTTTGCGGATCGCCCTTGCGGGGCTGGGCACTGTCGGGGCTGGCGTGATTCGCCTGCTCGCTGAAAATGGCACTCTGATCGCGCAGCGCGCAGGGCGGCCGATTGAAATCACCGCTGTTTCTGCGCGTGACAGGGCCAAGGACCGCGGCGTCGATATCAGCGGGTTCGGCTGGGAAGATGACATGACCGCGCTTTCCGCGCGCGATGATGTGGATGTGGTTGTGGAGCTGGTCGGCGGCTCGGACGGTCCTGCGCTGGCGCTGGCGCGTACAACGCTTGGCTCGGGCAAGGGACTGGTCACGGCGAACAAGGCGATGGTTGCGCATCACGGGTTGGAGCTGGCGCAGCTTGCCGAGGCGAATGACGCTGCCATGCGTTACGAAGCGGCAGTTGCGGGCGGTATTCCGGCGATCAAGGGGCTGGGCGAAGGCGCGGCGGCCAACCGGATCGAGCGGATTTATGGCATTCTCAACGGCACTTGCAATTACATCCTGTCCGAAATGGAAAGCACCGGCCGCGATTTTGGCGATGTGCTGGGCGAGGCGCAGGCGCTGGGTTATGCCGAGGCTGATCCCACATTCGACATCGAAGGCGTGGATGCTGCGCACAAGCTCTCGCTGCTGGCTGCGCTCGCCTTCGGGACGCGGCTCGATTTCGGCGCGGTTGCGACCACCGGCATCAGCCGCATTCGTGCCGCCGATATCGCGCAGGCCCGCGCGCTCGGCTATGTCATCCGTCTGATTGGCCTCGCCGATTGCGAGAAGGACAATGGCGAGCGCCACCTGTTCCAGCGTGTCGCGCCGTATCTCGTGCCGACCAATCACCCGCTTGCCGGAGTGAGCGGGCCGACCAATGCGGTGGTGGCGGAAGGCAATTTTTCCGGGCGACTGCTGTTCGAAGGTGCTGGCGCAGGTGACGGGCCGACCGCGAGCGCCGTGGTCGCCGATCTTATCGATATCGCACGCGGCAATGTTCCGCCGCCATTCTCGCTGCCCGTATCCGCGCTCGAAGCCAGCGCGCCAGCCGATCCGGGTCACCGCCGCAACCGCGCCTATCTGCGCTTCCTTGTCGCCGACCGTCCCGGTGTCCTTGCCGAGATTACTGCGGCGATGCGCGACGCTGGCGTTTCCATCGAGAGCATGATCCAGCAGGGCCATCCCGATGATGATGATAACCCGGTCCTCGTCGCCATTGTGACGCATGAAGGGCCCGAAGGCGCGGTCGATCGGGCGCTTACCATGCTCGAAGGCTCTGAGAGTCTGGCTGATAAGCCGCTGGTCATGCGCCTGCTCGGCTAGTCTTCCGTAAGATCAATCGGCACTCGTTCCCCATTTGCCGGGCGGTCAGGATCGGGCGCGCCTTCAATCTCTGACACCAGCGCCGCCTCTTCTTCGCTCAAGGGCTCGGGAAATGCAGTGACATCGATCATGATGACGGGTTCGGGCGCGTAGCCAAAGCGAATGCAACCCGGCCCCGGATTTGTGACCCAGCAAGGCGGATCGTTTAGCCCCGGCATGATCACCCTGTCCGATTCTGTCGGCTTGGGCAGCGGCGACAGATAGCGTTCCGAATCGGGCAACTCGCCGCATACCAGGATGACGCCCTCTTCCTGCACTTCGGTTTCGCATGGTTCGCTTTCAGTGAGCGGCAATGGCGCGTCTTCGTCCACCTCGATCTCATTTGCCGGCCCGTACACTGCTTGCGCGAAGGCACCGGTTGAAAACAGGCAGGTTGAAAACAGGGGCGCGGCAAGAATCAGTGCGGCCACATATCTCGACATTGCCTCACCTCCTGCCTAAGCGGACTGCAACTTGGCATCGGAGGCTGAATTACCCATGAATTCCACACACGACGACAAAAGCGTTATCGACCGGGTCCTGGTGCTCGAAATGGTGCGCGTTACCGAAAGTGCAGCAATTGCCGCTTCCGAGCTGATCGGGCGCGGCGATGAAAAGGCTGCTGATGCCGCCGCCGTGGAAGCCATGCGGCGGGCGTTTGATACGCTCTACATAGATGGCACCGTGGTGATCGGCGAAGGTGAGCGCGACGAAGCGCCCATGCTCTACATCGGGGAAAAGGTTGGCGGCGCGCCCGGCAAAGGGCCCAGGATCGATATCGCGCTTGATCCGCTTGAAGGCACCACGATCACCGCCAAGGCCGGCCCCAATGCACTTGCCGTTCTGGCGGCTGCCGAAGAGGGCTGCCTGCTCAACGCGCCCGATGTTTACATGGACAAAATCGCCGTCGGACCCGGCTATCCCGACGACATTATCAGCCTCGATAAGAGCGTCACCGAAAACGTCGAAGCCGTCGCTGCTGCGAAGGGCGTTGAACCCGCCGACATCATCGTGTGCGTGCTCGACCGTCCGCGCCATGCCGATCTGATCGCAGAGTTGCGCAGTATTGGCTGCGGGGTCTATCTGATTGGCGATGGCGACGTTGCAGGCGTGATCGCCACCACCGATCAGGACACCACAATCGACATGTATATGGGTCAGGGCGGCGCTCCTGAAGGCGTGCTGGCCGCTGCTGCGCTGCGCTGTGTGGGCGGACAGTTCAACGGGCGGCTGGTGTTCCGCAACGCCGATGAGCGCGCCCGCGCCGCCAAATGGGGCATCGAAGACCTGGACCGGGTCTACAAGCTGGACGATCTCGCCAAGGGTGACTGCATTTTCGCGGCCACCGGCGTGACCGACGGATCGCTGCTCGACGGCGTGAAGCGCATCCGCCGACCCAATGGCGCGCGCGTGATGACGACCGAGACTGTGGTGATGCGCTCCAGTTCGGGCACCGTAAGGTGGGTCAAGGGCGAGCATCGGATCTGAGCCGCGGCGAGCGGGGTGACAAAGGTTTCACCCTGTCACCCGTCCATTTCCGCCACGCAATCTGTCCTGTCGATCGGCTCTCTCACTGG
>DFBR01000115.1 GCA_002367375.1 Erythrobacter sp. UBA3075 | reverse complement strand
TCGTCAAACGGGTTCATGCTCATCTTGACGTTGGCGAGATCAACTCCCGATCCATCCGCCTTCACGCGGGGCTTCACATTGTAATCTATGACCCGCTTCACGGGTACGAGGATTTTCATCTGTCTTCGTCCTCTCTCGGATTCGGCAATTGCCGCTTATGTAAACAGTCTGACGTATAGGTCAAGCAAGGCAGCTTTACCCGGTTCGAAGTTCGGCTTAGCGTCGGATATTCTGCTGTAAAGGAGACTCCTGCATGCGCCCCTCTTTTCCCGCCAGCGCGATGGCACTGGCACTGGCCATCTCTTCACCTGCCAGCGGGCAGGAAACGCGCATTGCGCCCGAAGGCCATGAGCCGCCTCCAGCTGAAATCGAACAGATGGATTGGCTGGTGGGCCAGTGGGATGGCAGCGGCATTGGCGACAATCGCGCGATGGAAAGCTGGCTGCCGCCCAGTGAAGGCACAATGGTCGGCACATTTGTCCAGACGGCGGACAGCGGGGGCATCCAGTTCACAGAGCATCTGTACCTGATGGAAGAAGATGGCTCGCTGGTCCTGCGCCTGAAGCATTTCAACGATGATCTGACCGGCTGGGAAGAGCGTGACGAGATGCTGACCTTCCGGCTTGTTGCGATGGAGGAATGCGCCGCGTTCTTTCACGCGCTGACCTTGCGCTGCGACGGAGAGGACGGGCTGGTCGCTGCTGTGCGAATGGGGAGCGAGGGCGATGAGGTGAGCGAGCTTGTGTTCCGCCTTCGCCGAACCGATTCCTCCAGCACCGCGCCAGTTTGCGCCGACGCTGCAACCACGCTCGACCTTAATGAATGCTATGCAGAAGTGCTGGAGCGCGCCGATGAACGCCGTGCGCGCTATCTTCACGCGGCTGTCGAACGGATCAGCAACCAGCCCGAAGTCGCCGCGCGCATCAGCGCTGCCGATGCGGCCTTCAACGACTATCGCGATGCCGAATGCGGCGCCGTGTATGACTACTGGATCAGTGGATCAATCCGCAATGTGATGACGCTGACGTGCCGAATTGCCATGACCGACCAGCGCACGCGCAGAATCTGGAGCAACTGGCTGACCTATATGGATTCGACTCCGTCAATCCTGCCGGAGCCTGAACCCACACGGTAAGCTCAGTCAGAGGCGGCGAATCAGGCCGCCTCTTTCACCTGAGCGACGATCTTCTTCGCGGCATCACCAAGGTCATCCGCCGGAATGATCGGCAGGCCGGAACCCGCGAGGATGTCCTTGCCTTGCTGCACATTGGTGCCTTCGAGGCGCACTACCAGCGGCACGTCCAGTTCGACTTCCTTGGCCGCGATCACAATGCCTTCTGCAATCGTATCACACCGCATAATGCCGCCAAAGATGTTGACCAGAATGCCCTCGACTGCCGGGTCCGACAGAATGATCTTGAACGCTGCGGTCACCTTTTCGGTGGTCGCGCCGCCGCCAACGTCGAGGAAGTTGGCCGGGAACGCGCCGTTGAGCTTGATGATATCCATCGTTGCCATGGCAAGGCCCGCGCCATTGACCATGCAGCCGATGCTGCCGTCCAGCTTGATGTAAGCGAGATCGTGCTTGCTGGCCTCAACCTCGGCAGGATCTTCTTCGGTTTCATCGCGCATCGCGGCCACATCGGGGTGGCGATACAGCGCATTTCCGTCGAAGCTCATCTTGGTGTCGAGCACCAGCAATTCGCCGTCCTTGGTCTCTACCAGCGGATTAATTTCCAGCATCTCGCAATCGAGCTTGGTGAAAGCGGTGTAGAGCTGCTTTGCCAACTTGCTCGCCGACTTGGCCAGCGCGCCTTCCAGCTTCAGCGCATTGCCGACCGCGCGGCCGTGATGCGGCATAAAGCCGGTGGCGGGATCAATAGTGATTGTGGCGATCTTTTCGGGCGTATTGTGCGCCACATCCTCAATATCCATGCCACCTTCGGTGGACACGATCATGGCCACGCGGCTCGTTTCCCGGTCGATGACCATGGAGAGGTAATATTCCTTTGCGATGTCGACGCCATCGGTGACGTAGAGGCGATTGACCTGCTTTCCATCATCGCCGGTCTGGATCGTCACCAGCGTATTGCCGAGCATGTCGCGCGCATCGCTTTCGACATCTTCCACACTCTTGGCCAGCCGCACGCCGCCCTTGGCATCGGCGGGGAGCTCAGAAAACTTGCCCTTGCCGCGTCCGCCAGCATGGATCTGTGCCTTTACCACGTAGAGCGGGCCAGGCAGTTTGCCTGCCGCTTCCACAGCCTCTTCAACACTGGTCGCCGGATAGCCCGTGGGCACCCCGACGCCGAATTTTGCGAGCAGTTCCTTGGCCTGATATTCGTGGATGTTCATGGGGGTGGGCCTTCATACATTGAAAGAATAAGATTCGCTGCGCGCTAAAGCATCATACCAAGGCGCTTGCAATCACTCCTTCGTCGTATCATCTGCCGGGCCATAGATGATCGACACGATAAAACTGGAACAGATCTGCCGTGAGGCGGGTCAAATGGCGCTTGGACGCTGGCCCGGAGCGGGGCACACGTTGAAGAGCTGGGAAAAATCACCCGGCAGCCCGGTGTGCGAAGCGGACCTTGAAGTCGATGCATTCCTGAAGCGCGAATTGGGTCACTTGCTGCCCGCAGCGGGCTGGCTGAGCGAAGAAACCGCCGATGATGCGGGGCGACTCGACAAATCGCTGATCTGGCTGGTCGATCCGATTGACGGCACGCGGGATTTCATCCGTGGCCGCACCGGCTGGGCCGTTTCGGTGGCGCTGATAAGCGGCGGGCGTCCGCTTCTCGGCACGCTGGTGGCACCTGCGCGCAAGGAAGTTTGGTCGGCAGTGGCGGGCAAAGGCGCGTGGCTAAATGGCGAGCGGCTGGTGGCAAGCAAGCGTACGAGATTTGCTGGTGCGCGGGTCCCGGCCGATTCGCTGGCAAAGGAGGATCGTTTGTTGGAAACGGTCGAGAAGCCCAACTCAATCGCGCTGCGCGTGGCGATGGTGGGTGATGATCGGGCCGATCTCGTGGCGACACTTCGCTGGGGTTATGAATGGGATATTGGTGCCGCCGCTCTGATTGCGCGCGAAGCCGGGGCCAGCGTCACCGATGCCTTTGGAGAGCCGCTTGCCTACAACAAACGCGACCCGCGCGCTTTCGGTCTGCTGGTGAGCGCGCCCGCCATTCACATAGAAGCGGTAGAGCATCTCGCAGAACGGGCAGTGAGGATTGCGGGCTAATAAGAAAAGGCCGCCCCATGTGGGAGCGGCCCATATTATAGTTCAATTGGTCACAAAGTGACCCAAAGCGCGATTGCGCGTCCGCAGATGCCCCGCAGTGAAGCGGAGGGAACAGCAGCGAGGATGGCCGCCCGGATGGGCGGCCACACAATCAATAAGCCGCTTCAACGTCTTCCTCGGTAATTGGGGTGATGCGGATTTCCACGCGGCGGTTTTCCGAACGGCCAGCAGCGGTAGTGTTGTCGCCAACAGGATATTGCTCGCCATAGCCAATCGTTTCGATGCGGGCGCGAGCAATGCCGCGCGACACCAAATAGTTCGATACCGATTCGGCGCGGCGGCGTGACAGATCAAGATTATACTGCTCGCTGCCAGTCGAATCGGTGTGACCCATCACGTCGATCAGACTGTTGGGATAATCGATCATGCTTTGCGCCACACCATCGAGCGTATCGCGCATCTGCGGCGAGATCGTGGTGGAATCGACTGCGAAGGTCACTTCGGGGAAGTTCACCAGAATACCGTCACCACCCGGCGTTTCGGTCACATCGACGCCGGTGCCTTCGGTCACTTCTTCCAGCTCGCGGATCTGTTCGTCCATGCGATAGCCGACATAGCCGCCCGCTGCTGCGCCGATGCCTGCACCCACGATCCGTGCGGTCTTGCCGCCGACCAGACCGCCAAGGAGGTAACCCAGCCCAGCGCCGCCAATGCCGCCAATGGCGGTGCGCGAAATCACCTGATTGCCCGTATTGGGATCCGTCACGCAGGCCGTGGTTGTGCCAGCCAGCGCGATTGCTGCGATGGATGAGGTGAGAAATTTCTTCGTTTTCATATTTGTCTTCCTCCAAAGAATTCGCAGACCACTTGTGCGAGGTGGCTGATCATACAGTGCGAAGAACGGTTTGGCGCGCCTACTGTTCCACGGCTTGTGCAAATCCCGCTCTTCGCGCCGCGCGCCTTATCTGCTAGCGCTTCAAGTCTGATGTCGCCTTTCCCTTGGCATTTCCTCGCCGCCCTCGCTTTTCTGATCGTGCTCAATGGCGTTTTCGCCATGTCTGAGCTGGCGATCGTCTCTGCGCGCACGGCGCGGCTCAAGATGGCTGCCGAGAAAGGCAGCAAGAGCGCTGAGATCGCCATGCGGCTGGCTCTGGAGCCGGGCAAATTTCTCTCGACCGTGCAAATCGGCATCACGCTGATCGGCATTATCGCCGGTGCTGTGTCCGGCGCGACGCTGGGTCAGCCCGTAGGCGAGCGGATCACGCGCCTTGGGGTAGAGGCCGAATTGGCAGAAGACCTTGGCTTCATCCTGACCATCGCGGCCACGACCTATTTCAGCCTTGTGATCGGCGAGCTGGTGCCCAAGCAATTGGCGCTGCGCAAAGCTGAACCCATTGCCATCATCATGGCGCGTCCGATGGAAACTCTGGCACGGGTCGCCGCGCCATTTGTCTGGCTGCTCGATGCGTCGTCCAACTTGCTGCTTTCGGCGCTGGGCATTCGCCACAAGGGCGATCACCACCTGACGGCGGAAGAAATGCAGATGATCTTCGCCGATGCGACTCGCACCGGAGTGATCGAAGAGCAGGGCCGCGCGATCCTTTCGGGCATCATGCGCTTGCAGGACCGCCCGGTGCGCGAATTGATGACGCCGCGAACCGAAATCGACTGGCTCGACGTGACGGCGAGCGAAGCAGACATGCGCAAGGTGATC
This sequence comes from Erythrobacter sp. UBA3075, assembly GCA_002367375.1. GTDB lineage: Bacteria > Pseudomonadota > Alphaproteobacteria > Sphingomonadales > Sphingomonadaceae > Alteraurantiacibacter. The sequence continues at coordinate 720 of DFBR01000115.1, read as the reverse complement.
GCCGAATCGCCGCATTCGCTGCTGCCCGTCGCCGAAGGCTCGCCCGACAAGGTGCTGGGCGTTGTCAAAGTGCGCGAATTGCTGGCGCTGCTGGTGGCGGGTGAGCCGGTCGTGTTGACGGATCTTTTGCGCAAGAGCGAAGTCGTGCCCGATCAGCTCGACGCGATGGATGCGCTGCGCACGCTTCAGCAGTCCGGCACGGGCATGGCGATGGTGCATGACGAATATGGTCATCTCGATGGGATCGTCACCACCGCCGATCTGCTTTCCGCCATCGCCGGCAACTTTGTCAGCCATCAGGACGAAGGCGATACCCCGATGATTACCGAGCGCGAGGACGGCTCGCTGCTCGTTTCCGGCGCGATGTCAGCTGATGCGCTGGAAGAGCGGCTGGGTCTGGACCTGCCCGAAGGCCGCGAATTTGCCACCGCCGCGGGCTATGCGCTGTTTGTGCTCAAGCACCTGCCGACCGAAGGCGAAAACTTTACCGACCAGGGCTGGCGTTTCGAAGTGGTCAATATGGACGGGCGCAAGATCGATAAATTGCTGGTGAGTGAGGTCAGGTAGCAATCGCGAGGTTCGCACTTAGGTGCGCTGGCTTGTTTTCTTCATGAAGCCGCATCCGCGGCTTCGTCCTCACTAGATGGCCAGCAAGCTGGCCCCGCTGCGGGCGGGCGGTCGCCCTTTGTCGGTCGCTGATCGCGACCGAGATCAGTTCAA
>DFBR01000126.1:757-10582 GCA_002367375.1 Erythrobacter sp. UBA3075 | reverse complement strand
CCGCGGACCGCAGAGGGCGCCGCCATATGGCAAGACTACCTCATCCGCTGGACCCGCCTCAACCATGTGCGCACACTAGCATGCACAGCGGCGAGCGCGCTGCTGATATACGCGCTGGTGGCGGGGTGATAGACCCTGAAATTAATTCAGGGTGACGATCTGTGGGGATCGTCACTTCCCTACACCCCCGCACGCCTGCTCAACTCACCGGCATGAGCCAGCACACATCCATCACCCCCGCCACCCTCTCCGGCAGCACCGTTCAGACGTGCCATCAGCCAGCGTCACCCCGCGCTCAAAAGGCCCCCAAATCCGGCCCCGGAATTTCTGCATCAGGACTGTGCTCCATGTGCTCCACATTAGCGCGCGTTCGCTCGGCAAAGCAGGGCGCTAACAGGGGGCGAGGTCAGGGGCGGTGGAGCTTCGTTAACACCCGGTCGAGCGCCTGCAAAAACCGTGACCGGTCCGCTTTGCTGAACGGGGGCGGGCCGCCTCCTATGCCGTCCATGCCGCTGCGCAAATCTGCCATGATGGCTCTGGTGGCAATCGCGCTGCCGATGCTCGCGGTGTCGAACGCGCGGCCATCGTGTTTCAGCACTGCCGCGCCCGCTTTCAGGCAGCGTTCGGCGAGCAATATGTCGGCGGTGATGACCACGCTGCGCGGGCCTGCGTTCTCGGCGATCCAGTCGTCCGCCGCGTCATATTTTGGCCCCTCAGGCGCCGGGCGGGGCACATCCGTGCCCCTTGGCTCCTCGCAAAAGCTCGGGCGCGCGGTCGCGCTTGCGGGCGGCGAGCCGCCCGAGATGTGGACGGAATATCCATCCGCCACAACGCGCTTCACCCGCTCGCTCACCGGCACGCGGAAGGCGGCGTTGCTGACCACGCGGACATGGGCTTTGAAACGCTCGGCGACGCGGTAAATCTCGTCCTTCACCGGGCAGGCATCGGCATCGACAAGGATGGTTACAGGCTCACTCATGGCGCAGGCTCTAGCGGACAATAGGGGGAGTGTCTTGAACGGCGATGAGTGGGGCGCAATTCAGGCCGAAAATGGCGCGATTTTGCTGGAATGCGCGGGCGCTGACCCCATATCGTAACAAGACAGAATGCTATGAGAGAGGAACACGCGAAATGCAGATCCAGTTCAATTCCGACAGCTCCGTTATGGGCACCGAAAATGTGGCGGAGCGGATCGAGGCGCAGGTGCGCGAAAAGCTCGCCCGGTTCGAAGATCGGCTGACCCGGCTGGAAATCCATGTGCGCGATGAAAACGGCGCCAAGGGCGGGGCAGATGACAAGGCCTGCATGATCGAAGCGCGCATTCGCGGGGACAAGCCGATTGGCGTTACCGAACATGCTGCCGATGTCGATACTGCAGCGCGAAAGGCGGCGGGAACTCTGGCCCAGCGGCTCGAACGTGTGCTCGGCAAGGAAAACCGCCACAAGCACGATCCGCGCCCTGACAAAGTATTGTGAGATGCTTGTTTTGCGCACGCCCATCCGGGCGCGCGTCCTCGCTAGATGCGCAGGCAAGCTGCGCCCGCTGCGGGCGGGCGGTCGCCCTTGCGGCCCTGTGGGCCGGAATTCTTATCTAACCCCGGCGCGCTCCAGCTCCGGGCGCAGCTTTCCGCCGAGCCAGAGGAAATACATGCGGAAATCGGCGGCAAGGCTCCACAGCGGATAGGTGAAAGTCGCCGGGCGGTTTTTCTCCACCGTGAAGTGGGCGAGCCAGGCGAAGAAATACCCGGCGAGCGGCATGGCGAGGAGCCACCACAGCTTGCCGCTCAGCACGGCATAGACCGCGACGGCGAAGACCAGCGTGGTGCCGATATAGTGAAGCGCGCGGGTGCGCGGTTTGGCATGTTCGCGCAGATAGTGCGGCCAGAAGTCGGTGAAGCTGGTGTATCGCTCGGACATGCTTGCAATGCTGGGCGATTTGGCGGCGCGGTGCAAGTCTGGCTGGGGTCAAACGAGGATCGCACCAACCCCTAGGAAAGGAAGGTGCGATCTACCGCCATGCCTGGCGTAACCCGCTGTCCGGCGGGCTCGAGGACCGGGCGCGATAAGCGTTGGCCAGTCCGTGTGCATTGCTGCTTGATCGAAGTGTTACGCGCCGATCATGATGCAGACCAGAGCGCAGGTGCAAGTTGTGGTTAGAATGCGGCGAGCTGTTCAGCTGTCGCGGATCAGCGCGCCGAACCGCCAGCCGACTGCCCAGCGCAATTCAGCGCGGACACGGCCGCGATCGGGCAGGTTGATGAGAATGATCGCGCCGAGAGGGAACTTCTCCTCGCACTCGGCCATAAAGCCGTGGCGCGAGATATTGCCGATCCACGCTTCAAGCTCGCGGTTGCAATCGTCCACAATGCTGGTTTCCACATTGCACGGCCCACGCGGTTCGCGTGGTACGAGTTGTTGGACTTTTGCAGCGCTGGCCATGGTTCAGGCTCTCCTCGGCAGGAGAATTGGGCCGAAATGGTTGGGTCAGGTTAATGTGCCGGAGAGTATGGCTTTCCAGCGGCTCCGGTGCAGCAAAGCGGGACCGAACACGAAGGGGGCTCACTGTTGCAATAGAGGAACGATTCCATGACTTACTCTATCCGGAAACCACTCAAGGCTGCATTCGTCGGCACCGTCGCGATCAGCCTTGGCGCTTGCGCACCGATGGATGCGCCGCAAGCCAATGCGGCGGACGCAGAGCCGACCGAGATCGATACGAGCCGGTCCTGCTTCACCCAGCGCGAAATCCGCGGCTATGCTGCAGCGCCTGATGGTCCGAACGGGCGTGAGCGGATCTATCTTGATACCGGTATCCACGAGCAGTTCGTTCTCGAAACAATCGGCCCGTGCCCCGATCTCGATTTCTCGCTGCGGATCGCACTCGATACGCGCACCATGGGCAGCATCTGCACCGGTGATGTCGAAACGCTGGTCATCCCCTCGGCCATTCCGCAGGAATTTGGCCAGTGCCCTGTCCGCGTACTTGGGCGCCTGGTCGAAGAGTAAGGTTCAACTTTCTGGCTGCTGGGTCAAACGGACAAGGCTCCAGTCATAGCCCAATTCGCGCGCACGGGCTTCGAGCGCGACGGATTGGACGGGCTCAGGAGCGGCGGCGTTGCCGACCGGGCCGGGGGTGCCCACACAGGCGCTGGACAGGGCGAACGGGGCGCAGGCGAGGAGCAATTTGCGTAGAGTCATGCGAAGGCAATGCCGTACCGGACAGCCAGTTCCTGACCGAGCGGGAGTGTCCAACCACTTGGGACATCTCAGCAATCATTAGGTAATCCGCCAATCCCGTGCTACTTGAGTTTTGCTGACGTCGAAATTTGCGACGGACTTCGAGATTTGCCGACCGCCGCTTGCCTTTGAAAGGCCCCGGCGCAAACCAGACGACGACTTCCTTTCCCAAGACGATTTGACGCATACCCGCGCCTGCACTTTCGCAGGGGCGGAAACACTTTGTTCTTTTGAAAGGAACACAATCATGTCGAAGACCGGCACCGTTAAATTCTTCAACACCGACAAGGGCTATGGTTTCATCCAGCCCGACGATGGCTCTAACGACAGCTTCGTTCACATCTCCGCCGTCCAGGCAGCTGGCATGCAGACGCTCGATAAAGAGCAGCGCGTCAACTATGATGTCGAACAGGGCCGCAACGGCAAGGAAAGCGCCGTCAATCTGAGCGCTGCTGACTGATCCCAAAGATCAGATGATCAGATGATCATTTTGCACGATGGAAGCCGGGCGCGGAGATTCTGTGCCCGGCCTTCATCACACAATTCGCAACCCTCCTCGGAGAAACACCATGTCGCAATCCTTCGCCTTCTACGATCAGCGCGCCAGCGAAGCCGCTACTCAGGCCGAAGCCGCCACGCTTGATAATGTGCGCGAGCGCAATCTGCGGGCCGAGAAGACATGGCGCGCGCTGGCTGACCAGGCGCTCAAGGTCGAAACCGACCGCAAGAAGGCCGCAGCAGTGCGGCAGGAACGCCTCGACCGTGAAGCTGCCGAAGCTGAACTGATTGTCGAATCCGCTGAAGCGGAAAGCGCCGTTTCGTAAAGCCCGTTTCAGTCCGCGCTTGAAGCGCGACGGGCTTCGTTTTCGAACCAAGACACAACCGATGGTCCGGCCCGATGCAACACGCACCGGGGCGAATATAGTCGTTGTCTAGCGATTGGGGCGCTGGCGATCGCGTCGTTGCCGCGCGATATTGCGGCTTACCCGGTCCTGCAAATTCTCCAACCGCGCAGGTTCAATCCGCGTCAGGCCGGGACCATCAGCGATGCTGCGGTCTTCATACCGATTGATGCGGCTTTGCTGGCGATTGAGCCGGGCTGCCTCTCGCGCAGTCAGCTGATCTTGCGCGATCCCGCGCTCGCTTCCTGTGTTTCGTTTGCCCAATGGACCGCCGCGAGTGATCGTCCGAAATTCACTATATATCACTCACCGACAAGCAGCGAATAGTGACTTTCGTGCTGTGAAATGCCATCGTGCGGGGATGAAGATTTTCCAGCTATCTCTCGCCCCCATATTGCTCTTGACCAGCGTCTGCCAGCAGGATGGCGGGGACGGCGTTCCCGGCGACAGCAGTGATACGCAGCCCTACGCGGGCATATCCGAGAATGCATACCTCAGGCTGACCGGGAACGAGCCGTTCTGGGGCGCCGATATTAGTGGGTCATCGCTGACATGGACGACGCCCGAAAACATTAAGGGCGTGACCGTCCCGGTCGAGCGTTTCGCCGGTCGTGGCGGCGTTTCTTTCAGCGGAGAGATTGAGGGCGCGGCGCTGGATGTGACGGTGACGCCGGGCGAATGTTCGGACGGGATGAGCGACAGGACCTATCCCTTCACCGCGACCGTGCAGATCGGGGCCGTGCAATACAACGGCTGCGCATGGCGCGAGGGTGAGGACGAATTGGGCGAGCCGTAGCCCGCCCAAATTTAGTCGTTAGAAAAGTCCGGGCACTTCATGCTGGGCAGCGTTGCGCTCTGGCAGTTCGGGAGCCAGCACACCTTCCTCCAGCGCGGAGGCCGTGGTGGAAGGCCCGCCAGCGATCGCCGTGCAGGCCCTGCCCGCAAGGAAATCGAGCGCTGTCGCCGTCATGGCTTCGTTCGGATCACCCATCTGGAAGCTGATGTCGTCATTCGCGCGGCACGAATTGGGCACCGTTGCGGCCAGTCCGTTGAAATATTCGCCATTCCCGTCTGCATTCTCCAGCTGGATGGTCAGCGGGCGGAAACGATCATCGCAATCGGCAAGGTCGAAGGCAGACTGACCAACCGGCTTGCCGAAAGTGTTGGTGCCGATCAGCGCAATGTCGGCGACATAGGGCTGGATACCATTGATCACGAGCTCGCTAGCTGAAGCCGTGGAACGCGTTCCGATAAAGGCGATTTTCGTTGGCGCAATCGACTGGGGCCGAACGTTGAAGCGGTAAGTCGAGTTGTTCTCCGATTTGGAAGCGCGGAATGCGATGGTGTTGTAAACTTGCCCGTCGAAGCCGCGCGCCAGCAGGTCCCCGAAAGTTTCTGCAACGCTGATGCGCCCGCCACCATTGTAACGCATGTCAATAATCAGCTCTGTGACTCCGGCAGCGCGGAAGTCGTCAAAGGCGGCGATCAGATCGTCGTCCGCCGACAGCACCGAGAAGGTCCGCAAGTTGAGATAGCCAACCAGTCTGCCGCCATCATTGATGATCTGCGCGCCGTAACGGTTGGACACCGGATCGAGCGAATAATCGGTCTTGCTGATTGAAACCTCGCGCGTGACGCCCGCCTGATCGCGAATATTCAGCACGCGGGTAGTGCCTGCCGTCGACGGGCCAAGCGCGTTGGACACCGCTGCGGGGCCACCATTCGCCATAAGCGAATTGACCGTTTCGATGTTGCTCGAATTGGTCCCGATGCCGAGAAGTTCTGAACCGCGATCGATATTGGCACCAAGCGCAGCTGTGCCTTCAAACGTTTCGATCACGAACACGCGGCGATTGGGAGTGTCATAGGCGAGGCGGAAGCCGAAACCGGCGGTCGCGCCGCTATTAGCAAAATCGGTTTCCTCCTGAATCGAGGTCACATAGGTAAAAAAGCGATCCTTGTTCGCCGCACGGGCCGGAGCGACCAGCGCATCGAGGTAATCCTGCACATTGTTGAAGCTGTTCTGGTTGACCGTCAGATCAAGGTCATCGGGGAACAGATACCACTCGTTCAGCAGGTCGCGGGCAAAATCCTGCCGCGCCGTGAGCGAACATGGGTCGGTACCCCCGCCTCCGGTATTTCCGCCCCCGGTTCCGCTCGGAGTTGGGGTGGGCGTGGTGCTACCACCGCATGACGCGACCATGGCCGCGCAGGCGATAGACAGAGCAAATTTCGAAGTGCGCATATTTGTCCGTTACTTTTCAATCTGTTGGGATGATCCTCGGGGTGAGAGCCATGCTATAGGTCGCTCCCCTGTCTGGCAAGTTGTGCCCGGCAGATATGCGGATCGGCGTGAAAGCCCTCCATGGCACCGCAGTTCCTTCGACAGGCTGAACGGAAAGGGGCCTTGCAATGGCGTGCATCAAACGGCACAGCGCAAGCCGTCTATCCGTAAAGGCGTCCAAAAGCGCCGATATCGAGTTGAGGTAAATTCATGTCCGACACGCTTCCCGATTGGCTCTCCAAGGCGCTTGGCAAGGCTGCGGGCGACTTGCGCCCCGGCCATGGCAAGATCGTGGCGGCAAAGCTGGGCGGCGAAGGTCTAATCGGTAAGGGCGGCTTCACTCTGTCCTCCGCCGCTTTTGATGCGGGCGGAGAGCTGGATCCCTGCTTTACGGCTGACGAAGAAGATGCTGTCGCTCCGCCGCTGGAATGGAATGCGCCGCCTCCCGGTACACAGGAACTGGTGCTGGTGGTCGAAGATGCTGACTTCCAGACTGGCGAGCCTTTCTGCCATTGGCTGGTCTGGGGGCTGCCCGGACAGAAGGGCAAGATCCTCGAAGGCGAGACCCCGCCGCGCGTTGGCAAGAACGCTTTTGGCAATTCCGAATGGCTGCTGCCCGACCCGCCAACGGGCGATAACAGCCATGATTATGTGTTCCAGCTGTTCGCGCTAGACCTGCCGTTGACACTGATGCCCGGTGCGAATCGGGAAGAGCTTGCGGCCGCCATGGAAGGTCATGTGATGGGTTTGGCAATAGTCACAGCAACATATGCCCGCGAAGAAGGCGGGGATTACGACTGGGAAGATGGCGACGACGAAGATTGAACGGTGCTAGACCTCTAGGCCGGTAATTTGACTGAAAGGAAACCTGATAATGGCTGCCAAGAACAATGCTCTCAACAAACCGGTCAACCTGACACCGGAACTCGAAGACGTGGTCGGCAAGGGCCCGATGACCCGTGCACAGGTCACCAGCAAGGTGTGGGACCACATCAAGGCTAACGATCTGCAGGATTCCAAGGATCGCCGCCAGATCAACCCCGACGCCAAGCTCGGCGCGGTGATCGGCACAGAGCAGATCTCCATGTTCAAGATGACGGGTGCCGTTTCCAAGCACATGAGCTGATCGCTCAACCGACATTATAAGAATACGCAAACGGGCGGGAGGCACAGCGCTTCCTGCCCGTTTCATTTTGGCCCGTTTCATTTTGGCCCGTTTCGTTTGTGCGATTAGCGCGTTTTGCCAAACGGCCAGTCCACCACCCGCCCGGCCCACAGCGCCAGCCAGATCAGCAATGGTTGCGCGATCATGCGTGGGACGTGATAGGCCATGCCCCATCCGCCATCGGCACGCGCCATGTCCATCAGCATATGGTTCACATTGGCGGGCCAGACGCACAGTGCATACAGCGCCAGAGCCATGCCGCCGGCCTGCTGCAAGCGGCGTGCGAAGGGCTGCGCCAGCGCGATGGCTCCGGCAATCTCGGCAATTCCGGTCCACTGCACAATTGCTTCGGGAAAAGGCACCCAATCGGGCGTGATGAGCAGGAAGGGCGCTGGATCAACGATATGGCGGTATCCGGCATAGGCATAGAACGCCGCGAGCAAATATCGCAGCGCTGCGCGCAATGCTTGTCCTGCGGTCGTCATGCGGCTGTTTTCCCGGTTAGGTGGCTTGCCACCCCATGCCGCAGAGGCCAGACCGGGTCCAGCAAGCTCACACAGATCAGGAAACCTTATGCCACGTTTCGCCAGTCTCGCTGCCACTGCCGCTACTCTCATTCTCGCCAGCCCTGTCACCGCGCAGGATACGCCGGAGGAGGTTGCGGCTGCCGCGCTTGAAGCCGCGCCGGTGTGGGACGGGCACAATGATGTGCCGGGGCGGCTGCGTGGGCGCTATGGTAATGTTCTGGAAGGTTTCGATTTTCACGACACGCTGGAAGGCGATGACTGGACGCCGGGCGAAATGCACACCGATCTACCGCGGCTGCGTCAAGGCAAGGTCGGCGCGCAGTTCTGGTCGGTCTATGTGCCTGCCGCGCTGGAAGAGCCGCAGGCGGTGGTCAATACGATCGAGCAGATCGACGTCACCAAGCGGCTGATTGCGGCCTATCCGCAGGACCTCGCGCTGGCCCTGACAGCGGGCGATGTGGAGGCGGCTATGGCGGAAGGGCGGATCGCCTCGCTGATCGGCATGGAGGGCGGCCATTCTATCGGATCGAGCCTTGGCGTGTTGCGGCAGATGTATGATCTGGGCGCGCGCTACATGACCATCACGCACAGCCGCAACACGCCGTGGGCCGATAGCGCGACCGACGAGCCAGAGCATGACGGGCTGACGGATTTTGGCGTGCTTGTGGTGCGTGAGATGGCGCGGATCGGGATGCTGGTCGATCTCAGCCATGTGTCGCCCGCGACCATGCATGATGCACTCGACGTGGTCGGCGCGCCGGCGATCTTCAGCCATTCGGGCGCGCGCGCGGTAAACGGCCATGCGCGCAATGTGCCCGACGATGTGCTGGCGCGACTGCCCGACAATGGCGGTATCGTGATGGTGGTCGGCCTGCCCGGTTATCTGAGCGAGCAGCAACGTATCTGGTATGCCAATCGGCAGGCGCAGGAAGCGCGGCTGGAGGCACTATGGCAAGGCCAGCCCGATCAGGTCACCCCGCGCTTGGTTGAATGGGATGAGGCCAACCCCACTCCGCTCGCCACCATTTCCGACATGGCCGACCATATCGACCACATCCGCAATGTCGCGGGGATCGAGAATATCGGCATTGGCGGCGATTATGATGGCATGTCGACCGGCCCGGTCGGGATGGAGGATGTCACCGGCTATCCGGCGCTGTTTACCGAACTCGCGCGGCGTGGCTATTCGCAAGAGCAGCTGGAGATGATCTCCTACCGCAACATGCTGCGCGTCATGCGTGCGGCGGAGGAGTATGCGGCGGGGCAGAGCGGCTCACCGCCGCTTGAGACGGTCGCCGATTGAGGCGCTATTCGCAGATCAAGAGCAGGCAGTGTGCGTCAGTCACGCAAAAGCTCGTTTATGCCGGTCTTGGAGCGGGTCTGCGCGTCCACCGTCTTGACGATCACCGCACAATACAGGCTCGGCCCAGGCGAGCCATCGGGGAGCGCTTTCCCTGGCAGCGCGCCGGGAACGACCACCGCATAAGGCGGCACTTCGCCGCGATGCACTTCGCCGGTCGCGCGGTCGACGATCTTGGTCGATGCGCCCAGATATACGCCCATGGACAGCACCGCGCCTTCGCCCACGCGCACGCCTTCGGCAACCTCGGCGCGCGCGCCGATAAAGGCACCATCGCCGATGATGACGGGTTCTGCCTGCAACGGCTCGAGCACGCCGCCAATGCCTGCGCCGCCCGAAATATGCACATT
>DFBR01000126.1:0-698 GCA_002367375.1 Erythrobacter sp. UBA3075 | reverse complement strand
AAGCGCCGATGTTGACGAAGCTGGGCATCAGCACTGTGCCCTTGGCAATAAAGCTGCCGCGCCTTGCAATCGCACCGGGAACGACGCGGAAGCCTGCTTCGACGAAGCGTTCACGCCCCCATCCGGCAAATTTGGAAGAGACCTTATCGAAGGCTGGCTTGCCTGCTGATCCGCCATCCATCACGCGGTTGTCATACAGGCGGAAAGACAGCAGCACGGCCTTTTTGAGCCACTGATTGACCCGCCAGCCGCCATTGCCATCGGGTTCCGCCACCCGCGCGGCCCCACTATCGAGCATTTCGATAGCCATATCGACCGAATGGCGGACATCGACGCTCTCGGTAGTGATCTCGGCGCGGTTTTCCCACGCCTCTTCGATCGCGGTGACGAGTTCGGCGGTCATTGTGCGGCTCTCCTGTCGGGTCGGAATCAAGCCATTGCGGCTAGCCCCTTGCAGACCTCGGCACAAGCCCGTGAAGCATCGCCGGGAAAAGCGTGTTAAGGCTCGATTATGATGCGCGCGTGCAATTGTGCGCGGAGAGAAAAGGGTACGCATTGGGACAAGAAGGCAGCAAGGACCGGCTGAAGAGCTGGCACTGCGGCGCGGTTTTTGCTGCGCTGGCAATGCTGTCTGCCTGCGGCGGAGGCAATGGCGGGCAGCCGATCGGCGGCATTACGCCGGTAACGCCGACCCCAAC
>DFBR01000226.1:2533-5783 GCA_002367375.1 Erythrobacter sp. UBA3075 | reverse complement strand
TGTTGGAGTGGACCAACGCACCAGGCGCTGCTGATTATCGCATCTATCGTCGGCGCACCGATCAGCCTTATTGGGATATCAATCCTGTGCTTGAGGCCTCCGCTGAGGGACAGCCTCGCGACGAATATTCATTGTCCGCCACAACAGCCATAACGGGCGATCAACCCATGGTCATCGCGAATGCAGAGGGTTTTTCAGCAGAAATGGCCGCCATGCGCGGCGACAACTGGATTTTCGGCGTCAGTTCCGTTTCAGCAGACGGCATCGAAAGCCCCATCTCCAGCGCTGTCCCCGGCGGGGGTTTCTACCCACTACCGGTCGAGGACGCCGACTGATCCTCGTCATTGCGAGCGCAGCGAAGCCATCCAGTCCTGCGCTTTCTGGATTGCCGCGTCGCTTCGCTGCTCGCAATGACGAAGTGATGGAATAGCTCGACTTCAAGAGGCAGCAACCCATATAGCGGGTCATGCAAAAACGACCCAATACAAGTAAGTTTCAGGGCCTTCCCAGCAAGGACCAGATTCTGGAGTTCATCAAGAACACCGATGGCCCCGCCGGCAAGCGCGAAATCTCCAAGCACTTCCGCCTTAAGGGGCAGGAAAAAATCGCGCTCAAGGCGCGGCTCAAAGATATGGCCGAAGAAGGCCTGATTGACGGGAAGAAGAGCGCGTTTCACCGCATGGGCGGCCTGCCCAAGGTGACCGTGCTGCGCATTGTAGAGATTGACGAAGGCGAGCCCATCGCCATTCCCGAAAGCTGGCAACCCGATGACGCGAGCGCCCCACCGCGCCTGCGCGTAATCGAGCGCAAGAAGCAACCCGCGCTGCGCAAGGGCGACCGCATCCTTGCTCGCACCGAAGAGGCCGGGCGCGGCTGGATCGCGCATCCGATGAAGAAACTGCCATCGCAGGATGGCGCAATGCTGGGCGTGATCGAGATCGACAAAGGCGGGCAGGCATGGCTCGCACCGGTCGACAAAAAGATCCGCACGTCAACCAAGGTCAGCGATAAGGGCGGGGCGGAAGCGGGCCAATTGGTGTTGGCAGAGCCTGCCGGACGTGGCCGCAATGCCAGCGCCAAAGTTACCGAAGTGCTTGGCGATCCGCTTGCACCGCGTAGCTACAGCCTGATTGCGATTCACAAGTTCGGCATCCCGCACACATTCCCGCAGGAGGTGCTGGACGAAGCCGAGCTGGCCGCGAAGCTGCCGCTGCACGAGGACAAGCGCGAAGACCTTCGCAACCTGCCCATCGTCGCCATCGACCCGGCAGATGCGCGTGACCATGATGACGCCATCTGGGCCGAGCCAGACGGTAAGGGCGGCTACAAGGCGCTCGTCGCGATTGCCGATGTGTCCTATTACGTCCGCCCCGGCAGCAAATTGGACCGCGAGGCGCGCAAGCGTGGCAATTCGGTCTATTTCCCTGACCGCGTTGTGCCGATGCTGCCTGAAGTGCTGTCGGCCGATGTCTGCTCCTTGCGAGAGGGTGAAGACCGGGCGGCTATGGCCTGCCACCTTTCCATTGATGACAAGGGGCGAGTCAAGGATTGGCGCTTCACACGCGCGGTCGTGCGCATCGCGGAAACGGTGCCTTACGAAGTCGCGCAGCAGCGGATTGTAGATGAGGCAGCAGGCGAGAACCTGCAACATCTGTGGGGCGCGTGGAAACTGCTCGCCAGCGCGCGTGATGACCGTGACCCGCTCGATCTCGATCTGCCCGAACGCCGCGTCGTGCTGAACGAGCAAGGCCAGATCGAGGAAATCGCTGTGCGCGAGCGGCTCGATGCGCACCGCGTGGTCGAAGATTTCATGATCGCGGCCAACGTCGCGGCAGCCAAGGCGCTGGAAAGCAAGGTCCAGCCCATCGTCTACCGCATTCACGAGCAGCCAACGCGCGAGAAGCTGATCGCGCTACGCGAATATTTTGATGCCATTGGAAAAAATCTGGCGCTGGGACAGGTCATCACGCCGGGATTGTTCAACCGAATGCTTAAGGATATCGGTGATCCTGCTGAAAAGGCTCTGATTATGGAGGCCGTTCTGCGCAGCCAGACGCAGGCCTATTACGGACCGCAAAACGCAGGCCACTTCGGACTGGCGCTTGGCTCCTACGCGCATTTCACCTCGCCGATTCGTCGCTATGCCGATTTGCTGGTGCACCGCGCGCTAGTCGATGGATTCGGGCTGGAACTGCCTGCACCCAAGGGCCGCATTCCCGATACCAGCGGTCTCGCCGACCGCGACCGCGAGGATCTGGGCAAGATCACCGATGCCATCAGCGTAACCGAACGCCGCGCGATGGAAGCGGAGCGCGATACCGTGGATCGCTACGTCGCTGCATGGCTGTCAGGCCGCGTGGGCGAGGTCTTCCCCACGCGTATCACCGGCGTTCAAAGCTTCGGGTTCTTTGCCACTATCGTTGGGCTGGGCGGAGATGGTTTGGTGCCTATCTCTACGCTAGGCCGCGAATATTTCCGCTATGACGAAGGCGCACGCGCGCTAATCGGGGAAGACAGCGGCACCACCTATGCCACGGGTGACACGCTCGAATTGCGGCTGGGCGAGGCCAATCCGCTCACCGGCGCGCTGAAGTTTGAACTGCCCGAAGGTGGTGGAAGTCAGCGCGTGGAACCGCGCGGGGATCGGCCCGCTCCCAAGAAGGGTCGCCCCAAGCACAAGGGGCCGCGCCGTGACAAACAGGGCAAGCATCAGGTCGGCCAGCGCGGGCGACCGGGCAATATCCGCCATCAGGGGCGCAAGAAGAAATAACGGCGCGCCGCCCGCTTCAGCTCAAGCGGTCAATTTCCTCAGGCGAGAGACCGCCGGGAATGATGAATAGCGGACAGCTCAAATTGCCCACATGTGTCGAAAAATGCGAGACCAGAGGGCCGGGAGCACCTTCAGAGGCTGAACCCAGCACCAGCGCGGCAACTTCGGGATGCTCTTTCAGATAGTCGGACACCACCGATTTGCTGTCACCCACCCGCACCGCAATCTGCGGCATCTTGCCGCTTTCATAGGCCAGTTCGCCCGCTGCGGAATTGGCCAGCACCTCGGCCCGGTCGCGTGCTTCCTCTTCAATAGTCGCCTGCACCCCGCCAAAGGCGCTGAACGCCTGTTTCGGAACCAATGCCAGCAGATGCACCATCCCGCCGGTCTTGGCCGCTCGGCGCGAGGCGAAGCGCAGCGCCACATGGGCCTCTTCGGTTTCGTCCACGATAACCAGATAAACGCGCATTCGTATTTCCC
>DFBR01000226.1:1752-2444 GCA_002367375.1 Erythrobacter sp. UBA3075 | reverse complement strand
GACATCATGGCCGAGATCGAGACCGATAAGGCGACGATGGAATTTGAAGCGGTGGATGAAGGCGTGATCGCGCATATCCAGGTGGACGAAGGGTCAGAAGGTGTTGCGGTCGGCACGGTGATCGCGACACTCGCGGAAGAGGGCGAGGATGTGGGCAGTGTTGCCCCAGCTGGCGGTGGCGAAGCGGCTCCTGCACCTGCCCCGGCCCCCACGGAAGAGACGCCCGCACCGGCGGCTTCGCCTGCTCCCGCTGCAACGCCCGCTCCAGCGCCCGCAAGTTCAGGCGACCGCATTGTCGCATCACCACTCGCCAAGCGCATTGCCGAGCAGAAGGGCGTTGATCTGTCGGGCGTGACAGGGTCCGGTCCGAATGGCCGCATCGTTAAGGCCGATGTCGATGGCGCGAAGCCGGGTGCTGCGGCACCTGCGCCATCCGCAGCCGCCGCCGCCACGCCTGCTCCGTCCGCACCCGCAGAAGCACAGGACTTCGGCATTCCGCACGAGGTCGAGAAGCTTTCCGGTATGCGCAAAACAATCGCGCGCCGCCTTACCGAGAGCAAGCAGACCGTTCCGCATATCTACCTCACGGTCGATATCCGCCTCGACGCGCTGCTCAAACTGCGCAGCGAACTCAATGCCGCGCTCGAACCGCAGGGCGTAAAGCTTTCGGTCAACGATCTGATGATCAAGGC
>DFBR01000226.1:1089-1734 GCA_002367375.1 Erythrobacter sp. UBA3075 | reverse complement strand
GTGGCGGTGAGCATTCCGGGCGGCCTTATCACCCCCATCGTTACTGATGCGGGCAGCAAAGCGGTAAGCAAAATCTCGACCGAGATGAAAGACCTCGCGGGCCGCGCCAAGGAAGGCAAGCTGGCTCCAGAGGAATATGTCGGCGGCACCGCCAGCCTTTCCAACATGGGCATGTTCGGCATCAAGCAGTTCGAGGCGGTCATCAATCCGCCGCAAGGCATGATTATGGCCATCGGCGCGGGCGACAAACGCCCCTATGTCGTCGACGATAGCCTGCAAATCGCCAGCGTCATGAGCGCAACCGGCAGCTTCGACCACCGCGCCATCGACGGCGCAGACGGCGCGCAGTTGATGAAAGCCTTCAAGGAAATGATCGAGGCACCGCTGGGGCTGGTGGCTTGAAGGCACGCGCTTGATGTCCCGCAACCCAGCCATGCGCACCGTCGCCATGCCCGCCGATGCCAATGCCTATGGCGATATCTTCGGCGGCTGGCTGATGAGTCTGATGGATTCCGGCGCAGGCCTTGTTGCCGCTCGGCGGGCGAAGGGCAGGGCGGTTACCGTCGCGATGGACGGGGTTGAATTTCACAAGCCGGTGAAGGTGGGGGACGAAGTCTCCGTCTATGCCGAGATTACGCGGGTCGG
>DFBR01000226.1:288-1045 GCA_002367375.1 Erythrobacter sp. UBA3075 | reverse complement strand
GTCACCTCGGCCAAATTCACATTCGTAGCGATTGACGGGAACGGGCAGCCGCGTCTGGTGGACCGGGAATAACGGTCATGTCCTACTCACTCACAATCGGGCCAGCGATCCGGCATGACATTGCTCTATCGCCCGCTTGGAACACCGATTTTCAACCCGCTTGGGAACCGGCCGGAGTTTCTGCTCCAGGACAGTGCTCCAAGTGCTCCACATTACAAGCAAAGTATTGAAAACAGGACACCACATGGCAGATAGCAATTACGACGTCATCGTTCTCGGTTCCGGCCCCGGCGGCTATGTCGCGGCAATCCGCTGTGCGCAGTTGGGTTTGAAGACNNGCCATTGTTGAACGCGAAAACCTCGGCGGCATCTGTCTCAATTGGGGCTGCATCCCGACCAAGGCGCTGCTGCGCTCGGCAGAGATCCTGCATTACGCGCAGCACGCGCAGGATTACGGTCTCAAGATCGCAGGCACGATTGAGGCCGATCTGGAAGCTGTGGTGAAGCGCAGCCGCGGCGTTGCCAAGCAGCTCAGCTCGGGCATCGCGCATCTGATGAAGAAGAACAAGATCACGGTGCATATGGGAGAGGGCGCGCTGACCGGCCCGACCAGCCTGACCGTCAAAGGCGACAAGGGTGAGGAAAAACTCACCGCCAAACATGTGATCGTCGCCACCGGCGCGCGCGCCCGTGATCTGCCTTTTGCCAAGGCTGACGGCAAAAAGGTGTGGACCTATCGCACAGCGATGACTCCGCC
>DFBR01000226.1:0-267 GCA_002367375.1 Erythrobacter sp. UBA3075 | reverse complement strand
GATCGGCATTGAATTTGCCAGCTTCTACAATGACATGGGCTGCGATGTTACCGTCGTCGAAATGCTCGACCGGGTGGTGCCCGTGGAGGACAAGGACGTGTCCGCCTTCCTCGAAAAGAGCCTGACCAAGCAGGGCATGACGATCATGACCGGCGCTGGGGTTGAAGACATCAAAGTCACCGACAAGGGCGTGACTGCGAAGATCAAGGCCAAGGATGGCAAGGTCGCATCCAGCGAGTTCAGCCACTGCATCACCGCCATCGGCAT
>DFBR01000101.1:10338-11809 GCA_002367375.1 Erythrobacter sp. UBA3075 | reverse complement strand
GGCTTCTCCAGCTCAAAACACAGCGCCTGGATGCGGTTGCGCGTTTCGTGACGGTCGAAGGAAAAGCCCAGCTGTGCCGCGCTCGCCTTGATCCGTTCGAGATGCATTTCGAGCAGCGGAATGCCCTCTTGGGGATCAAAGCGCATTGTCTCGATCAGATCATGCCCACCCGCCGGACCGCGCGTAAACGCGCCTTTGATCAGGCATTCGCGCCATTCGCCCATCGCATCACTATCGGCGACTATCGCGCCGCCCACACCGAGCACCGCCTTGTGCCGCAAATTCTCGCCCGGAGTGAGGCGGATGGTGCGGATCGCGACATTGAAGGCGGCATCGCCGCTTGCATCGATCCGCCCGATGGTTCCGCAATAGGGCCCGCGCGGATCGCGCTCGACCTCATTGATCAGTTCCATCGCGCGGATTTTGGGCGCGCCGGTGATCGAGCCGCAGGGGAACAAAGCGCGCAGCATATCGACCGCGCCCTTGCTGTCTTGCAAATGGGCAAATACGGTCGAAACCATCTGATGGACGGTGGGATAGGTCTCAACCGCGAACGCATCATCGACCCGCACGCTGCCCGCCTCGGCAACACGTGAAAGATCATTGCGCATCAGATCAACGATCATCAAATTCTCGGCCCGATCCTTGACCGATGCGGCCAATTCCTCGCGCATTGCGGCGTCGTCTGCCGGATCGCTCGCGCGTGGGCGCGTGCCTTTCATCGGCTTGACCTTGGCCTCTCGCCCCTTGAGCGAGAAGAACAATTCCGGGCTGAAGCTGAGCAGATAATGTGAGCCGTCGAACACCAGTCCGCCATAGCCTGCCGCTGCCGTGGGACGAATGGCAGAGTAGAGCGCCACCGGATCGCCGCGCGCGGGGCCAGCGAGTGGGAAGGTTAGATTGGCCTGATAAATGTCGCCCGCGCGGATCGCCTCCTGCAAATTCTCGAACGCGGCACAATAGGCGCCTGCCGACACTTGCGGATCGAGTGGGCCGATGCTCGCGGGGCCATCATCGGACCTGTGCGCGCCGAGCCAAGCGGGCATATCGGCAGCGGGAATGATCTCAGGCGCATCGAACAGGCCAAGCCAGACCAGCGGGCCATCGGAACCGCTGCGCTCAGCAGCCAGTGCCGTGAGACGGTCTTCCAGCGCCAGCCCAGCCTCGTAAGCGATATAGCCCGCCAGCTGTTTGCCAGATTTTACACGCGCGGCTTCCGCCGCCGCCAGCACCGCGTCGACCTCCTCGGGCCGCCGCGCCACAAAGACAGTCTCGGGCACTGCGAAGTAGTGCGCATCGCTCGCGCCATCTACGCGCGCATCGTCGAGCAGGACGAAGGGGGTCTTGCCATCCATCAGGCCCGCTCTAGGGTCCGTTCGGGAATCGGGCAATAACAGAGATAGGCTACGCAAATGGGCGATATTTTCCTCGGCAACGATCTGGACGGCAACCGGCAGGCGCTCGATCTGTC
>DFBR01000101.1:0-10174 GCA_002367375.1 Erythrobacter sp. UBA3075 | reverse complement strand
AGGAATTGGGCATGGAAGATTACGAATATTCGGACAATCCGGTGGTGTTCTGGGACTTGTATGGCGAGCAGGGCCATCCCATTCGCACGACCGTTTCCGAAATGGGGCCGTTGCTGCTCTCGCGCCTGCTCGATCTCAACGACACGCAGGAAGGCGTACTACAAATCGTTTTCCGCCATGCCGACGACAACAAACTGCTGCTGCTCGATTTCGACGATCTGCGCAGCATGCTCGCCTGGGCCTATGACAATTCGAAAGAACTGTCGGGCGAATATGGCAATGTGTCGAAGCAATCGGTCGGCGCGATCCAGCGGCAATTGCTCAGTTTTGAATCGCAGGGTGCGGATCAGTTCTTTGGTGAGCCTGCGCTGGAGATCGATGATTTCCTGTCGCTCGATGAGGACGGGCGCGGTATCGTCAATGTGCTGGCGGCCGACAAATTGATGCGCAGCCCCAAGCTTTACGCCACCTTCCTGCTGTGGCTGCTCGCTGAATTGTTCGAAACACTGCCCGAAGTCGGTGATCCGGAAAAGCCCAAGCTCGTGTTCTTCTTTGATGAAGCGCATTTGCTGTTCGACGATGCGCCCAAGGCGCTGGAAGACACAATTGAGCGGGTGGTGCGGCTGATCCGGTCGAAAGGCGTGGGCGTGTTCTTCGTGACCCAGAACCCGATCGACATTCCCGAGGAAATTGCCGGGCAATTGGGCAACCGGGTGCAGCACGCCTTGCGCGCCTTCACGCCAAAGGATCAGCGGGCAATCAAGGCAGCGGCGGAAACCTTCCGCATCAATCCCGATCTCGATGTCGAAGCTGCGATCACCGAATTGCGCGTGGGTGAGGCTCTGGTCTCCACGCTCGACGATGAAGGCGCGCCGACCATTGTTCAGCGCACGCTGATCAAGCCGCCACGCAGCCGTCTCGGTCCGGTCAAGGCGAAAGAGCGTGCGATCATCCAATCGGTCAGCCCGCATGAGGGCAAATATGATGAGCTGGTCGACCGCGAAAGCGCCGAGGAGGTGCTCGCGCAAAAGGCCGAAGACGCCGCCAAGACCGCCGAGGAAGTCGCCGAACAGGGCGAGGAAGAGGTGCGCAAGCAGCCGCGCAAGAGCAAGAGCATCTGGGAAAAGGCCCGCGATAGAGCGATGAGCGCGGCGGCTGGCTCTATGGCATCAGTCGCGGCTGCTACTGTGACTGGCAGGCGGAGCCGCGCCAATCCGACGCGCACGGCGATTACATCGGGAGCCGGGTCCATCGCGACGGATTTGGCCGGACCGCTCGCAGGACGCTTTGTGCGCAATATTATTGGCGGGCTGATGCGATGATTTGTGCGCGCACGCCCATCCGCGCGTGCGTCCTCGCTAGGCGCGCAAGCAAGCTGTGCTCGTTGCGGACGGAGGGTCGTTCTTGCGGTCGATAGGTAATCGACCGAGCCTACTTTAGAATTCTGGACTCGCAAATTGCATCAAAGTGGCAGCCGCAGTTCGGCCAGCAATCCAGCCACTGCGCCATCCTCGCCGATGCGATTTATCAGCGCCAGCGTTCCGCCATGCTGTTCCGCAATGGCGCGTGCGAGTGTCAGGCCAAGGCCTGCGCCGCCGGTTTCGCGATTGCGTGATCCCTCGCCGCGCGCGAATGGCTCCATCATCGCAGCGATTTGCGCATCGGGAATGCCGGGGCCGGTGTCGGCGATGCGGATGACGGCTTCACCATCCTCTTGCGCCAGTGATACCCGCGCCTGCTCACCATAACGCAGCGCGTTGCCGATAAGATTGCGCAGCGCCCGCCGCAGCCATGTTGCGCGCAAGGGGAGCGCGATACGTGCGTTGTCACCCAGCACGGCGTTGTCGCCCATGTCCTCATATTCCTCGACCACTGAGGCGACCAATGCTGACAGATCGGTGTGTTCGAGCGGATCGGTCGGCTGGCCCACGCGGGCAAGCGAAAGGATATCGTCGAGCGAGGTGGTGATGTCCTCGATCGTGGCGGCCATGCGGGCGCGTTCGGTTTCGTTTTCCACGCTCTCGATCCGCACGCGCAAGGCAGCGAGCGGGGTCTTGAGGTCATGGCCAATCGCGCCAAGCATCACGTTCTTTTCATCGAGCAGCGCGGCAATGCGCGCCTCCATCGCGTTGTGCGCGGTAATCAGGCGTCGGGCATCATCGGGGCCGGATGGCTCAAGCACATCACTGCGACCATTGCCGCCGTCGAAATTTTCGACCCGCTCGGTAAGCTGGGCAATGGGCCGGGTCATCCGGCGTAGCAGCAGCGCGAGGCCGCCCACCAGCACGAAATAGAGGATGGCGGTCTGGATGATGAGCCCGCCCAGAACGCCCCGATTGGGGCGTGGACGCGGCGCGCGGGCGATCCGCATCTGCTGTTCCCCGACGCGTGTGAGACCGGCGATGATCACTTCGTCAGCACGGCCCCAGCGCCGCTCAAGACGGGGATTGCGCGTCAAATTCTCTCGCAAGACGCCGGTTTCGGGCAGATCGCGCGCGACCACAATCAATGCTTCGATTTGCACGCCCTGATCTTCCAGCACGCTGCGCAATTGAGCTTCACGAGTAATATCGCGAAGGTCAGGCTCGGCAAGCGCATCGCGGAAACGCTGTTCCATGCGCGCCCAGCGGCGTTCTGCGCGCGGACGGCTGGGTCCACGCTCGCCAGCGACAAGCTGGAAGGCGAGTTCGTTGACCACCGCGCTTTCGGTCCGCTGCTGTTCGGCGCGGACGAGCAGCATCACCGAAATCGCCTGCGCCACCAGCAATGCCAGTGCGACCGCGAGCAGCATCTGACCGAGCAGGCTCTTGGGTAGGAATTTGCGCATCATGTCGCTCAACCGTTTTCGGGCATCACGCGGCGCACATCGCAGGCGAGGCGATAGCCGCCGCCCCACACGGTCTGGATCAGCTTGGGATCGCGGCTGTCAGCCTCAATCTTGCGGCGCAAGCGGCTGACTTGGTTATCGACCGCGCGGTCGAACAGATGCGCCTCACGCCCTTGCACCAGATCGAGCAACCGGTCGCGGTCCATCACCTGTTTGGGGTGATCGAGCAGGGCAATTAGCAGGCGAAATTCGGCGGAGGATATCGGCACGACAGCGCCATCAGGATCGGCAAGGCGGCGCTTGAGCGGATCAAGCTCCCAGCCGTCAAATTCATAATGCGCCTCGCTCTGGGCATCTGCCGGTGGAGCGCCCTTACCGGCACGGCGCAGGACCGAGCGGACGCGGGCGACCAATTCGCGCGGCTCAAACGGTTTGACAACGTAATCATCCGCGCCGATTTCCAGACCGACGATGCGGTCGGTTGCCTCGCCCTTTGCAGTCAGCAGAATGACCGGCAGGTTCTTCGCTTCGGTCAAATGGCGGCACAGCGAGAGCCCGTCTTCGCCTGGCATCATGATGTCGAGCAGGACCAGATCGGGCGTCATATCGAGCAAGACTGCGCGCGCTTTGGACGCATCAGCCGCCTCGGTAACGGCAAACCCCTGACGCGAGAGATACTCGGCCAGGGGTTCACGCAAGCTGGCTTCATCATCGACCAGTAGCAGTTTGACTTGGGCTTCGCCCATTACTGGCGGCCGCGTCCACCGCGACGCTCGCCTCGTTGGGCGCGGCGTTCTTCAGCTGTCAGCGTGCCATCGCTGTTGGCATCGGCGGCGTCAAAGCGGGCAAGAGCAGAGGTCGTGAATTCAGCTTGGCTGATCGAGCCATCACCGTCGGCGTCGGCCTGTTGCATCATCTGACCACGCTCACCGCCACCCATGCGGCCACCACGGCGGCCCATACGGTTTCCACGGCGACCGCGGCGTTCGCCTGCCTGCTCGCCGCGTTCGGCACGGCGTGCCTGGCGTGTTTCACGATGTGCTTCACGTGCGGCCTGCGATTCCTCGAAGGTTAGCGCGCCATCATTGTTGGTATCGGCTGCGTTGAAGCGTTCCAGCGCGCGGGCTTCACGGTCGGCTGGGTTGAGCAGACCATCGCCGTTCACATCCATGCGGGCGAAGCGTTCTGCCGTGCGGGTTTCGACATCGGCGCGGGTCATATCGCCGCCGCCACGCATCTGGTCTTGCGCAATAGCTGCGCCGCCAAGGGTGAGGCCGGTTGCGGCCAGCGCGATCATAAGGGACTTTTTCATCGAACTCTCCATTCTGGATTAAAACGTAGAGCAACGGGGCACCGGTTAGAAGGGGGAGGGAGGAGACCCGGCACCCCGCCACTCTTGATGACTGTTCTAGGGAGCCAGTGTCGCAGGACTTTGCCCGATTAGCGGTCAATTGTCGCAATTTGTCGCACAGCCGGGCAAGCGTTCACCTCCCCGCCATGCGCGGTTTACGTGCGGTTCACAAAAGCGTCCAAACGGGTCTTAAAGAGCCTCAAAGCGGCTGGCAGCTCTTTTCGAGCCACGCCAGCGCATCGCCGTCCAATTGCGGAGCCAGCACGTCGCGCACTTTGGTGTGGTAGTCATTCCACCATGCAATCTCGGCCTCGCTCAGCATCTCGCGGTTTACCAGCGTGCGATCTATCGGCACCAGCGTGAGCGTTTCAAAGCCGAACCATTCGCCTTCCATGCCGTCAATCTGGCGCTCTTCCACCAGCACCAGATTCTCGATCCGAATGCCGTATTCGCCTGCTTTGTAATAGCCCGGCTCGTTGGAAAGGATCATGCCTGCTTCAAGCGACTGATCGGTCCCGGCCTGTCCGCCGCGGCCCTTGGCAATGCGCTGCGGGCCTTCATGCACACCGAGGAAGCTGCCGACTCCGTGGCCGGTGCCATGCGGATAATCGACGCCAGCCTGCCACAGGAATTGCCGCGCCAGCACATCGAGCGCGCTGCCCGGTGTGCCGGTGGGGAAAATTGCCATGTCGAGTGCGATATGGCCCTGCAAAACGCGGGTGTAGCGGTCCTTGATGTCGGCTGGCGGAGCATCGGGGCCGATCCACACGGTGCGGGTAATGTCGGTCGTGCCGTCTTTGTACTGGCCCCCTGAATCGACCAGATAGACGCTGTTGGGTTCGAGCGGCAGGCAGGTTTCCTCGCTCACCCGGTAATGGCACAGCGCGCCGTTGGAGCCTGCGCCTGAAATCGTATCGAAGCTGAGATCGACCAGCTCGGAATTGCCTGCGCGGAATGCCTGCAACTTCGCGGCGGCGGACAGTTCGTCGACCGTGCCCTTGGGCCCTTCACCTTCGAGCCAGTTGAGGAAGCGGCTGACCGCTGCCCCGTCACGCGCCTGCGCATCGCGGTGGCCCTGCTGTTCGGCGGAGGTCTTGATCGCCTTGGGCAATACGGCGGGGTCGGTTTCGAGCGCCACATCTGCCCCCACTGCGTCCAGCCGTTCAAAGATGGCGTAGACCGAGCGTTCAGGGTCGGCGGCAACCCGCTTGCCCGCCAGTTCGGCGAAAGCACCGGCAAACTCGTCACGTGTGCGAATGCGCACGGCATTGCCCAGAGCAAAGCGTACTTCGTCGGATACCTTTTCGGGCGCAATGAACCAGTCTGCTGTGCCGTCTGCCTGCACCATCAGATAGGACAGGGCGACCGGCGTGTGATCGACATCGCTGCCACGGATGTTGAGCGTCCACGCAACAGAATCCAAAGCACTGATCACAACCGCGTCCAGCCCTTCATCGTTCAGCCAGCTGGCAATATCGCCGCGCTTTGCCGCGCTGGAACGGCCCGTATGCGCTTCATCCTGCACGAAGGCGGGCGCAGGCGAAGGTTCGGGCTGGTCGGACCACACCGCATCGATTGGATTGCTCTCCACCGCGACCAATTCCGCGCCAGCCTTTTCCAGCCGCTTGGCCATGGCTTTCGCCCAGCCGCGCGTGTGCAGCCACGGGTCGAAACCGATGCGTGCCCCTTGCGCAGCATTGTCGGCGATCCAGTCGCCCATATTATCCTGCGGGACGGATTTGTAATCGTACAATTTGCCGTCGACCTGATCGCGCACCTGAATGGTGTAGCGACCATCGACGAACATGGCGGCATGATCCTTCAGCACCACTGCGGCTCCGGCAGAGCCGCCAAAGCCTGTCAGCCATGCAAGGCGCTGGGCGTAGGCGCCGACATATTCGGACAGATGCTCATCGCTGATCGGCACCACGAAGCCTTGCAGGTCGCGGCGGGCGAGTTCCTCGCGCAAGTCGGACAGGCGGGCTTCGTGGGTTTGCATCAACATGGCGGTTTTTTCCGGTTTCTAGCGCTGTAATTTCTCTCTACGCAGCCCACATAGACCTTCGCCGTCCGGCTTTCCAGCCGCGCGCGGCAAGATTGATCTCCAGCAGGACGAGAACGCCCCCTTGCCATATGATAAGAGCCTGACGCCGCCCCGCGCCGAGAAGCGCGAGCACAGCTACACTTTCCACGGCCAGACCATCGCCGATCCATATCACTGGCTGCGCGATGGCAATTATCCGAATGTGGATGACGAGGATGTGCTTGGCTATTTGCGCGCCGAGAACGCATATTTCGAAGCGCAGATGGCTGACCAGAAACCGCTGGTGGAAGAGTTGTTCACCGAAATGCGTGGCCGCATCAAGGAAGACGATGCAACCGTTCCGCAGAAGGATGGCGATTACGAATATTGGTCAGAATTCGAAGAAGGCGGCCAATATAGCAAATTCTACCGCCGCCCAGTGGGGACCGAAGCACGCGAGCTGATCCTCGATGGTCCGGCTTTGGCGGAAGGTCTCGAATATTTCAGCCTTGGCGCGCTGTCGATTAGCGAAAATGGGCGCTTCCTCGCCTATTCCACCGATACGACCGGCGGCGAGTATTACACCGGCTTCATCAAGGATCTTGAGAGCGGCGAGCTGCTTACTGACCGCATCGAAAACGTCAATTCGGGCCTGATCTGGACCGCTGGCGACACGATGATCGTCTATGGCCGCGCGAACGAACAGTGGCGCGTGGACCGCATCTTTGCGCACCGGGTTGGCGATGATGGCGACGATCAGCAGATCTATCATGAGGAGCAATTGGGCTTCACCGCCTCCCCCGGCCTGTCCTCCAACCGCGAATGGCTGATTATCGCGGCGGGCGACAATGAAACGAGCGAAGTGCGGCTGCTGCCCGCATCCGATCCGCTGGCTGAGCCGCTGCTGGTGCGCGGCCGTGAAACGGGCGTGGAATATGATGTCGATGTGAAGGACGATACGCTGTTCGTCCTGACCAATGACAATCACGTAAATTTCCGCCTCGCCACCGCGCCGATGTCCAGTCCCGCCGAGTGGACCACGCTGATTGCCGGATCGGACGCGTTTTATCTCACCGATTTTGACCTGTTTGCGGATTTCTACGTCACCGAAGGCCGCTTGGCGGGCCTCGATCAGGTGCAGATACGCTATTATGACGATCCGGCGCGGGTGGAGACGATTGATTTCCCGCAGGCCGCCTATTCGGCTGGGCTGGGCAACAATCCCGAATGGGCGATGGACAGACTGCGGATGCATTACCAAAGCCCGGTCACGCCCGACACGGTGTATGATTACCATGTCGCCAGCCGCGAGCTGGAAACGCTCAAAGTGCAGGAAATACCGAGCGGCTTCGACCCCTCACTCTACACTGTGGAGCGGGTGGAGGTGAAAGCACGTGACGGGGTGATGGTGCCGGTGAGCATTATGTATCGCAAAGACCGGGAAACGGGCGGGCCGCTGCATCTCTACGCTTATGGCGCCTATGGCTATGCTGTCCCGCCGGGTTTTTCGACCACGCGGTTGAGCCTTGTCGATCGCGGTGTCGCCTATGCCATCGCGCATATTCGCGGCGGCGATGATCTGGGGCGGAATTGGTATCTGCAAGGCAAGACCACTGCGCGCACCAACACGTTCAATGATTTCGTCGATGTCGGGCGCGCTCTGGTGGAGCGCGGGCTGACCAGCGAGGGCCGCATTTCGGCCAGCGGCGGCTCGGCAGGCGGCGAACTGATGGGCGCGGTGATCAATCAGGCACCCGAATTGTTCGGCGCGATCGTGGCGCATGTTCCCTTTGTCGATGTGCTGGCGACTATGCTGGATGAGACTTTGCCGCTCACGCCGGGCGAATGGCAGGAATGGGGCAATCCGATTGAGGATGCAGACGCCTTCACCTTGATCCGCAGCTATTCGCCTTACGATCAGGTGGCGGCGCAGGATTATCCGCCGATGCTCGTGACCGCCGGCCTCAACGATCCGCGTGTCACCTATTGGGAGCCCGCCAAATGGGTCGCCAAATTGCGCGAGGTGAAGACGGACGAGAACATTCTGCTGCTTAAAACCAACATGGGCGCTGGGCATGGCGGGAAGTCTGGACGGTTCGAAGGCTTGCGTGAGACGGCCGAGGAAGTCGCTTTCATCCTGTGGCAGATGGGAGTGGAGGGATGAGCAACCGCTTCTCCCTCACCTTCACCGCATTGCCCGAACACATCGATGTGAACGACCACGTCAACAACGCCGTCTGGCTGCGCTGGATGGAAGATCTGGCCGGTGCGCATTGGAAGGCTCAGGCGCTGCCCGAGCATATCGACCAATTCGTGTGGATGGTGCTGCGGCACGAGATCGATTATCGCGGCAATATCACCCAAGGCGAGCAGGTGACGGGCGAAACGATTATCCGCGAAGCGCCGCGCGGCCCGCGCTTCAATCGCCATTTCAGCTTTGCCGATGCCAGCGGCAAGGAATTGGTCCGCGCCAAGACCACATTTGCCATGCTCGACAAGGCGACCGGTAAGCTGATGCGCGTGCCCGGTGAAGTTGCTGCGCCGTTTATGCCCGATGCTGGATGGGATAGCGCAAGTTAAGCCGCTGCTTTGCGGTTCGCGCCGCGCCGATCGGGGCGGCCGCGCGGCACGAAGGCGGTAAGACGCTCGCTGCGGGTGCGATCCCGCCCGGCGGCCTTGGCTTCATACAGCAAACGGTCGGCGTGTTCGTACAGCTCATCAAAACTGGCGCAGAAGCGGTCATTGCCCGGCACTTTGATCACACCCATGCTGGCCGTCACTTCACGGTCGAAGTCCATTGCACCAGCTACAGCTTTGGTCACGGCCTTGCGGCGATATTCGGCACGCTTAAGCGCTCCACGGCCGCGCAGCAGCAAGGCAAATTCCTCGCCACCCATGCGGATAACGACCGTGTCGCGATTGGGTTCGAGCGCCTTTGCCACAACCCGCAGCACTTCATCACCCTTGCTATGGCCATAGGTGTCATTGACCGATTTGAAGTGGTCCAGATCGATCACCGCGAGCGTTGAAAATCCGGCAGTGCGCAATTGGTCGAAGCGTTCGGGAATGATCCGCCGGTTGTAGAGCCCGGTCAGCGCATCACGTTCCGATGCCCGTTCCAGCAGCTGCGCGGCCGTGCGCGCTCTGTCGCGCTCTTGCTTGATGATCATGAACCGGTCGGCAACGGCGAAGGCACTGACCACGACTTGCCAGCCAAGCGCCAGATGCTGGGCGTGTATGGTCTCGAAGACGAATTGAAAGTTAGTGGTCAGCGCTGACAATATCCGCATGAAGCCGATAGCGATAAGCGGAGAATAGGATACGAGAAGGAAATAGGTTGCGCGACTGCCGCAGCGCAGTGGGTGGCTCAGGCCAACCAGCAGGCCGACCATGAAAATCGCGTAGCACAAGTAATAGAAATGGAAGATCGGCTCCGGGTAGATATCGGCAAATGCCACCCGGACGACGCCGGCAAAGCCTGCGAGAAGCCCAATGCCCACGAGCACGCGCCTGCCGCGAGGATCAAGCTTGTCCGGTTCGATAAAGCTGGCGGCAAACAAGGCGCTGACACCGACCAGGAAATCGAAGGACAGGCCTGCGATCAGGACTTGGGCATCTCTTGAGACAGTGAGGAAAAGCGGCATCAGCCCCGCGACAGAAAAGGTCTGAATCACCGCCAGCAGGGAGAATGCTGCGTGATAGACCGGAAAGCTGCTGCGAAGAAAGCGGAACAGGCCAAGGTCGAACAGGAACGGGGCCAGCAGAAGGCCGCACAGCATTGCCGCCAGAATTTGCCCGGTGCTGGCGACGGGTGCGGATTGGCTCGCCGGTTCAAGTTCCACGGACGCCAATCGGGCTGGCAATGTTGGCCCGTCTACTCTGGCAATGGCTGCAATGAGCTCCCCCGGAGCCGATGGCACAGCGACATGCGTTTGCCAGACAGGGCTGGTGACGGGAACCTCTGACCATCGGA
>DFBR01000039.1:7481-14272 GCA_002367375.1 Erythrobacter sp. UBA3075 | reverse complement strand
GGTTGCGCCATCGCCGTTGGTGGCACCGGGAGCCTGCGAACCATTGCTTTGGCCATTTTGACCATTGGTCGCTGGTGCCTGCTGCCCGGTTTCGCTCATACCCGGCTGCGCGGCATCACCTGCCCATGTCTGGCGCACTTCACCGCCGCCATTGGCATAACCAGATTGGGCGGTGCGGCGCGGGAACATGCGCACACGGCGCAGCGAGGAATCGGTCAGGCCCGACAGCGAGATATAGGGGCTCGATCCGGTTGGCATCACATCGACGCTCCAGCCAGTATCGCCCGTTCCCGCCGCAGCGGTGGCGAGGCCAAACCACAATTTGTCCGCATCGGTGAAACGCGCCAGCACTTCGGGTGGCAGCGTGTAGACCGCTTCGGCCCGTGGCAGCGCAAGGACACCCTGTTCGCGCGTGGAATAGAAGGTCGACCGTGTGCGGCCTTCCTTGTTAGTGAATAGCTCTGGCGAGGTCGCGACGACGATTTCCGCCTGCCGCGGCTGGCCGTCGGTCCTGATGGTAAAACTCGCGAGCGGGAACCTGTCGCTGATATCTAGCCGGTTCGGACGGATTTG
This sequence comes from Erythrobacter sp. UBA3075, assembly GCA_002367375.1. Lineage (GTDB taxonomy): Bacteria > Pseudomonadota > Alphaproteobacteria > Sphingomonadales > Sphingomonadaceae > Alteraurantiacibacter. The sequence goes on along the minus strand of DFBR01000039.1, from coordinate 13,699 downwards.
GGCCTTCATCGCATCACCTCTTTGCAGGATCGGAGTGTTGAGCGAGCGCACGCTGCCGCGCATGGACCGCGCGTCGCTCGAAATCGTCGGGGTTGGTGAGGCCGAAGTCGCCAGCATTGGCGGGCACGGCCAGGTCGGGAATGGCGCCATGGTCGCGCTCGAAGCGGGCGACAGAATCGTCCAGCATTCGGGCGAGCAATTTGGCATGGGTGGGACTGAGCGCGATGCGCTTGGCCAGGCGGACATCGCCGCTTTCGGGCTCTACCTGCCCGACGTCGATCAGGAATTCAGCGGCGTTGTGACCAATCTCGAAATAGTTCGCATAGCTGGCCATCGGGGCCGCCACGGGTGCTGCCCGTTGCTGCAAACCACTTGAACCAGTCGCCATGATCGAGGTCTCCGCTTTGTTTGCGGAACCATGTTGCACAGCGCGTGCCAGACTCGGGAAAAGCCGGGATTTGCGTGGTTTCGTGGTGGATTCAGTCGGTGACGGTGGCGGGGTGAATGGCTGGCGAGTGTCTCATGTTACACTCGATGTGCAACGGCTGTGACACTCGCCAAGTACTTCATTCGCCCGGTTCTTCATCGATCTCATATTTGTCGAGCTTGCGGTACAGCGTCATGCGCGACCAATTGAGTTTCCTTGCGGCCTGCGCCTTGTTCCAATGGGTCTCTTCCAGCGCTTCCATGATCTGGTCGCGCTCTGGCAGGCGCGTCACCTGATGGGTTTCCAGCAGGCGGCGATAGCCATCGGGCAAATCCTCCATATGCACGGGCCGGTTTTCGGGCGGGTCGATGAACAATGCCTCGGCAAAATTGCGCAATTCGCGGATATTGCCGGGCCATTGATAGTCGTGCAGCGCGTCCAGCAAATCCTCGTCTGGCGGCTCCACATGGCGGCCATAACGATCATTCAGCCCGGTGATAAAGTGCGACAGGATCGGGCCGATATCATCGGTGCGGTTGCGCAAGGGCGCGACCCACAACCGCGCGACATTGATGCGATAAAACAAATCCGCACGGAATGTCCCGCGCGCGACGCACTCGTCGAGGTCCTCATTGGTGGCGGCGACCACCCGGACATTCACCTTGTGCGTGCGGTTGGAGCCGAGCGGGGTCACTTCGCCGGTCTCCAGCGTGCGCAGCAACTTGCTTTGCGCAGTCAGGCTCATCTCGCCGATTTCGTCGAGGAACAGCGTGCCGCCGTCAGCAGCCATGAACTTGCCCTCATGCGCGGCAACTGCACCAGTAAAGGCCCCTTTGGCATGGCCGAAGAATTCGGATTCGACGAGATGTTCGGGCAGGGCGGCACTGTTGACGGCAACGAAAGGGCCGTCGCGGCGTGGGCCAAGTTCGTGGATCAGCGCCGCGACACGCTCTTTACCGGTGCCGGTTTCGCCCTGAATCAGGACGGGCACTTCGGCTTGCGCTACCTTGGGGACATAGCTGCGCAAATCACTCATCTGTGCGCTTGAACCGATCAGGTCCTGCACGGAATGATGCGCTGCATGCATCTTGTGGTCCCACTTCAAGACCGACGCATTCTTCGCCTATTGTTCTATTTATGATTCGGCGAAGCCAAGGGCTGCGCCAAGGGCGTCGAATGTGTCCCCCAACATCCTCGAAAACCATTTTTCGGGGACTCGAAGCGACCGTGGATAAGCTTAGACCTGCCCTTGCAAATCGTAAAATGCATTCAGCCCGTATTACAGTCATTTCATCGCTTGAAAATTAACCATTTTCTGCGGTTTCTCGGCGAAGTCAGGCATTTTGGGAGCGTTGCGAAAACGCGCCTATTTCATGGAGTTGCCATTTGGGGCCGTCTTGTAGTCGATAGCACCTTCTGCTGGGTTTGTTCTTGCCACGCGTGCTGTGCGCGCGCATTCTTCACGCCTGATGGGGCGAGTTTCGTGAAACATCTGATTGCGCTGCTAAGTATGGCTTTGCTGCTGGCAGGCTGTCGCAATGATATCGAGGTGGAGGCCCCGCCGCGTGAAGCTGCCGAGCTCGAAATACCTGATCTGCAATCACGCCTCGCCGTGCCCGTCACAATCCCGCTCGAGACTATTCGCACCATTGTTGCGCGCAATGTGCCGCGCAATCTTTATGGCATCGATGAAACCCGTGACAATTGCGCCCCGACAGAACGTGTGCGCGTGCTCGGCCGTGATGTCCGCGTAACGCCGCGCATCAGTTGCCGTATCGTCGGCAATGTCACACGCGGAAATTTGACCCTGCGCGGCGAGGGCCGAAATCTTGTCCTCCGGATGCCGGTCTCTGCGCAGGTGTCAGCCCGTGACATCGGCGGCGTGCTGAGCGGGGAAACGGCGACCGGCAATGCGACGGTTGAAGTGGTGGTGCGCGTTGAGATTCGCCGCGACTGGTCGCCCACTGCCGACGTCGATCTGCGCTACAATTGGTCGCGCCCACCGGGCGTGGAGTTCCTCGGCCAGAGGATCACCTTCATGAGCCAGGCCGATGCGCAGCTGCGCCCGGTGATGGCGCGGATTGAACGTGAGATCGAGCGCGAGCTGGAGCGGGTCAATGTGCGCGCGCAGGTGGAGGATTTGTGGCAGCAGGCCTTCACCGTGGAATCGCTCAACCGCGAAGACCCGCCCGCATGGCTGTATTTGCAACCGCTCGAGGTGGGCATTGCCAGCATCTCGACCACACGCTCCAGCCTGGTGCTCAATCTGGCGCTGGAAGCGAACACGCGGACCTATCTGGGAGAGCGTCCCACCGCGCCGGAGCCGACGGCCTTGCCGGCCAATGCAGTGCCCGAAGGGGCAGGGCAGCTCGATGTGTTCCTGCCTGTGCTGAGCGAATATGCGCTGCTTGAACCCATTCTCCTGCGCGAGCTTGGCGCGCTTGCTGAACGCGGCATCGCTCTGCCGGGCGTCGGCGCTGTGCAAACCGCGTTCAGCGGGGTGGAAATCTACCCCACCCAAGGTGGACGCCTCGCCGTGGGCATTGATCTTGTCATGACCCCCACAGAAGGCGCGGCGAGCCGTTTTGGCACGGTCGAGGGGCGGCTCTGGCTGACCGGACTGGTGCAGGGCGATTATGACAGCCGGCAAGTGTCGGTTGCCGATTTGCAGGCCTATGGTGATACTGACAGGTTGGCGTCCGACTTGCTGTTGATATTTGCCAATTCACCCGCATTGCACGATCAGATCGAAGCGACGCTGCAGGAGAATTTCGACCGCGAATATGCTCATGTACTTGAAGTCGCGGGAGAAGCGCTGGAAGAGGTGCGGATCGGAGAATTCGTGCTGTCTGCGGACATCGAAAATGTACGTCACGGACAGATTCGCGCTGCCGCGCAAGGGCTATATCTGCCGCTTGCTGTGCAGGGCAGAGGCCGCATTGCGCTGAGAGATTAACAGGTAAAAATGGCTGGGGCGGCAGGGATCGAACCTGCGAATGCCGCTACCAAAAAGCGGTGCCTTACCACTTGGCCACGCCCCAGCAGGAGCGCGCTCATATAGCGGCTCGCCAGTGGGACGCAAGGGTGTGTGGTTCAGTCCCGCAGTGCTCTCAGCTTGTCGAAATCTGATGCGCCGTGGCGCTCCGGCAATTGTTCGACGTCTTCGCCCCATGTCCGGTTGACCATCTGACCGCGCTGCACAGCTGGGCGCTGGGCGATCTCGCCTGCCCAGCGCGCGACATTGCTGTAATCGTCAATCGACAGGAAGGTCTTGGCGTCTTCGTAGATGATGCCTTCCACGAAGGGTGCGAGCCACGGGAAAGTGGCGATATCGGCCACTGTGTACGCATCGCCGCCCAAATAGCGCGTCTCGCCAAGCCGTTTGTCCGCGACATCAAACAGGCGTTTGGTTTCCATCGCATAGCGGTCGATCGGATATTCGAATTTCTCCGGCGCATAGGCGTAGAAATGGCCGAAACCACCACCGATGAAAGGCGCGCTTCCCATCTGCCAGAACAGCCAGCTGAGCACTTCGGCGCGGGTGTGGTCGGTCGGCAGAAAGCGTCCGAACTTCTCTGCCAGATGCATCAGGATCGCGCCGCTTTCAAACACGCGGACGGGAGTGTCGCCGCTACGGTCGAGCAGGGCCGGGATTTTGCTATTGGGATTGAGCGCAGTGAAGCCGCTGGAGAATTGGTCGCCTTCGCCAATGTTGATGAGCCAGGCGTCATATTCGGCGTCGCCATGTCCCGCTTCGAGCAATTCCTCCAGCATGATCGTTGCCTTCACCCCATTGGGAGTGGCGAGCGAGTAAAGCTGCAAGGCGTGCTCACCTGCCGGCAATTCCTTGTCGAACCGCGCGCCCGCTGTGGGTCGATTGATACTGGCGAATTTACCGCCGCTTGTCGTATTCTGCCAGACGGAAGGCGGGGTGTAGGTCGGGTCGGCCAAGTGAATTCTCCTGCACAGCGGTCTTGCGAGGCTGGGTAAATGGCGCGCGCTTTGCACAAGAGCAAGCGTGGGAGTTCTTGGGGCAGGCCAAGATTGGCTATGGGCGAGCGGCAATGGTGACTCATCACGCTGGCTCGGCTAGATGGTTTCGCCTGTTTCCAGTCAAAGGATATGTTTCATGCGCCGCGCACTAATCGCCCTTTCGCTCGCCACTGCTCCTGTCGCACTGATCGCCGCCTGCTCGCCCGCTACTGAGCAGGTCGGGGATGGGAGCTATGATATGGCCGCCAGCCGCGCGACGATTGCCGATGTCGAGATGGCGCCGGACACGTCCTACCTCTCCGACGAAGAGCGCCAAGTGGTCAATCTGCTGATCGAAGCCAGCGGCTATATGGACGAGATTTACCTGCGTCAGCGCGGAGAAAATCTGCCTGAATTGCGCGCCGAAATCGAAGCCAGCGGGGATGCCGATACACTCGACATGTTCGACCGCCATTTCGGCCCGTGGGACAGCGTGGCGGACAACCACCCGTTCCATGGTGATACCGAATGGCCCGAAGGCGCAGGCTTCTATCCAGCGGACCTGACGCGCGAGGAATTCGACGCCTATCTCGAAGCCAATCCCGACCAGCGCGATGATTTGATGAGCCCCTACACCGTGGTGCGGCGCGATGATGAAGGCGGCTTTGTCGCCATTCCCTACAGCGTGGAATATGCAGAATTCCTTGCACCCGCTGCCGCGCTGCTGCGCGAGGCGGCAGAGATAACCACCAATGCCAGCCTCAAACGCTTCCTGACCCTGCGCGCCGACAGCTTCCTCTCTGACGACTATTTCGAAAGCGAAATGGCGTGGATGGACCTTGAGGACACTCCCATCGAAATCGCCATCGGCCCGTATGAAGTCTACACTGACCGCCTCTACGGCACCAAGACCGCGTTCGAGAGCTTTGTGACCCTGCGCAACCCCGATGAAAGCGCCGCGCTGGATCGCTACGTCGGCTATTTGCGCGACATGGAGGGCAACCTCCCCATCGACGCAGCATATCACAATTTCACCCGCGGTTTCGAAAGCCCCATCGCGGTGGCAGACCAAGTGCATGGCGGCGGCGATAACGTGCCCGGTGTGCAGACCATCGCCTTCAACCTGCCCAATGATGAGCGTGTGCGCGAAGCCAAGGGCGCGAAGAAGGTGATCCTGTCCAACGTGCTCGGCGCAAAGTTCGACATGATCCTCGATCCGATTGCGGATGTTGTGTTGGCGGAAGAGCAGGCCGCGCTGGTCAGCCGCCGCTACATGCAGCTGTTCACCCTGTTCCATGAGCTCAGCCACTCGCTTGGCCCCGGCAGCATCACGGTCGAAGGCCGCGAAACCACCGTGAACGAAGAACTGCGCGAGCAATATTCGGCGCTCGAAGAGAGCAAGGCCGATGTCATGGGCATCTATAACCTTCTCTACATGATGGAGCGCGGCGAATTGCCCGCAGCCGAAAAGAGCGAATTGCTGGCAACCTATTTCGCCGGCCTGTTCCGCTCCATGCGTTTCGGCATCGAAGAAGCCCACGGCAAGGGCGCAGCGGCGCAATACGGCTTCCTGCTGGACTACGGCGCCTTCGCTTGGGACGAGGATGCGGGCGTCTTCGTGGTGGACGAAGCGCGGCTGGAAAGCGGCATCACCGAACTGCTACGCACCGAGCTGATGCTGCAAGCGACCGGCGATTACGAAGGCACAATCGCCTTCTTCGAGCAGTATGCGCAACTCGACGAGCACGCCGAAGCGGCGATTGCAGGCATGGACAGCATTCCGGTGGATATCCGTCCGCTTTATCCGGATGAGATTTGA
>DFBR01000039.1:5599-7401 GCA_002367375.1 Erythrobacter sp. UBA3075 | reverse complement strand
TTATTAGGAAAGAGATCCATATCGTGCTCAAGCGTCTATTTATCCTTGCAACTCCGCTCCTCATTGCAGCTTGCGTGACCGATCGCGGTGCGGACACTCTTTCCGAAGGTGCAGCCGAGGGCAGAGCCTTTGCCCAGGCGAATTGCGCCAGCTGTCACGCAATTGATGACGGCGTTTCGTCCAATCCGAACGCTCCCAGCCTTCGTCGTGCGGCCCACCGTTTGCCGGAATGGGCGGTAGAGGCGTCGTTTGAGCGTGGAGTTCAGGTAGGCCATACTACGGAAATGCCGGCCTTCGTATTTGAAGATGACGATATCGCCAATCTGCTCGCCTATCTCGAGACGCTCAGAGAAAAAGATTGAACACTCGCTTCCCACACAAAATTCGGACTTTCGTCTAAATCCGCTGGCATCATCGTATGTCGACACTCAATCAATTGAGCATCTGGCCGCAGCTCTCGTAGGTCGCTAAAGGCCTCCCATGCCAACCGCAACTTCCGCCACAGACGCCCTCATCAGCGTCGCCGCACTCTATCGATTCGTGTCTTTCGCTGAACCGGAAAGCCTGCGCGCGCCGCTTCAGCAGCTGTGCGATGCTAACGGCATTCGCGGCACGCTCTTGCTGGCGGACGAAGGTATCAACGGCACCATAGCGGGGCCGCATGATGGCATCGCCGCGGTGCTCGATCACATTCGCACTTTGCCCGATTGCGCCGACATTGAGGTGAAGTTCTCCGGCGCTGACAAGATGCCATTCTTGCGGATGAAAGTGCGGCTGAAGCGTGAGATCGTGACTATGGGGCAGGACAGTCTCGATCCGGCGAACAATGCTGGCAACTATGTCGATCCGCAGGACTGGAACGCCCTGATTTCTGACCCCGACACCATCGTGATCGACACCCGCAATGATTACGAGGTCGCTGTCGGCCAGTTTGAGGGTGCGATCGATCCCAAGACGCCCAGCTTTCGCGATTTTCCCGAATGGTTCCGCGCCGAGCGTGAGCGGCTGCTCGCAAAGAATGATGGCGCGCCGCCAAAGGTCGCAATGTATTGCACCGGCGGCATTCGCTGCGAGAAATCGACCGCCTTCCTCGCCGCTGAGGGCGTGGACGAGGTCTATCACCTGAAAGGCGGCATCCTCAAATATCTCGAAACCGTGCCTGAAGAACTCAGCATGTGGCGCGGCGAATGTTTCGTGTTCGATCAGCGGGTGAGCGTGGTCCATGGGCTGACGCAAGGCAGCTACAAATTGTGCCACGCTTGCCGCGAGCCGGTCAGCCGTGAAGAGGCCGAAAGTCCGCTTTACGAAGAAGGCGTGAGTTGCCCAGCCTGCCATGGTGAACGGACGGAGCAGCAGCGCACCTCCTATCGCGAGCGGCACAAGCAACAGGTGCTCGCCGCGCAGCGGGGCTATCAGCATGTCGGCGCGGTGTTGCCACAAAAGGGAGACCAAGACGATGTCTGACCGCGTGCTCTACAGTTTTCGCCGTTGCCCCTATGCGATGCGCGCGCGCATGGCGCTGGTGGTGAGCGGAACGCGGTGCGAATTGCGTGAGGTGAAGCTGTCGGACAAGCCGCAGGCGATGCGCGATGCCTCGCCCAAGGCGACCGTCCCGGTGCTTGTGCATGGCGACGGCGCAATTCTGGAAGAGAGCATAGATATCATGCGCTGGGCGCTCGGCCACACCGATCCCGAAGGCTGGCTGGAGCGCGACGATGCGGAGTTGATCGCGGCCAATGACGGGCCGTTCAAACACAATCTCGACCGCTACAAATATCCGGGCCGCCATGACAGTGACCCGG
>DFBR01000039.1:3649-5562 GCA_002367375.1 Erythrobacter sp. UBA3075 | reverse complement strand
GATGCGGCCATCATGCCCTTCGTCCGCCAATTCGCCGCTACGGATCGTGACTGGTGGGAGACGCTCGACTTACCGCGCGTCAAGCAATGGCTCGCCGATCATCTCGACACCGACCTGTTCAAAACCGTGATGCAGCGTGAGAAGCCGTGGCAACCGGGCGACGCGCCGATTGCGCTGCGGCTTTAGAGCGCCTGCCCTAATCCAGCCGCGTCACCCAGCCGTGGCGGTCTTCTACCGTCCCGCGCTGGATGCTGACCAGCTTTTCGCGAATGCTGCTGGTTACTTGACCCGGTCCGCCGCTGCCGATGGTAAACTCGCCATCACGCCCGGCGACCTTGCCTACTGCAGTCACGACCGCTGCCGTCCCGCAGGCGAAGGTTTCGACCAGCTTTCCGCTCGCCGCATCTTCGCGCCATTGGTCAATCGAGTACATTTCTTCGCGCACGTCGAGACCCTGCTCGCGCGCCAGCGTGATGATCGAATCGCGGGTGATGCCGGGCAGGATTGTGCCGCGCAGGGGCGGGGTGATGATCGAGCCATCGTCGAACACGAAGAACAGGTTCATGCCGCCCAGCTCCTCGATCCATTTGTGCTCTGCTGCATCGAGGAACACGACCTGATCGTGGCCCTTGGCAAAGGCTTCCCCGGTGGGAACAAGGCTGGCCGCATAATTGCCGCCGCATTTCGCTTCACCCGTGCCTCCGGGCGCCGCGCGGGTGTAATCGCTGATCCAGACAGACACGGCAGGCGCGCCCGATTTGAAGTAGTTTCCGGCAGGCGAGAGGATTACGAGGAATTTGTATTTCTTGGCCGGTCGCACGCCGAGGAAATGTTCGTTGGCGAACATGAAAGGCCGGATATAGAGCGAGCCGCCCTCGACGCTGGGGAACCAGTCCTTGTCCGCCAGCACCATTTGTTTCACCGCCTCGACAAACACATCTTCGGGCAGATCGGGCATGGCAAGGCGCGCGGCGGACTTGTTGAAGCGTGCCGCGTTCGCCTCAGGCCGGAACAGCGCCATCGTGCCGTCCGCGAGTCTATACGCCTTCATGCCTTCAAAGACTTCCTGCGCATAATGCAGCACGCTGGCAGCCGGATCGAGCGCAATGGGTTCGCGCGGGCCGAGCGTGGCCGAATGCCAGCCTTCTCCCTCGTCATAATCGATCGAAATCATGTGGTCGGTGAAGACCGCGCCGAACCCCGGATCGGCAATCGCTGCGGTGCGATCTGCGTCTGAGACCGGGGCGGGATGGGGAAGGCGGGTAAATTCCATTTTCGTGCTCACTCCTTGGCTGCGGCGATTAGGCGGGGGCGGAGGGAGAGGCAAGGGGTTGCGGTGCCCCTCGCGCGGTGAATTTGGCTTGCTCCCGCGATGGGGCAGTGCGAAGCTCGGTTTATATTTGGAGGGGATTTGAGATGATTGCGCGCGCTGCAACACTGCTGGCTGGAATTGCGATGCTGGCGGCCTGCGACAATGCCGTGGAGGTCGAAACCGACGTGCCGGAACCGGTCGCGACGGAGACCGCGCCCCCGATTGCAGAAGAGACGCCTCAGCCGACCGCACCTGAACGTCCGGCTGATGGGATCACTTGCGACTGGCCTGCTCAACAAGGCGATACCGCTGAAGATCTCGATGCGCTGTTCGCCGATGACGCGGTTGTGCAGATGGTCGCCGGAGGAGAGGGCACCGAGATTCCCGGAGTGGTCCTGTGGCCGGATGATCCGGCGCGCCGTATCGAAGTGCTCTTCGCTGATGAGGAACGCACGCAAATTACCAATGTGCGTGTTTTCGATGGATCGCACTGGAAGGTGGCGGGGCTCTCGACGGGCAGCACCTTGGCGCAGGCCAATGCCGCGAATGGTAGGCCGTTTGAACTGTTCGGCTTCGAATGGGATTATGGCGGGACGGTCAC
>DFBR01000039.1:1103-3569 GCA_002367375.1 Erythrobacter sp. UBA3075 | reverse complement strand
GATGGCGTCGTCCTCTGGGAATTGGGGCTGGTTTTTCCGCAGGATTAGGCAAGCTGCGCTTGAACACAAGAAATGAGAAGGGCGGCCCCGCCTCAGCAGGAACCGCCCTTCGCATGGTCAGCGGTCAGTCAGACCGCGGACGTAGCCTTACTCGGCGCTAAAGAAATTACCGAATATGCTCCGCCTGGGTCTTCACCGACCTCGCTACTGAACCATGAGACATCGGATCACCTCCTTTCGCGCTTGAAAGCCAAGAGCCGCCTTATTACCGGGGCCCAGGACCTGCGTTCACCGCCGGTCCTGCAAAGCAATGTGAATCGCGCAGAGGCTTAAAACAAGCCTTGTATTATTCTTTTTCACAGTCACAATACTGCGCTTGCCAAACGTCTGAATTCAGCCGCGGCAGTCTTCCACAACCCGGGTGATTTCGGGATAGGCCGGGACGTAGAGCGGCGGCAGTGTATCGGTTTCCACTGCGAAACGGCCTTTCGAGAACGCGATGGCATCAAGCAGATTATGACCTGCGTTCACTTCAACTGCTAACAGGCTGGTCGCGCCGTCGACCATTTGCGCCGTTAGCACACCGTCCTGCGTTTCAGTCCGGATGCGCATTTGCACAGGTCCTGTGGCAGAGCCGGGGCGGGCAATGCCAACGCGCCGTGTCGGCAGGTGGCACCGGATGATCAGCGCTGTGCCTTCCGGCGAGCGATCCGTTCCGAAGGTCGCCAGCGTCTCTTCAGCTTCGCGCGCATAGCTCCAATCGCCCGGCGTTTGCGGCGCGTCCATCCAATTGTCATAGGTAGGCGCGGCGACCTGCGGCGGTGCCTGGGTGGGTTGCGCGACCGGTGAGGGCGTGGGCGCAGGTGACGGGACAGGTGTTGGCTGAGGTGCGGGCGGAATGCAGGCGGACAGCGCCAGCGCGCCGATCAGAGCTGCGGTACTTGCAAGAAGCTGTGCGGGGCGTGACTGCATCGGTCGGATAATCTCTCTGTCAGGAGCAATTGCGGGTCATTTCGGGCAAGCAATGGTTGGCAAGTCCGGTTCCACCATCCTATCGCGGCGGTCATGGCAGAGCGCAAGCCTTCACGAAGCCGGATCGATCAACTGCTTGTCGAGCGCGGCGAGGCAGATAGTCGTAGCCGTGCGCAGGCGCTGATCATGGCGGGTCTGGTGTTTGCCGGGCCGCCGGGAAAGCTCACGCGGATCGACAAATCTGGGCAACAAGTCACTGAAAACTGGATAATAGAAGTGCGCGGTCGCGATCATCCGTGGGTCGGGCGCGGGGGCATGAAGCTTGACCATGCGATCAAGCATTTCGGGCTAGACCCGGCGGGCGCGGTAGCAATGGATATCGGCAGTTCGACCGGCGGCTTTACTCAGGTGCTGCTGCATCACGGCGCAAGCCACGTCTTTGCAGTCGATGTCGGCACAAACCAATTGGCTTGGAAGCTGCGCGAAGACCCGCGCATAACAGTTCTCGAACAGACCAATGCCCGCGCGCTGACGTCTGTGCAGATTGATCGGCCCTGCGACTGGGTGGTGTGCGATGCCAGCTTTATCGGCCTTGCCAAGGTTCTCGAAGTGCCGCTGGCGCTGGCTGCGCCGCATTGCCGGCTGGTCGCGCTGATCAAGCCGCAGTTCGAAGTGGCCAAGGGCGAAGTCGGCAAGGGCGGTATCGTGCGCGATGCCTCGCTCCACCAAAGGGTGTGCGACGAAGTCACGGAATGGTTGGAGGCGGGCGGCTGGCGCATCGAAGGTCTGACGCAAAGCCCGATCACCGGAACACAGGGCAATGTCGAATTTCTGGTCAATGCAGTGCGCGGGTAGAGTGCCTAAGCAAATTTCAGAGTGGCCCCATTGCGGACAGTTTGGGCCGGGGCGCTTGCCACTGACGAGCCTGCCCGCCACAAAAGCTGCAACGTCGAATCGGATGCCGAATCGGCGTCTGTGGGAGTATCAATGAACCGCCTTGCATCACCCGGACAGTTACGCGCCAGCCTCCTGCGCTGGGCCTTGTTTCTCGTTCCCGCCGTGCTGCTGGCAGGTTTTGTCGCCGGGCAGATGGGCGGCGATGCGAACAGCGCATGGTTCCAGTCGCTCGAAAAGCCGGGAATTTTTCCGCCACCCGCCACTTTCGGTATCGTCTGGTCCATCCTTTACGCGATGATTGGCTTTGCCTTTGCGATCGTGTGCGCGGCGTGGGGATCGCGCAATCGCGGTGTGGCAATTGCGGCCTTCCTTGTGCATCTGGCATTTAACCTGGCGTGGTCGCCGGTGTTCTTCGGACAGCAGGAAATTGCGCTGGCGCTCTACGTGATTATCGCAGTGGACGTGCTGGCCATCCTGACGACGGTACTGTTCTTCAAGGTGCGCAAATGGGCCGGGCTGCTGATGCTCCCCTATCTCGCATGGGTATTGTTCGCCACAGTGCTCAACTGGCAATTCCTGCAACTGAACCCCGATCCG
>DFBR01000039.1:0-1007 GCA_002367375.1 Erythrobacter sp. UBA3075 | reverse complement strand
TGGTCGGCAACGAGAATGGCGCAGTCACACCAATATCGTCCCCGAACCGTCACACTTGTGACGGCAAGGCCGAACGGCCGCCCGGACCGGCCCCGCAGCGAAGCGAAGGGAACAGCCGGGAGGACGCAGCCGCGGATGCGGTTGCATGACGCAAATTGTCTTGAGAATTAAGGCTGGAAGCACCACATAGGCTTTATGCAAAGCGAAAACCCAATCATCGCCGATTTCGTCAAAGTCGCCAATTCTGCTGCGGGAACACTCGCTGGTATGGGCCGTGAAGCGCGTGAAAACGCGCGCGAGAAGATGAAGGAGGCCATGGGCGGTCTCGATTTCGTCTCCCGCGAAGAATTTGACGCGGTCAAGGACATGGCTGCGAAAGCGCGCGAAGATGGCGATGCGTTACGCACGCGGCTTGATGCGCTCGAAGCGAAAGTCTTCGGCCACGAAACTCCGGCTGAAAAGCACGACTGACGCGCCCCTTCCGGATTAGCCGGAAACATGCTTGAGTTGCGTCCCTGACCAATGGGGATTCGACACATGCGCCTTCCAGCCGTTCTTTTCGCCGCTACAGCTCTCTCCGCTACACCTTCCTTGGCGCAGGACACTGCGTTCGGCGGCCAGTCTGGGCCTGATCTGAGCATTGAGGCAATCGAGCCAGACAGTTCCGCGGTCGACATAGGTCTTGCCGGTGAAGAGCCTGCGGACATAGCCCGCTATCTGCTCGCCAGTGGCGCGGGCAATGCCGAACTGTCGCCCGACGGCCAGACAATTGCATTTTCATGGAGCATCACCGGCCAGCCTGAGCTGTGGACCGTGCCGACCGCTGGCGGCCAACCGACCCAGTTGACCTTCCGCACCGGCCCGACATTCTTCCGCTGGACTCCCGGTGGTTCGGGCATTTTTTACTCCGCTGACCGCGACGGCAATGAACAGCCGGGCTACTTCATCATCAGCGCCGATGGCACACAGGAACGCGCGATTCTGCCCGCAGCCGCAGGCGATTTCCG
>DFBR01000203.1:37094-45848 GCA_002367375.1 Erythrobacter sp. UBA3075 | reverse complement strand
CGCAAAGCAATGGAGCGGGCTAGCAGGCCGCAATTGCAGATGGTCGAGCCGGTCACGCCGGACGAGCACGATGCCCCGCCGCTGCTCCGCGTGAAGGGCCGCAATTTGCTGCGCAAAGGCCATTTCCCGCAGGTCCGCATCGCCGATCGCCCGGTGTCCATCTTGAAGTCCTCTCCCGGCGAACTGCTGCTGGCCCCGGCAGACGATCAATGGGCCGGCGAGCTCTCGGTCGAGCCCGCACCGCAGACCGGCACCGCGATGGCATTCGACCTGTCCGAATGCGCGCCACTCGTCGCCGCCCAAGCCAGCGGGGTGCTGCAATGAGCGCGCCCGCCCTCTCCACTGCCCTGTCTTTGGCCGAACCCTGGGCCGCAGAAGGTGATCGGCAGTATTCGCTGCCCGACACGATGTTGCTCAAGATGTCTTTGGGCGAAGCGCCCGAGGAGATTCCCGTGCTGCGCGATGTAGCGCGCAACGCCCAGCCCGCCGCGACCTCCATCGATGGCGGTCCGATCGACCGGATCACCAGCGAGATCGCCGGGGGCTTCCGCGCCGCGCGCCTGCACTCCGCTGCCAGCAATGTCTTTGCCACCGGCGAGCGCCATCGCGGTTTCGATCCGATCGAGGAAGTGACCGGCGTGGCTCGCCAGCTGGTCCTGCGCGTCCCGCCGGGCACGCCGGTTGGCGCGCTGTGCGAAGTCTTGCGGCAAATCCCCACAGTCGAGACCGCCAGCCCCAATTACGTCACCGCCACGCCGTTCGATATGCAGGCCCCGGTCGAAGGGTTTGAGGATGACGAAATCCGCGAATTGCACGCCATGGTCCGCGCGCCCGAGGCGCTGGCGCATGAGCCGGGCGATCCTGCCATCCGCGTGGGGCTGATCGATTCCGGCATCAGCGAAGATCACGCCGAGCTGTCCCATGCCTTCCAGGCCGGATACGACACCGTGCGTCTGGACAAAGGCGATGTGGCACAGGGTGTGAAGCTACTTGGCGATCACCGCCATAATGACAGCAACCCGCGCGACGATTTCGTCGGCCACGGCATGGGCTGTGCCGGGATTATCGCCGCACGCGGATTGAACATTCCGCAAGGCCTTGGCGGAGCCTGCCGCATCCTGCCGATGCGCGCGCTGGCCGCTGCGCAATTGCCGGGCAAGAAAAAGGCCGTCGGGCTTGGCGCGCTGAGCGATCTCGACATGGCGATGAAACTGGCTGTCGATCTGGGCGCCAAGATCATCAATATGAGCTTCGGCACCGATGATTCAGCGCTGTCCCCATCCAGTCCGAAACCGCACAAGGATATCGTCGAATATGCTCTCGCGCGCGGCTGCATCCTGATCGCGGCGAGCGGCAACAATGGCCAGGACACCCGCTATTGGCCGGCTGCCTATCCCGAGGTGATCGCGGTCGGCGCGGTCGAAGCTGACGGCAGCATCGCAGGCTTTTCCACGCGCGGTTCGCATGTTGCGCTGTGCGCACCGGGATCGCGCGTCCTGACCACTTCAATCAGAGGATACCAGCACGCCACTGGGACCAGCTTCGCCGCCCCTTTTGTCTCCGCAACAGCGGCGCTCCTGGTAGCGCGAGCGCAGCGGCGCGCATTCCCGGTCGATGCCCGACTGGCCAAGCGAATCCTGACGATAAGCGCGCGCCCATTCTCGCTCGACGTGCCGACTGGCTGCGGCAGCGGCGTCCTCGACGCGCAGGCTGCCTTGCTCGCGCTGGACCGCGAGATCGACACCGTCCTCGACGAGAAGCCAGAGGACGATGCCCCCGACGTTACCACAGACAATGGCGAAAATGGGGGAGGCGCCGATGATGGATGACCCAAACCGTCGCTAACAAGCCGACCTCACAACGAATTATCGAATTACCCAAGTTTTTGAAGGAGTAAGACAATGGCCCGTATCGATCTCAACACGCGCTTCCGCGACGTTGTCCGGCGCGAACGCAAGGCCCAGCAACACCTCGTTTACAACAAGAACACGTTGGAAAAGCTGGCCGAAGACGGCAAGGCAATGAGCTATAGCCAGAAGGAAGAGCTTGAGCGCCTCACCGCCATTTATGATGAGTGGGACAAGAGCCAGCGCAACAATGGCAAGGAAGACGAAGTCGCCGATCCTTTGTTTGTCGCTGCGCGCACGCTGTTCAACGAAAACGCTCTGATCCGTCTGCCGCTGCGCTCCCAGAAGGAAGGCAAATTCGTCTTCGATCAGGCTGGCAACGAAGAAGAACGCCCGGATATCGAGCGCGAATGCATTGCCAGAGTGGCGCTCACCCTCGGCCTCCTGCTGGTGGATGCAGTCCAACCGCCACAGGTCACCGTTGTCCCGCAGAAAAGAGGGCAAACCGGTGAGATCGCGCCCGAAGGCGAGGGTCACGGCAAGACGATCTATCCCGATAGATCGGACAAGCGCATTCACTCCTTCACCAAGGACTTCTTTGAAGCCATCGGTGAAGCGACAGCGTTTGGCGATTTGGCCGACAATGTGCTCACCATTCTGGCGCAGGAAGGCGATCCTGATGGCGCGCCGCTCGACGGCGTGGACGAAGATCGCAATCTGCCACCGACGGTCGATGCAGAGGAATATGCGCGCGTCATGCGCGCCCTCAAGCAGCGCAATGTCAACGCCAATGAACCGCAATTGCGCCGCCGCATCAACGAAGCGCTGGACAACATCCAGAACGTCGGCAGCTATGACAAGGTCGCCAATGGCGGCATCGAACTGCCCGATCTGGAAGACCTGACTGATACCAATATCGTGAAGGAAAACATCCGCGTGATGGGCCCGATGATCGTGTCGGCCATGTTTGAAGAACTGAAGGTCTATCAGGTGGTCGACCGCATTGTGGAGCAATTCCAGCGCGGAATGCTGCCGATCGGATCGGGCTCTGCTGGCCGGTTGCTCTACAATTACTGGCGCGAAGCCCCGAACCGCATGTCGGAACAGGAACGGCGCGATTTCCAGATGATTACGCTGGGCGTGCCCGGCGGCAATCCCAACTCGCTGGTCAATCGCGATTTCAACGATCTGTGGCTGCGGTTTGTCAGCTCGGTTTCGTCCTTCATCCGGCAGAACGAGGTGGACAGCCTGCTGCGTTCCAGCACGCCGGGTGCAGTCAGCCAGCAACAGGTGCGCAAGGCCGCCCGCGATCTTGCTTCGAACCTGACGCTGCATGGCTATGGCATGGCGCATTATGCCGCGCGTGAGCTGCAATCGCAGATCAAGTTCATGATCGATCTGTTGCAGGATCCGGAGATTCTGGGTGCCTATGGCTCACGCGATATGTGGCAGGTGATCGATCAGGTCGCGACCTATGATCTTGGCGGTGCCAAGACCAGCTCGCGCTATCGCACGCTGGCAACCTGCGGCACGATCATCACTGAATGGCTCGCGCAGAATGCCAAGCGCGTCAGCCGCCCGACCGGTCCGTTGATTGATCTGGCCGAGGTGCGCAATCCGCAGATCGTGCAGGGGCCCGCTCACAAGGCAACGGTCAATCCAACCGATTACGACCTCGTGAACGCTTGCGAGCTGTGGCTGGCTGATACCGCGACCAGCGATATGCAGGTCGAGGAACTGGCGCAGCCGCGCGAAGCCCCGACGACCACGTCCAAGCCGATCCCGATCCCTGCCATGGCGCGCGATATGCTCGATGGCATGGGCATCGGACTTGGCGGCACGCGGCACTGATCGGCCACTGGTCAGACTCGGCCCCGTGCCCAATATGAAAGGAATACCGTCATGAGCTATTTCGCTCCCACGGTCGAACCGCTCAACCACAAGGTGGAACGGCGCTTGCGCCGGGCCGCCCAGCGGTTGGGGACCACGGACCCGGTTCCGTCGGTTGCCGACCTGCTGCGCCGGACTTTCCATTATCCCGATGGCGATCCGCGCTATGGCTGCAACGCGCTCACCCCGATGGCCGCGCCGTTCGAGCCCAGTTTCTCCGAGCTGCAACCGAACATCCTGCGCTTCACTATCGAGCCGCTGCCGCCGCAAGCTTCCAGCGTGGACCGGCGGGACGAATCCACCCGCGAAATGCGGCGATTGGTCGGCCAGAACATCGGCAGCGATGCGGTCTATTGGTTCGATCAGGCGAGCGAGCCATTTCGCGGGATGAGCAGCGGCGGGATGCTGGATTATGGTGCCTTCTTCGGTTCGTCATATGACCGCGACGGACTGTATTCGTCCAAGGTCTATTACGAAACCAATGGCGACGGCACGTCGATCGACCAATTGCCCAGCGGTCTGTTCCGCACGGTCAATATCGTCACCCAGCTAATACCCGGTCTGAAGCCGCTGTTCACGACGCTGGCGGCAGAACGGCAGGCCGGATCGCAGCGGTTGACCTTTGCCGCGACGCAGCCTTTGCGGCTCGCCGATCTGCAACCCGCGCTCGACGCGCTCGGCCTCGGCCATCGCCTGCCTGGCATCATGCAGACGGTTGGCCTGGTGCTTGGCGGCCGCTTCGACCTGCCCGCCCATTCCGCGCTGCTCGCCTTTGGTGAAGGGCCCAATGGACCCGATTTCGAGCTGTATTTGCTGCTCGCGCATATCCCCGATGTGCCGCCCAGCTTCCTCAGCCTGCTGACCATGGGTTTGGCCGAACGGCCACGCAGCCTTGCCGCGCTGGAACGCTGGATGGGTGCCTTCACGCCCGAGGACGAGCATTGGCCGGGCCGCTTCTCCATCGTCAGCCTGCGCGCAGATCGCAATTCACCGCCACGGGTCAGCCTGTATCTGCGCCCGGTTGAATTTGAACTGTCGCCAGAGGCCCTTCCGACAGCAGCCTGAGGATCACCCCTCTATTGAAAGGTCCGTCATGACCAGCATGTCACCGCAACCCGCTCCGGCCAACGACCGCGATCCGCAGCCCGCTCCGGAAGTGCGCGAAGAAGTCGCACGCGTCCTGCAAAAAGCGCCCGCTTTCCAAGCGATGAGTCCGGAGGACCAGAAAGCCATCGCCAAGGCGACCGCGCAAGTGGCCGACTACCTTGCGCGACCAGAAGGGTTCGACGGCCGGGCAGTGGGCGGCGTAGTGCCGCAGGGCATGTCGGCCAACCCGGCCACTCTGGCCGATCCGCGTTACAGCCTCAGGTCAACCAATGACAAATCTGCCAACGAAGCCTCGTGGGCGGAACGCAAAGAGGCCGTGGACGATATTGGCAAGGAAAAGTTCAAGGCCAATGCTGCACGCGAAGGCGCGGCTGTAGCAGGAGAGCTGCTGCGCGAAGTCAAGTTCCCAACTTTCGTCTCCAGCCTGATCGAAGGCGTGTTCCACTCGATCACCAAAAGTTCCATCGAACAGATGGAAGCCTATCAGGATATGATCGCCAATGTCGCCAAGTCGCTCAAGGACTACATGGACGACCACGTGACAGAGAACCAGGGGCGGGACAATCTGGTCGACCAGTTCCCCGACATGTTCGAGATCGATTTTTCGGGCGATGACGATGGTTTCGGCGATTTCGGTGATGGAGCATTCTCCGGACCAAGCACACCGGCCCAACCAAAGCTTAAGCTGCGTGACGGCGTCGATGAGAACGATGCGCTGCGCAAGGTCAACAATCGACTCGATTTCGAAGACGGGCAACTCAAAAGCCTCGATCTGAGTGACGAGAATGTCGAAAAGGCGCTGGTCGAAAACAGCCGGATCCAACTGGCCCGACAGCGCCAGCAATTGATGGCAAGCATCGTGCTGATGGGCATCAACCGTATCGTTGTGACCGACGGGCGCATTTCAGCGAAGATCAAATACGATGTCCGTGCAAGCGACCGTATGTCGCGGCGCCGTTCCGCAACAGCCATGGATGTGGCCCGTGATCGCTACGGCAATGTCCAAACCACGCGCGCAGGTGAGGGAACCTATGATCGTGGCGGCGACAGCGATTACAGCTATTCGAAAACCGACGACGGCAAGGAACGCGAATACTCCGCCGATTGGTATTCGAAAGGCGAATACAAATTTGAAGACAAGCCGATCATAACCGCAAGCACGACCGCATCAGAAATGGTCGATGCGCAGTTGCAAACGCAAATCCAGTTGCAAGGCGCGGTCGATGTGAATTTCAAATCTGACTATCTGCCGCTGGACAAGATGGCGACGCCGGGAATGATTGCGGCGATCCAGGGGAACTCCCGCCCGGTGGATCCCAACGTGGTCCCCTCCCCGCGCGGCGCACCGCCGCCGCGACCGGGTAATGGCACGCAAACTGGCAGCGGCACGGTCGCGCCGCCGCCTGCGACATAGGCGGGAGACAAGCAATGCCGATGACAGTCCCTCCAACGCCGCCGCCGCAATCCGGTCGGCTTCCGATGCCCAAGACCAGCGTGGAAGCGATTGACGCCGCGCGTCCGCAAGTCCGCGACACGCTGCTCGCCGCGCCCGCTTTCAAGGCGTTGTCGAACGATGAGCGTGCCACCATCGCCGCCGATACGGTGAAAGTGGTCAGCTACATGACCGATCCCGATGGGGTTTTGTCGGAATCGGGCGAAGCGACGCCAAGGCCGCCGATTCCGCTACCCGATGGCGGCACCACAGCTCCCGCGCCAACTGCCGAGGCACAGGCGGCTCCTACCGCCGAGGCTCTAAAGGAGAGCGCGACAGAGGCCACCAAGCGCCGCCTTTCGGGCAAGCAAGGCTTTGCGGGCGAGGACTTTAAGGCGGGCGCTGTCAAACAGGGTGTCGAGCAGTTCGGCGAACTGGTGCAGAAGGTCGACTTCCCCAAATTCGTGGGCGGGCTGATCAAGAATGTCTTTCAGGCCATCGTCGAAAGCTCGATTGAGCAGATGCGCGCCTATGGCGAACTGATCGCCAATGTCGCCAAGACGACCGACCAGTTCATGGCGGACAATCTTACTGAGGCATCGGGCCGCGATTACCTCGCTGACAAATACCCCGATGTGATGTCGGTCAGTCTTGGCGGCGATGATGGCTGGTCGGACAGTTTCGCCAATGGCGATCCGGCAAGCGATGAAGCAACTCGCCCGCGCCTTGCAGCTCAAGGCGATGATGCGGCTGTTCGGCTGGCAGAAATCAGCAAGGAGATGAACGTCAATCCGCCGGTCACCGATCTCTCCGATGCCAATGCAGAACTGCGGCTGGTAACAGCAGCGCGGCTGGAAATGGCCAAGAGCCGCCAGCAATTGCTGTCGTCAATGGTGATGCTCGGCATCAACCGGATCGTGGTCACAGACGGGTCGATCAACGCCAAGGTCGTTTTCGATATGCGCGCTTCCGATCAGGCCCAGCGCACCGCGACGGCAAGCATGCATGACCGGGAAGCACAGAAATACACCCAATCTGCAAAGGCCCGCTTCGGCGGCTGGTATTCGCCCTATTCCGGCAGCGCAAAATTCACCGGGCAGCAGGAACATGTCGCAACCGTAGGCTCTGCAGTGGATGAAACGAGCGAATCCAAGGCTGAGGTGAAGGCCCGTCTTTCCGGCGATGTGCGGGTCAATTTCAAGAGTGATTTCCTGCCGATGGAGAAGATGGCAACGCCGGGCATGATGTCCACGATCCAGGGCAATTCGCTGCCCTTCGATCCGAACGAGAAGGAAGAGGCCACCACCTGATGTCGTTCCAGGTCGCCCCAATAGCCGATGCGCAGATCGATGCCGCGCTGCGCCAAAGCGACCATCTTGTCGCGCTGGCCACGGCCAGCGGACTGGCCTTTGCGTTCGACGAGCTGGGCACGATCGATATACCTCCCGCCAGCAGCACGCGGATCGACAAAGCGCAGTTGCGCGCGCTGGCCTCGCTCTATCTGGCCGCAGAATTGGAGCCTGCCGGCGTCATCCCTGCTGCCGAGGCGCTTGCGGGCCTGTCCGGCACACGTCTCAATGTCAGCCTCGGCCCGGTCCATCCGCTGGTCGGGGCATTCTGGGAGAAACGGCGCGACCGGCCCGATGAACAGGAACGCAATGCCTTTTTCGCGCGGCTTTATGGCACAAGTTCTGGTCCGCTGACCGCCGGTGCGGATCGCAATTCTCTGTTCGAAGACCGTATGTTGACCCTGTGCGAAGCGCTGTTCGCGCTGGAAGGACAGGCAGGCGGCCAATTTGGCGGAATTGCCGGGCAGACCCGCGTGCGCTCCGCCGCGCGCAAATTGCTCGACAATTTGCTCGGCGCGAGCACTGGGATCGCCGCCTTCCTCGCCGTGGAGATCATTGCCACGCTCAAGGCTGCCTTCGCAATCCTTGGCCATCCGCACTTGCGCGCGCAATTTGCGGCACGCAATATCTGGGACGTGGTGGCGGCGATCTCCCGCATTTCGGGCCGGGCGATGCGCCCACCTTCGCCCTATATCAGACGCGGCAAATCAGGCATGGTAATCCTCGCTTGGCTGGCCGAAGCGAGCGGCGATCTCGACAGTGGCAGGCCGGTTGTGAAGCAAGGCGATCCGGTGATCATGGCGGCGATGGAATGGATCGAAGCCGTGCTGGAAATCGGCGAGAGCACTGCGGGCACGAACACCACAAACCCAACGCCCCCTTCCATCACACGGTCCTCTCCGTGGTCCCAGCTGGGGCGCTGAGGCGTGGCGGTGGTGGCCCCTCCCGGCCAGCAGCCGCGCGGTGACGTGCGCGAGGGCTTGCGCGAAGTCCTCTCATCAGCGCAGGCCTTCAATGAGCTCGATCCCGCAACCCGGCGGACGATTGCCAAATCGCTGGTCAAGATCGGCTCGACCGCACTGGATCTGGCGGAGGAGGAGGAGCGCGCGGGTGCCGCGCCCGAAACAGC
>DFBR01000203.1:35977-37017 GCA_002367375.1 Erythrobacter sp. UBA3075 | reverse complement strand
GCCCAGACGACGCGCGATACGCTGGACGCAGTTTCATTTCCGCGCTTTGTCAGCGAGCTGATTACCGGCGTTTTCAAGGCAATGAACGATTCCAACCAGCAGCAACTCACCGCATTCGTTGACCTCATCCGCAATGTGGCGACATCGACCGAAGGTTTCGCGGATGCCAATATCGGCACCGGCGGCGCGCGCAGCTGGCTGGCGGAGACTTTTCCCGGATCTTTCGCGATACAGGGCGGTGGCGATGCTGAATTCGACCGACCACAGGAAATGTCTCCCGAGGATCGCGCGGAATGGCAGCGCGAGAACGATGCCAATCAAAGGCTGGTTCTGGTGCCCGGCGGCTCGTTTCCGGAGCAAGGCGCTCTGCGCGCTGCGCTGGGTGTGCCCGAAGGCCAGACGATCCCCACGGGCGATCCCGAAAGCCTCGTCCCACTCGCCCGTTCAAACCTGGCGCGCAACAAGCAGCAGATGCTGGCGACAATGGTGCAGATGGGTCTGCAAAGGATCGTGATCGAAAGCGGCAGGCTCAACGCCGCGATGCGCTTTCATGTCGACACGTCCAGCGTCGCAAATGAGGACAAGGGTTCGCAATTCGATATGCGCAATACGGTGGAAGGCGGCGTGCGTGCGCAATTCGGGCCGTGGGGCGCGGAGGCCAAGGTGCAGAACACGATTGGCTACGTCCGCACGAATAACCAGCAAAGCAGTGAGGAAATCAATACCGAGGTCGACCTCGACAGCGGTGTGGAGCTGATTTTCCGCACCGACTACGTGCCGCTCGATCGGCTGGCCGGAGGCAGCGCTCGCGAACGGATTCGGGTCAATGCGCTCAATCCGGAGGCTGAGGCACAACGCGTCCAGCAAGCGCGCAGCGCGCGCGAAACGCGCCGCCAGACAGACCGGACAGCGCGCCGGACCAGCCTCGAAGGCTCTTTGCGCACACCGCCTGCTCCGCCACGGCCTTCCCCGGTAAATCCGCCTGCGCCGACCAATGCGACACCGACACCGACACCAACACCAACACCGACGCCAACGCC
>DFBR01000203.1:32500-35946 GCA_002367375.1 Erythrobacter sp. UBA3075 | reverse complement strand
CCAACGCCAACGCCAACGCCAACATAGAGTCCTGCGTCAACCGCTAATTCTTGGTCGTGCTGACGTTATTGCGAGCTGCGGCTTGTGATCGCGAAGCCCACCACGCTCACAGCGCTCGACCCCAAGACCACCAAAGCTGCGCCCGTCGCGCCTAGTGCGGTCACCAGCCACGGCAATGCGACGAGACCGATAACGAGCGGCACCCCGCGCAGCAGCAGCGTTGTAATCGCTCGACCACGCGCCACCAGCAAGGCTTCAAGGCTCGCCCCGGCCAGTTCCAGCGCGGCCGACGCGCTGAGCAAGACCATCGGCCAATAGGCTGCTAGGAAGGCGCTCCCGGCAATCGCAAGGATAATCCATTCGCCCGCCAGCAGCGACAGCACCACCACCGCCAGCCCGGTAATCACGGCAATGCGTGTGATCTGCCCGGCCAGCGCCTTGGCCTTGTCCGGATCGCGCACAAGTTCGGGATAGACCGCCCGCAGCAGCGCCTGTGCGACCTTGAGCAGCCCTTCACCCAATTGCGACGCCACCCGGTAAATCCCCGCTAGTGCAGCGCCGCCCAGTACGCCAACCAGCAGCACCAGCAGCTTGCGGCTCGCCGTGCTCACTGCCGCGGACAGGCTGGTGCCGATGACAAAGCGCCATGCCTTGGGCTGTTCGTGCGGCAGGCGCGTCAGGCTGAAGCGCTGCCAGTGAATTGGCTCGGTCCGCGCGGCCAGCCGCCAATACATGGCCGCAGTTGCCAGCTCAGCCAGGCCCCAGACGATCAGAAACGCTTCAATCGACGGCGCAAAAATCGCCACCAACGCCGCGCCGGCAGCGCGCACCATGCTAGTTGTCGCATCGGCAGCTGCGGCGCGGGCGTATCTGTCATGCAGGCGCAGCAGCCCCGTGGGCGTCGAGCGGATCGCCAGCAGCGAAACGAGTGTGAATGCGAATGTGGCGGGGCGCAGCTCTTGCGGGATTGGCAGCCAGTCTCCGGCAAAGCCAAGAATCAGCGCCGCCGCAAGCGCACCAATTGTTATCGAGACGGCATCCAGTGCCAGTGCAAATCCGGTCGCAGTCTTGCGTCCATCATCGTCCTGTCCCCAATGCACGATTGCCTGCCATGTCTGGAAACCGGCAAGGCCGACCACAAGTTGGGCAAAGGTGAAAGCGACCACAAACTGGCCAAACGCCTCCAGCCCCAGCGCGCGGGTGGCGAGCGCGAGATAGACGAGGCTGAGCACCGCATTGATGCCGCGCGCGCTCATCAGCCAGCCAGTATTGGTAAGAGCACGGCGGATCATGGCGCCGCCCTGCCCCAGCGAATGCGCAAATGCAAAGCCCTACTCGGTTGAAAGCTGTGCGGGCGTGAGCGGGACTTGCGGATTGTTTGGCGTCAGGATCAGCTCATTGTTCTCGATCCGCACCGATGCCAACCGTGACAGCAGGTTCATCCCGATAACATTGGTCTGGCCCAGCCCCGGCGCGATCACTGCGTCCAGCCCGCGCGCGGCGACATTGCCGAAGCGCATTTCGTCAATATTGGTCATGTATGCCGCCACCGCGCCATTGGCGGTTTGCAATCGGATGGGCATGCCGCCATCGCGCTCCTCAAGTCCCGCAGCGTCAGCCGTATCTTGCGAAACAGCCGTCAGCGTGGCGCCGGTATCGACAAGAAAAGCAGCGCGGTGACCGTTAATTTCGGCCTCCAACCAGTAATGCCCGTCAACATGCAGCGGAATGCGCGTCTCTTCTCCCTCAACCACCTCTTCGGGATAGCCAAGCTCTGGCAAGGCGAAGGAATAGCGCGGATCAATGCGCGCAATTTGCAAAATCACCAGCACCAACACCCCGACAAGCGCCAGCGTGCTTCCGGTGCGCAATATGCGCCCGGCAGCTGGCACACGCTTCATCATGACAGAGCCAAGGACGCCCGCCACCATTGCCACCAATGCCGCCATCAGCAGCCCCAACTGCGAAATTTCGCGGATCGAATGGGCGAGTTGATCGAAGACGGGGGCGAAATCCATGGCGACCTATATAGCGCCCCAATCGCGATTTGCGATGAACAGGAATGTTGGAGGCGCCATTACGGCGCGCTACGCGGCGTTGCAGCGCGGGCGAGCACGAGCGAAAAGCGCTCCGCTTGGTCGGTCCAGCGCTCCATTGGCGTCCAGTGCCCCGCCAGCAGCAGCATGTTCCCGCTGCGCTTATCAAATTTGTGACTGTTCTCGGTGTGGATCGTCTCGCCCGCTTGCAGGGTGAATTGCTCGCCCGAAACGGCGAAGGACACGTCCTCCTGCGCCACGAGATGCATCTCGATCCGCGCATAAATGTCCACCCAGCGCGCTTCATGGCGGAAGGCTTCGACCGGGATATCGGCATCGAGTTCACGGTTGATGCGGGCAAGCAGATTTACGTTAAAGGCCGAGGTAACGCCATCCGCATCGTCATAAGCAGATTCAAGCACATCGCGGTCCTTGATGAGGTCCATCCCGATCAGGAGTAGCGCCCCGTCGCCCAGCGTCTGGCGCATTTCGCGCAGCAGATCGACCGCAGTGCGCGGGACCATGTTGCCGATGGTGGAACCGGGGAAGAAGCCGAGCTTGGGCATCTCGTTTACGGCTGCGGGCAATTCCACGCGCTTGGTGAAATCGGCCTCCACCGGATGTACTGGCAGGCTAGGGAATTTCGCCGAGAGATCGGCAGCAGCGGCGCGCAGGAAATCGCCCGAAATGTCGAGCGGGACATAGGCAGCCGGCGCAATGGCGGATAGCAGCAACGGCGTTTTGACCGACGAGCCAGAGCCGAATTCGACGACTGCACGCCCCTCGCCAATCAACTCAGCGAACTGCGCACCCTTGCCGCGCAATATCTCGGTTTCCGCACGGGTCGGATAATATTCCGCGACCTGCGTAATATCCTCGAACAATTCTGAGCCGCGCTCATCATAGAACCAGCGCGCTGGAATAGCCTTTTGGGGCTGGGAAAGGCCTGTCAGCACGTCGGCGCGAAAGGCGCGGTCGACCCCGTCCTCGTCCAGATCGACGAGGCGAATGCCTTGTTGCTCGGTCATCCAATATCCTTTGCGAGCCGCAGTCCGGTGAACTGCCAACGCTGCTGCGAGTAGAAGAAATTGCGATAGCTGGGCCGCGAATGGCCCCGCACGGTGGCGCAGCTGGCACCTTTGAGCACCCACTGCCCGGCCATGAATTTGCCGTTATATTCACCCACCGCGCCCTCTGCCGGTGTGAAGCGCGGATAGGGGGAATAGGATGAGCGGGTGAATTGCCAGACATCGCCAAACAGCTCGCCCGTGCCTACGGGCTGAGGCGGCGCAGCGGCGTCGAGCTGGTTGCCGACACTCGCATCGAAGCGCGGCGCATTTTCCGGAGCATCCTGCCCGCGTGCGACAGCTTCCCATTCAAATTCGGTCGGGAGGCGCGCGCCAGACCATG
>DFBR01000203.1:31647-32464 GCA_002367375.1 Erythrobacter sp. UBA3075 | reverse complement strand
CGCTTCTGCCAGCCGCAATGGGTAAAATACTCATCACCGCGCCAATACAGCGGCGCCGTGATGTTGCAGCGGTCAAGCCAGCTCCAGCCATCTGACAGCCACAGCCGGTGATCCTTGTAGCCGCCATCGGCGATGAAGGCGTCCCATTCGCCATTTGTAACGAGGCGGCGCGACAAGGCGAACGGTTCCAGCAGCACGCGGTGCGCGGGGCCTTCATTGTCGAAGGCAAAGCTATCATCCTGATGGCCGATGCGCGCGATACCGCCGGGATGTTCCAGCCAGCCTTTGTCCTGCTGCGATGGCTGCGGCGAAGGCGCATCCCACATGGCGGGGCCGACAGGGTTCTTGCTGAAGGCATGTTTGATGTCCGTCAGCAGCAATTCGATATGCTGCTGTTCATGCGCGATGCCCAGCGCGATGAGATCGGCGCAGGCCGGATCGTCCAGCAATCCCTCCATCGCCGCATCGACATGCGCGCGCCATTCAAGCACATGTTCCAGCGCCGGCCGCGTCACCAGACCGCGATTGCCGCGCGCGATACGGTCACCCTCGGCCTCATAATAGGAATTGAACAGGAACGGGAATTGCTCGTCATACAGAGCGTAATCGGGCGCGTGGTCGCGTAGCAGGAAGGTTTCCCAAAACCATGTTGTGTGCGCCGCGTGCCATTTGGCGGGCGAAGCATCTTCCATCGACTGAATCGTTGCATCCGCCTCGCTCAGCGGCTCCAGTAGCTTTCGGGTCAGCCGCCGGGTCGCCCGAAAACGCTCGGCAAGCGAAGAGCTGGCATTGCTGGCGTGGCGAGTTTCGGCCTGGG
>DFBR01000203.1:30247-31621 GCA_002367375.1 Erythrobacter sp. UBA3075 | reverse complement strand
GCTTTTGCCCATGTTCCCCGAAGTTTCTCAAGCCGCGCGGCGAACCTGATTGCGGCCCCTTTCCTTGGCCTCATACAGCGCCGCATCAGCGCGGGCGAGAAGGTCGTCGCCATCGTCGCCCGGCTCGAATTGCGCGAGGCCTACGCTGATTGTGACTGTGGGTAGCGAAGAACCCTCGATCCCGCGTTCGACCGATCCACGCAGCCGCTCTGCCAGCGTTCGCGCGGCAGCGGCGTCGATCCGGGGCAGCAGCCAAACAAATTCCTCACCCCCAATGCGCCCCACGACATCGCCCTGGCGGGCCTGTCGCCGCGCCAATTCGGCCACCTGTACGATCACTTCGTCGCCAGTCTGGTGACCATAGGTGTCGTTGACTGTCTTGAAATGGTCGATGTCGAACATGATTGCAGTGAGCGCAGAGCCGCGTTCCTGCGCCACATCGACCATCGTTTCCAACCGCCCGAAAGTGCAGCGACGGTTGGGAAGATTGGTCAGCGGATCGGTATTGGCCAGTTCCTGCGCTTCATTCGCCAATTGCACGGCCCTGCCCCGCGCCAGATCGAGTGCCTGTTCGCGGTGGACCTGCCGCGTCACATCCATCGCCGCGCCGAAAATAGCGATCCGGCGGCCATCGCTGTTGAATTCGTTGAGCACGGAAATCCGTAGGATACGCTCGGACCCGGTGGGCTGCTTGATGCGATAGTCGAACGAGAAAGGCTCGCGGTCATTGCGGTTCTTGGCAAGTCTGCGGAACAACGCAGCGCCGCCATCGGGCAGGAGGTGCGTCACGTCGCCGGGGTCTGGGGCAAGCTCTGGTGGAAGTCCGTGGATTTCGAGCATTCGCGGCGACCAGTCCTGCTCACCCGACTCAAGGTCGATCCGCAAGCGCCCGATGCCCGCCAATTGCTCCGCCAGATCCAGCATCATCAGGTTTTCGTGCATGTCCGAATTGCGCCGGATCAGGGCGAATTGCAGATCTTCGCTTTTCATGAATACCGCCGCCAGTGGGAGCGCAGTTGCGAGCATGGTGAGCAGCCAGCTTTCCATCGCCAGAACAGCTTCGGCGCGAGTGCCATCATAGGCTGGCATAGGGCTGGCTCCGCCAATGCTGAGAGCGCTGGCCACGGCGATATAGACCAGCAATGTCATCGCAATCGCGGCATGGCCAAAGCGGGTCGCCATGCCGATCATCGCCGCCACCAACAGCGGCATCAGCGTCACCGTTGATACCTGCAAGGCAAGAGCAGCCAGAACTGCGCATCCGGCCAGTGCCAGTACCCATTGGCGATCAAAGGGAGCCTGCCGATTACGCCACCAATGCGATATTTCGACCCGCGCATGAAGCAGGGCTGGCGTCACGATCAGAATGCCCAG
>DFBR01000203.1:21195-30124 GCA_002367375.1 Erythrobacter sp. UBA3075 | reverse complement strand
GGTCACCCAATACACGGACACTCAACGCAGCACAGATTGTGGCCTGCGCCAAAGCTGAGAAAGCGTAAGCGAACGACGTGAAAAGCGGCACTCCAGCCATGGTGACAGTCAACGCCTGTACCGGCAAAAGGATCGCAACGAGCAGCGGCCAGCGCTGTTGCGGAATATAGCGAAGTGCGGCGACAGCAACGCCGCTCGGAGCCCACAGCAGCAATACCGCGTCCAGCCCGCTGCGCAGCAACAGGCTGACGGCGGCGAAGGCCGCCCACAGCACGCTGACCAGCAGCGGTTCGCGCAATGACTGATGAAATCGCAAGCTATGTCCCCAAAAGATATCTCTTTCAGGGACATAATTAAAAGTGGTGAGGTGGCGTTCTAGCGCCCCTTAGGGGTTACCACGCAATCAGGCCGCAGCCCTGCGCCCATCGCCAAGCTCCAGATTGAGCATTTCGGCCAGCAGAAACGCCAGTTCCAGCGATTGCGCGGCGTTGAGGCGCGGATCGCAATGCGTGTGATAGCGGTCATTCAGCCCTTCATCGGTGATCGCCACTGCCCCGCCGGTGCATTCGGTCACATCCTGTCCGGTCATTTCCAGATGGATGCCGCCCGCATGGCTGCCTTCGGCCCGGTGGACGGCGAAGAAGCCGCGCACTTCGGCAAGGATGCGTTCGAACGGGCGCGTCTTGAATCCGCTGTCCGCCTTGATGACATTGCCGTGCATCGGGTCGCAGCTCCACACCACGGGATGTCCTTCGCGCTGAATGGCGCGCACGAGCGGCGGCAGGCCTTCTTCCACCTTGTTGTGACCAAAACGGCTGATGAGCGTGATGCGCCCCGGCTCGCGCGCGGGGTTGAGTACATCGAGCATTTGCAGCAGCGCGTCCGGCTCCAGACTGGGGCCGCATTTGACGCCGATGGGATTGTTCACCCCGCGCAGAAATTCAACATGCGCGCTGTCGATAAAGCGCGTGCGATCACCGATCCACAGGAAGTGAGCGGAAGTGTCGTACCACTCGCCGGTCAACGAATCCTGCCGCGTCATCGCCTGTTCGTAGGGCAGCAGCAGCGCCTCGTGACTGGTGTAGAAGCTGGAGGTTTTGAGCTGCGGCTGGTCTTCGATATCAACCCCGCATGCCTCCATGAAATCGAGCGCTTCGCCAATCCGGTCGGCAATGTCCTGATATTTGTCCGCCCACGGGCTGCGACCCATAAAATCCAGCGTCCAGCGGTGAACTTCGCGCAAATTCGCATAACCGCCACCGGCAAAGGCGCGCAGCAGATTGAGCGTGGCCGCAGCCTGCGAATAGGCGCGCACCATGCGCTCTGGGTCATTGCGCCGCGTTTCCGGCGAAAATTCGATGCCGTTGACGTTATCGCCCAGATAGCTCGGCAATGTTACATCGCGCCCGCTTGCGTCCGTTTGCGTTTCAGTCGCCGAGCTGCGCGGCTTGGCGAATTGTCCGGCCATGCGGCCCAGCTTCACTACTGGCATCTTGCTGGCAAAGGTCAGCACGGCTGCCATTTGCAGGATCACGCGGAAGGTATCGCGGATATTGTTGGGGCTGAATTCAGCAAAGCTCTCAGCGCAATCGCCGCCTTGCAGCAGGAATGCCTCTCCGCTGGAGACCTTGCCCAGCTCGCCCTTCAGCTCTCGCGCTTCGCCGGCAAACACCAGCGGCGGAAAGCCTTCCAGCATATCGGTCGCGGCGGTCAACGCGGCCGCGTCCTGATATTCGGGCAAATGCTTTGCTGTGAAGCTATCCTGCCTCCAGCTTGCGGGTGTCCAGTCGTGTGCCAATTTCATTCCATCGTCAGCGTAGGCGCCCGTCCCCGGCGGGTCGCGAAAATCATATCTTGCGGGGAAACATTGGTATCTACAACCCGCGCACCACTGGCGCAAAGGTTACTTGAGAAATCTTCGCACGTGCTGATTGGCGCGCGGCTTACCTGCCAGCAGGAGCACTCGCCGCACTGCCATCGGGCACGACCTGCAATTGCCAGCCGGGCCGTGCCAGATAATGCGCTGCCAGCGCCTGCATTTCCCCCACCGTCGCTTCATCATAATCAGTGTAGATGCTGGGCAGATAGGCGATGCGGTTGGCATCGAAGGCAGCGCCTTGGAGTTGGTTGAGCCAGAAAGTGTGGCCCGTCTGCGCGCGCAAAAGGTATTGGCGAGCGGGTTCGACCACACGCTCCAGCTCGTCCGACGTCGGACCATTGGCGACAAGATCGTCAGCAATCGACTGCGCTTCATCGAAAAAGGCGGGCAGCAGCGCAGGCTCGATCTGCACCAGCGCGAACATCACCCCGCCATTGTTGACATCAAGCGGCCAGCTTGACGTAACGAAGGGTGAATAGGCCGCCCCAGCACGTTCCCGCAGGCCATCGAGCAGACGGTTGGAGAAAATTTGCGAGAGCAGTTCGAGCTTGCGGCTGCGGACAATGCCTTCCGACCCGCCGCCCAATGGCCACGCAATCACAGCTGCGGCCTGATCGGCATCGCCGCCATGGGTCAGAACGCGTGGTTCATCCCCCGCTGCCGGGAAGGAGACAGAGCGCGCCGCGATTGCGGCTGGCACGGCTTCACGAGGCGCCATCGCGCCGAAAGTACGGCCAAGCGCGGCAATCGTCGCGTCTCGGTCGATATCTCCGAACACCGCCACTTCGATCTGTCCTTGCGCCAGCAGGCGTTCCCACACGGCGCGGAAACCTTCGGGCGTTGCGGCCTCCATTTCGGCGGGCGTGGGCGTGCGAAAGCGCCGGTCTTCATCGCGCAGCAAATAATCAAGATCACGGTTGAGAATGCCATTGGGATCACGGCCATAGCTATCATAGGCGAGCAACGCAGAGGCACGCGCGCGCTCAACCGGATTGGCATCCCAGCTTGGCATGGAGAGCTTGGCAGCGAACAGATAGAGTTGCTGTTCAAGGTCTTCCTGACGGGTCAGGCCCTGGAAGGTGAACGTGCCGGGCTCAATATTGAAATCGAAGCCGAGTTTGCGGTCGGCTGCGATGCGATCAAGATCGTTCTGGTCGAGTGGACCAATGCCCGAATTGACCAGCGCAATAGGGCCGAGTTCTGCATAGACCGCCTCGTCACCTTCGAACGCTCGCCAGCCTGCGCCAAAGCGCACGCGCACGGTGACACGGCCGGGTTCATTATCGCGGTCCATCAGCAAGGCGCGCACGCCATTGGGGAAGGTCACGCGCTCAACACCCAGCAGGCCGATCTGCTCGCGCGCGGTCGGCTCAGCAGGCGCACCAATGGCGGGCAGGTCAGCAAAATTGATCGCTTCGGCATCGTCGCGCGCAACGCCATTTGCCACGACGCTCGATTCCAGTGCAGCGCGCAATTCAGCCGCAGTCGCTTCGCCCGGTGCCGGGCTGAGCATGACCGAACGGACGACCTCGCCTTCGAACAGATCCTGCGTCGCTGCCAGCACGTCTTCCGGCGTGAATCGGCTGGAGATGGAGCGGAACACCTGGAGGAAGGTTTCCGGGCTCGCCACCGCTTCACGAATATCCACCGCCTGCACAATCTGGTCGGCCAGTTGCGACCCGGCCTGAATGCGCGATTGTTCAACCATATCGACGAAGGCGACGTCATATTGCGCCACGGCCTGATCGATTTCCGATTGTGCGGGCGGCTGCGACAGCGCGTCTGCAATCACAGATCGGACATCGTCCAGCGCGGTTTCCCAATCATCGGTCAGCGGAGCGTAGGTCACAAATGTGCCGTCGACAGAGCGGCTTATCTTGTCCCGGCCTACGGCTGCAAACAGGAACGATCCACCGGCGCGCGCGCGGTTTTCCAACCGGCGATTCACCACTGCCAGCCCGACTTCGCCGAGCAGATTGCGGCGGTTGTATTCAAGATTGTCGACCACTTCGACCCATGGCCGCATGATCGCATAGGTGACGGCGCGCGGTTGGCCCGGCTCTACGATCACATCGACTTCGCCCACCGGATTGTTCAGATTGGCATCAGCAGGAGCGACCGGATCACCGAAGTCGGGCGCGGGCACGAATGCTCCATGGCCTTCCCAATCGGCAAAATGGCGCTCGACCACGGCGGCAAGTACGCGCGGCTCGGCATCGCCAACCAGCACGACAACAGCGTTTTGCGGGCGGTACCA
This sequence comes from Erythrobacter sp. UBA3075, assembly GCA_002367375.1. Classification (GTDB taxonomy): domain Bacteria; phylum Pseudomonadota; class Alphaproteobacteria; order Sphingomonadales; family Sphingomonadaceae; genus Alteraurantiacibacter. The sequence continues at coordinate 25,988 of DFBR01000203.1, read as the reverse complement.
GCGGTGGTGGAAGGCCTGCACAGCCTCTGCCGTGGCACCCTGCAATGTCTCAACCGTGCCGATGGGGCTGCGTTCAGCCAATCGCTGCCCGGCAAAGAATGTCGCGGTGGTCGCCTCAGCAACGCGGCGCTGCGGCCCGGCCTGTTCGCGCCGCTCGCTGAGCACGATGGGCACGTCCTGCGCCAGATTGGCGGCGGACAGCGTGGGCGAAATCACCATGCCCGCAAAGCGCCGCACGCTGTCATCCAGCGTGGTGCGATTAGCGTTGGGCAGGTTGAGATTATAGGTTGTCGCGGTCGGGCTGGTGGTGGCGTTGGTGTCATAACCAAAGCTCGCGCCAAGCCGCTGGAAATGGGCAATCGCCTCACCCGGGCCAAATGTGGCGGATTCGCGGAAGACGAGGTGTTCGAGCAGGTGAGCGAAGCCGCGCTCGCTATCTTCCTCGTGCAGCGAACCTGCATCGACCCGCACGCGCAGACTGATCTGGCACGGCGGCACGTCGTTCTGCCGCACAGCATAGCGCACGCCATTGGGCATTTCACCGAACAGCCATTGCTCATCAATAGGGATATCCGTGCCGCGGTAGATCCACGGATCTTCTGGCCGCGAATATTGCGGCTGATCGGCCTCGGTCGCGCGGATAACGCAGTTCTGCGCCTGAACCGGTGCCGCAATGGGCACGAACAAGGCAAATGGGACAAACAGGCGGAGTGCGCGAGCAAGAATGGTCATGGTGCCCCAATAGCTGAGCAAGGAATGAAGGTCCGGTGAATGGTAACGATGAATAAATGTTCGCAAAGCCGCTTTGTGCCACACTTGCCGCGGCTTGTGCTCGCTCCTACATCGCAGGGATGTTCATAGAGACCGAAACCACGCCCAACCCCGCAACGCTCAAATTTCTGCCCGGCCGGCAGGTCATGCCGAGCGGCACACGCGATTTTGCAACGCCGGAGGATGCCGAGGCCAGCCCGCTGGCACAGGGCCTATTCGACACAGGGGAAGTGACCGGCGTTTTCTTCGGTTCGGACTTCGTCTCGGTCACAGCCGCGCCGGGCGTTGCATGGGCCGACCTCAAGCCGCAGGTCGTCGCAGTGTTGCTTGATCATTTCGTTTCCGAGGCCCCGCTGTTTGCAGGCGGCGATGCCAGCGGTTTTTCCGTTCCAGCAGAGGACGACGCGTCCGACATCGGCAATGATGACGGCACAGAAGATATCGTCGCGCAAATCCATGAGCTTCTGGAAAGCCGCGTGCGGCCAGCGGTTGCCAGCGATGGCGGCGACATCCGCTATCGCGGTTTCCGTGACGGAGTTGTCTTCCTGCAAATGCAGGGCGCGTGTTCGGGCTGCCCCAGCTCCACCGCCACGCTGAAGCACGGTATCGAAGGCCTTTTGAAGCACTACGTACCCGAGGTGAAAGAAGTCCGCGCCGCCTAACGCGAGCGTAGGTGAACCTTCGCGGCGCTGCCGCGTTGATGGGGAAATTACCTTCCTGCATATTCTGATGGAGACACCCACGGCATGACCGACACGCTTTCCGATTCCGCACTCGACCAGATCTTTCGCAAAGCCCGCACCTACAATGGCTGGCTCGACAAGCCGGTGACCGAGCAGCAAATCCACGCGATTTACGAGCTGGCGAAAATGGGCGCGACCTCGGCCAATCAGCAGCCCGGTCGGTTCGTCTGGTGCACCAGCGATGAGGCCAAGCAGAAACTTGCCGATTGTGCCGCAGAGGGGAACAAGGACAAAATTCTCGCAGCTCCCGCCACCGTCATCATCGGATATGATCTCGATTTCCACGAGCAGTTGCCGTGGCTGTTCCCGTATACCGATGCCAAGAGCTGGTTCGAAGGCGATGAGGAAGGCCGCAAGGAAAGCGCGTTCCGCAATTCGGTGCTGCAAGGCGCCTATNNATTCTTCGCCGACCAGCCACGTTACCGTGCCGACTGGATTTGTTCGATCGGTTATGGCGATCCGGCGTCTCTTCACGATCGCGGCCCGCGTCCCGAATTCGACACCTTCAATAAAGTGGTCTGATCGCCTAAGCGCGCTGGTCTATGCTGACACTGGCGATAGATTGCGCGACCGAAGCGTGCTCGGCGGCACTGTTCGATGGAACAGCGCTGGTCGAGGGGCGCTGCGAGGTCATAAATCGCGGCCATGCCGAACGGCTGGTGCCGATGATTGCCGAATTGCCGGACAAGGGCCGCGCGGATCGCATTCTCGTCTCGCTCGGCCCCGGCAGCTTTACCGGTGTGCGGATTGGACTCGCGGCGGCACGCGCGCTGGGGCTGGCGTGGGGCGCGCAGGTGCTCGGCTATCCGACGCTCAGCCTGATCGCGGCACGCACATGGCAACCCCAGCCTCGCCCTGTCACGATCTGCATGAATGGCGGACACGGCGAATATTTCGTCCAGAATTTCGCTGACAGCAATCAGCCCGAAGATGACGTTCGCTCGCTGGTGCCGGAAGAAGCGGCCAAAGCGTGCAAGCATCAGGTGGTTGCCGGGAACAGGGCGGAGGAACTGGCGGAATTGCTCGGTGATGACCGCATGGTTCTCAACATGTTACCCGATGCCCGCAAAGCCTATCTGCTCCACGAAACGCGGCTAACTACCGACCTTACGCCAATCTATGGCCGTCCGCCCGACGCCAAACCGCAGGTAAGAACGTGATGGACGATCCGGTCGATGCCATCATGGTGGTCATGCGCGAAGCCTTCGACAGCACCTATGGCGAGGCGTGGACCCGGCGACAGGTCGCCGATGCGCTGGTTACGCCCAATACGCATTACTCGCTGTCTGGTCAGGCGGAGGGCGAGCCGATTGTGGCCGAGCGCACGACCGGCTTCACCCTGTCACGCCACGCTGCCGACGAAGAAGAACTGCTGCTGATTGCCGTGCGCCCCGAATTTCGCGGGCAAGGTATCGGCACGCAATTGCTCAAAAAATTTGCAGGAGAATCAATAGATCGCGGCGTGACAAAGATCTTTCTTGAAATGCGGGCGGGCAATCCTGCGGAACATCTCTACCGCGACTTCGGCTTTATTCAGGTCGGTTTGCGATCAGGTTATTACCGAGGCGCCGTGGGCGGTCCGTTAGATGCGATTACTTTCGCTTTCTGTCTGGATCAACTTGCTCGATAAACAAATAGATGATAATTTTCAGTCCGTTTTGACGAAAAGATCGCACACTTGCCCTATCCGCCCTTGTAGCAACAAAATATTTGCGCCAAGGGCCTCATCAATTCGCTCCGAATAGCGAGAGTGAATGATAATTCGGGTACGCAATTACAGAGGTAACAATGGATACACTTGAATCCGACACGAACGAGATGCTGATCACGCTCACTGCGGACATCGTCACGGCTCAGGTCGCCAACAACAACGTCGATTCCGGCGAACTCCCTTCACTGATCCAAAACGTATACGGCGCGCTTTCCAGCCTTGGCGAAGAAGCGCAGGTCGAAGAACGCCCTGAACCGGCGGTTTCCATCCGCGCATCGGTGAAGAACGATCACGTCGTCTGCCTTGAAGACGGCAAGAAGATGAAGATGCTCAAACGGCACCTCATGACCGATCACGGCATGACTCCTGACGAGTATCGTGAGCGCTGGAACCTGCCCGCCGATTATCCGATGGTCGCCCCCGCCTATGCTGAAAAGCGTCGCGAGCTGGCGAAGAAGATCGGTCTGGGTCGCAAGCCGGGTCAGAAGCCCAAGGCAAAGGCAGTCCGCAAGAAGAAAAGCTGATGCATCTGTAGATGGCCGCAAGGCCGATGCTTGAGCGAAACGCCCCGCGCCCCTAAGGCTGCGGGGCGTTTCCTTTTGAAGGTTTGCAAAAAAGCACTTATTCGGGCCAATATACTCTGATGATCGACCTAGAAGCTCTTTGCGCCGAACGTGGCCTTCGAATTACCGACCAGCGGCGAACCATTGCCAGGGTATTGTCCGAAAGTGACGATCACCCCGATGTGGAATTGCTGCATTCGCGCGCCTCGGCGGTCGATCCCAAGATCTCTATCGCCACCGTCTATCGCACTGTGCGCCTGTTCGAAGATGCCGGCATCCTCGACCGCCATGATTTCGGCGATGGCCGCGCCCGTTATGAAGCCGCTCCTGAAGCGCATCACGATCATCTGATCGACGTGGAAACGGGCAAGGTCGTGGAATTCGTCGATCCCGAACTCGAAGCGCTTCAGCGCCAAATTGCCGAGAGGCTGGGCTACCGCTTGGTCGACCACCGGATGGAACTTTACGCTGTCCGTCTCGACCGCGAAGAGAAGAGCTGAGCGCGCGCGTGACGCAGGCCCTTGCCGAAAGCGACACGCGCATTTCACTACTAGGATATGGGCTAATCGTCCTGCGCATCATCGGAATGCTGATGTTGCTGCTGGTTTGCGTGCCGCTGCATTATCTGTGGCGACTGCTGGGCCTCGACCGGACATGGCCGCGCGTGTTCCTGGCCGGGATCGGCGCCATTGCGGGCCTGCATTTGCGCCGCCACGGCAAGCGCGTTCCCGGCGCATTGCTGCTATCCAATCACGTTACCTGGATCGACATTCCCGCCCTCTCCCATGCCGCGAACAGCGCCTTTGTCGCGCATGATGGGCTGGCCCAGTTCGCCTTCCTGAAATGGCTATGCATGATGAACGAGACTGTCTTCGTGGCGCGTACCCGCCGATCCAGCGTGAACGAGCAGGCAGATGACATTCGCGCAGCCATGGATCATGGCGGCACGCTGACGCTGTTCCCCGAAGGCACCACGAGTGACGGCACCGGCTTACTGCCGTTCAA